>NZ_JAIQDD010000033.1:0-91894 GCF_020036995.1 Corallococcus sp. AS-1-12 | reverse complement strand
CTCACCTCACGGGTGGCCACCGGGCGAGCTGTCGTCCGCGCCATGGTGCTCCTCCTCTCAGAGGGGCAACACCTGGGACTCAAGCCATATTTGCCGGCGTAGAAAAAAGGTGGTGCGTGCCGAGTCTAGATGCCCAGTACGTCCAGCGCATGGAGGACGTGCTGGCCCTCTACGAGAAGCCCTTCAGCCGACGTGAGCCCGTCATCTGCTTCGATGAGCGGCCCGTGCAACTGCTGGACTCCAAGCGCGACATGCTGCCCATGCACTCCGGCGCTATCGCCCGGCGTGACTTCGAATACGTCCGGTGCGGCACCACCAATCTCTTCTGCGCAGTGGAGCCTCGGACAGGGCGCCACTTCGTCAAAGCGACGCGCTGCCGTAAGGCCTTTGCAGAAGCGGTGCGGGACCTGGCACGCCGCTACCCCAACGCCCGAAAGATTCACCTCGTGCTGGACAACCTCAATATCCACACGCGTTTCTCGCTGACGCGTCGCTTTGGATGGAAGGAGGGCCTGCGCCTGTGGAGTCGCTTCTGCGTGCACTACACGCCTGTGCACGGCAGTTGGCTCAATCAGGCTGAAATCGAAGTGAGTCTCGTCTCGCGTCAATGCCTGGGACACCAGCGCGTCGCTTCCGTGGAGACCCTGCGCGACAGGACTCGCGCCTGGGAACGCGATGCAAACCGCCACCGCGTTCCCATTCGCTGGGCCTTCACCACTGCCGAGGCCCGGCACATCTTCCATTACCACCCGGAGGACTTCATCCGGGACGAGGACTAGGTGGGTTCAGAAGGATGAATTTGAGATGAGGGAACGCCTCATCATCTTGCCTTGCCCTACTTGCGCGGGCGCATCCGGAAGGCGACGAAGGACGCCATGTCCGGGAAGCCGAAGTACGGGTTCTGCTGCCGGATGGCCTCCATCCGGGCCACCGGCACGTCCGCGTAGTCGTGCCCGGGGTACAGCCGCGCGGTGTCCGGCACCTTCGACAGCACCTGCGACAGCGAGCGGTACATGTCCTCCGGGTTGCCGCCCGGGAAGTCGCACCGGCCGCACCCGTTGATGAAGACGGTGTCCCCGGACACGAGCGCGTCCTCCGCCAGCAGGCAGTGCGACCCCGGCGTGTGCCCGGGCGTGTGCAGCGCGTGGAAGGTGCGCGCGCCCACCGGCACCGCGTCGCCCGCCTTCAGGAGCTTGAGCGCGTCCCCACCCCGCTTGCGCAGGTCGCTGGAGAAGGCGACCTCCTCCGCCTGCGCGAACACCGGGACGTCATGGCGGGACAGCAGCTCCTCCAGGCCGTTGATGTGGTCGCCGTGGCAGTGCGACACGAACGCGCCCACCACGCGCTTGCCGTCCTGCGCCACCGCCGCCTCGATGGCCGGCACGTCCCACGCCGGGTCCACCACCACCACCTCCGGGCCGTCCTGGGGACCCACGAGGTAGACGAAGTTGTCCATCGGTCCGAGCTTGAGCTGACGCACGTACGGCGTGGGCATGGTTGTCCTCCAGACGGCCACTCTACGCCCCAGGCTTGCCGCGCCGGGGCCAGTTCCCTTTGAATGCCACTTTTTCGATGCCCCACGCCGTCAGGAGGTCTCCGTCCGTGAAGCGCCTGCCCACCCTGCTCGTCTGCTCGTTGCTGGCCAGCGCGACCGCCTCCGCCGCGGGGCGGAGCGCCTCCACGTTCCGCTACAAGCCGTCCGCGGACGACGAGCGCCCCGTCATCGTGGATGCCACCATCGGGCCCCAGGGCAGCGACTTCGCCATGCGCCTGAAGTTCAACAAGGACCCCTTCGGCGAGGAGTGCAAGCAACGCTGCGCCAACGTCACCCTCTTCCTGGACACCGACTCCAGCGTCCAGTCCGGCCTGCACCTGCCCGCCACCAAGGCCCCGGAGAACGGCGCCGACCTGGCGGTCGTCATCCAGGGCGTGCGGGAGTACAAGCGCCAGGACGCGCCCCCGGAGGTGGCCCTGCGGGTGAAGATCCGCCAACTGGGCTCGGACGCCACCAGCGCGGACGCGGGCGAGCTGCTCGCGGACCTCAACAACCGGCAGGACCCGGAGCGCATCCAGACGGACGGCACCACCGTCTACCTGCTGGTGGACGCCACCAGCGCGCTGCTGCCCTCCGCCCGCAAGGTGCGCGTCATCTACCACCCGCCGGGGAGCAAGGCCCTCACCGCCACCATCAACGGCATGGCCGGCGGCAGCTCCGGCCGGGGCGTGCAGATCTTCAAGCGCGGCAGCGGCTGGGGCCGCGCCCCGGACGCGGAGGGCAAGAAGCCCCGCGCCAACCCCTCCGGCGACAACGGCTAGTCCCAGCGGCCCGCCAGCCAGCCCCGGCCCCGCTCCCCTCGGAATTCCGGGGGGTTGGCGGTGGGTTTCAAGCAGGCACGGGACTGTACGGACGTGCAGAAGTTCCGGGCTGGAGCCGACGCAACCACCCGAATTCGTTCTCAATGTCAGGGGCCCATGGTAGTCCCGCCCATCTGACGTCGAGGGTCCGACCCGACTGGTAGTCGCGGCGCGCACGGCTTCACGCCCGCGCGGCGCGTCACGCCCTGCCGGCGGGCCCGTGTGACACCCATCTGGATTCCATGACCATGCTCGCAGAAGCCGAAACGAAGTCGCGCAAGAAGCAGGGAGGCCCGGCAGGGGGCGGAGGGAAGGGAGGCGGCGGCGGGTCCGGCGCCGGTGGCGGGGACAGCCTGCCCGCGGGCCTGGCCGAGGAAGCGCGCCGCCGGTACCTCAACTACGCCCTGTCGGTCATCACCTCGCGCGCCCTGCCCGACGTGCGGGACGGCCTCAAGCCGGTGCAGCGCCGCATCCTCTACGGCATGTGGAACGACCTGAACCTGTCGTTCGACACGAAGTACCAGAAGTGCGCGCAGGTCGTGGGCGCCATCATGGGCCGCTACCACCCGCACGGCGACACGGCCATCTACGACGCGCTGGTGCGCATGGCGCAGGACTTCTCCCTGCGCTACCCGCTGGTGGACGGCCACGGCAACTTCGGCTCGCTGGACGGCGACTCCGCCGCCGCCTACCGCTACACCGAGTGCCGCCTGGAGAAGCTGGCCACGGAGCTGCTGGGGGAGCTGGACAGCAAGACGGTCCGCTTCCGCCCCAACTACGACGGCACCCGCGACGAGCCCGTCGTCATCCCGGCGCGCGTGCCGCAGTTGTTGATGAACGGCACCACCGGCATCGCGGTGGGCATGGCCACCAACATCCCGCCCCACCACCTGGGCGAGCTGGTGGACGCGCTCCTGGCGCTCATCAACGACCCGGAGCTGCAGACCAAGGACCTGCTCAAGTACATCAAGGGGCCGGACTTCCCCACCGGCGGGCAGATCCTCAACGACAAGAAGGAGCTGCGCGACATCTACGAGACGGGCCAGGGCTCCGTCCGCATCCGCGGCGAGTACAAGCTGGAGGAGATGAAGCGCGGCGGTCAGATGATCGTCGTCACCTCCATCCCGTACACGGTGAACAAGTCCACGCTCGTCGCGAAGATTGGCGAGCTGGTGCGCGACCGCAAGCTGCCGCTCATCACCGACGTGCGCGACGAGTCCACCACGGACGTGCGCATCGTGCTGGAGGTCAAGAAGGACGCCAACCCCGAGCTGGTGATGGCGTACCTCTACAAGCACACGCCCCTGCAGACGAACTTCGGCGTGAACCTCACCTGCCTCGTCCCCTCGGAGAACCCGGACGTTGGCACGCCCAAGCGCCTGGACCTCAAGTCCATGCTCCGCTACTTCCTCGACTTCCGCCTGGAGGTCGTGACGAAGCGCTTCGAGCACGAGCTGGCGGAGCTCAAGCGGCGCGTCCACATCCTGGAGGGCTTCGAGAAGGCCTACGACGCGCTGGATGAGATCATCCGGATCATCCGCCAGTCGGAGGGCAAGCAGGACGCCGCCCAGAAGCTGATGACGCGCTTCAAGCTGGACGAGCTCCAGGTGGACGCCATCCTGGAGATGCGCCTCTACAAGCTGGCCCGCCTGGAGATCCTCATCGTCCAGAAGGAGCTCAAGGAGAAGCGCGCGGAGATCAAGCGCATCGAGGGCATCCTCAAGGACGCGAAGAAGCGCTGGAACGTCATCCAGGAGGAGCTGACCGGCCTCAAGGCCGCGTACACCGACAAGCGCCGCACGCGCATTGGCGGCGCGGGCGCGGAGGAGGTGGAGTTCTCCGCGGAGGCGTTCATCGCGGACGAGGACGCCCACGTCGTCATCACCCGCGACGGGTGGATCAAGCGCGTGCGCGAGGTGAAGGACCCGTCCACCACCCGCCTGCGTGAAGGCGACGCGGTGATGGCGGTGCTCGCCGGCAGCCTGAAGGCGAACCTGGTGCTGTTCAGCAACTTCGGCACCGCCTACGTCACCCGCTTCAACGACGTGCCGGCCTCCACCGGCTACGGCGATCCGGTGCAGAAGCTGTTCAAGTTCGACGACGGCGAGCGCGTGGTGGGCGCCCTGTCCCAGGATGCCCGCCTGCCCCAGCCGGAGAAGCTGGTGGCGGTGACGCGCCAGGGCCTGGGCCTGCGCTTCCTGCTGGCGCCGCACACGGAGGTCTCCACCCGCGCCGGCCGCCGCTACGCGAAGACGGGCGAGGGCGACGAAATCATCGGCACGCAGCCGGTGGGCGACAAGGACCTGCTCGCCGTCCTCACGGAGAAGACCAACGCCCTTGTCTGCAAGGTGGCCGAGGTGAACGAGCTGGCAGGCCCCGGCAAGGGCGTCCAGGTCATCAAGGTGGATGACGGGGACAAGGTGGTGGACTTCCTCGCGGCGCCCGCCAGTCAGAAGGACGCCACGCTGGAGTTCGAGACGCAGAAGGGCCGCAAGCTGCACCTGTCACCGGCGAAGTTCAGCGTGACGGGCCGCGGCGGCAAGGGCCATGAGATGTCCAAGCGCGACACGGTGAAGGAGGTGGCGCGTCCCGTCACCTTCGTGCCGCTGCCGGAGAAGAAGGAGTAGCGGGAAGGCCATGGCGACCAAGAAGGAAAGCTACACAGGCGCGGACATCCAGGTCCTGGAAGGCCTGGAGCCGGTGCGCAAGCGCCCGGCCATGTACATCGGTGGCACCGACAGCACGGGCTACCACCACCTCCTCTGGGAGATCGTCGACAACTCGGTGGACGAGGTCATCAACGGCTACGCGTCCCTGATTGAAGTCACGCTGCACAAGGGCGGCAGGTCCATCACCGTCGTGGACAACGGGCGCGGCATCCCCGTGGACATGATGCCCAAGCACAAGAAGCCCGCCGTGGAGGTCATCCTCACGACGCTGCACGCGGGCGGCAAGTTCGAGCAGGGCAACTACATCCACTCGGGCGGTCTGCACGGCGTGGGCAGCTCCGTGGTGAACGCGCTCACCAGCAAGCTGCTCATCGAAATCAAGAAGGACGGCAAGCGCCACGTGCAGTCGTACGCGCGCGGCAAGGCGACCAGCGCCCTCAAGGTGGAGGGCCCCGCGCGCGGCACCGGCACGTCCATCACCTTCGAGCCGGACGCCGAAATCTTCGGGGAGAAGCAGAAGTTCGACGCGGCCCTGGTGCGCGAGCGCCTGGAGGCGAAGAGCTACCTGCACAAGGGGATGACGGTCGTCTGGAAGGACGAGACGGCCACGCCCGCCGTGTCGGAGACGTTCAAGCACGACGGCGGCATCGCGGAGTACCTCACCAAGGTCGTGTCGGAGCGCCAGAAGCCCATCGTCCCCGTGGGCGGCGCGCCGTTCTACTACTCGCGCGACAACGAGGTCCGCCTGGAGGTGGCGCTGGCGTGGACGGAGGCCACGGACGAGCACATCCGCTCGTACGTCAACGGCATCCCCACGAACCTGGGCGGCACGCACGAGGCGGGCCTGAGGGCCGCCATCGTCAAGGCGATGCGCAACTACATCGAGACGCACGGCCTGACGCCCAAGGGCGTGACGCTCACCGCGGAGGACATCCGCGAGGGCATCACCGCCATCCTCTCCGTGTACGTGGTGGAGCCCCAGTTCCAGGGGCAGACGAAGGGCCGCCTCAACAACCCGGAGACGACGGCGCAGGTGGACGGCGCCGTGCGCCCGGCGCTGGAGAAGTGGTTCAACGACAACAAGTCCATCGCGGAAGCGCTGCTGGCGCGCATCATCCTGGCCGCCCGCGCGCGCGAGGCCTCCCGCGCGGCCTCCGCCGCCATCAGCCGCAAGTCCGCGGTGAGCCACCGGTTGAACCTCCCCGGCAAGCTCGCGGACTGCTCGTCCACGGACCCTGCGTCCAGCGAGCTGTTCATCGTGGAAGGTGACTCCGCGGGCGGCTCCGCCAAGCAGGGCCGCGACCGGCGCACCCAGGCCATCCTCCCCTTGCGCGGCAAGGTGCTCAACGCGGAGCAGGCGTCCACCGACAAGGTGGCCACCAACAAGGAGCTCCAGGACATCGTCAGCGCGCTGGGCTGCGGCATCGGGTCCGACTTCGACATCACGAAGCTGCGCTACGGCCGCGTCTTCCTGCTGATGGACGCGGACAGCGACGGCCACCACATCGCCACGCTGCTGCTCACGTTCTTCTACCGGCACCTGCGGCCCCTGATTGAAGCGGGCGCCGTGCACATCGCCCAGCCGCCGCTGTACCGGGTGGACATCGGCAAGGAGACGTACTGGGCCCTGGACGAGCCGGACCGCGACCGCATCATCCGCGAGAAGGCCAAGGGCAACGCCAAGCCCAACATCATGCGCTTCAAGGGTCTGGGCGAGATGACGGCCGACGAGCTGAAGCAGACGACGCTCGACGCGCGAAACCGCATCAGCCTGCGCGTCACCATCGACAACGCGCTGGAGACCGACCGCATCATCAACGACCTGATGGGGAAGGACGTCTCGGCGCGTTACAAGTTCATCACCGAGCAGGCCGGTGAGGTCCAGGAGCTGGACGTCTGAGAAAACGGGAGTCCCCGCACACCCGGGATGGGCGCCGTTCCGTCCCGGGTGGGCATTGGTCTTCCGCCCCGCCGGTCGGCTAGCATCCGCCGAATCGTGAACACCACCCGCCTTGCCCTGACTGTCGCGCTCGCCTGCGTGCTGAGCGCTCCCGCCGCCGACGCCGCCACCAAGCGGAAGTCCGCCGCGAAGAAGAAGCGTCCCGCCGCCACCAAGAAGGTCCCCGCGGCCATCCCCGAGGACACCTTCACCCCGCCGGACGAAGCGCCCCCCGAGTCGGACGCGCCGGTGGCGCCCAAGGCCGCCACCCAGGCGCCCGTCACCCCGGCCACGCCCGCCGCGCCGAAGAAGCTGGCGGACGTCCCGCCCCCGGCGGTGCGCGCGGCGCCGTCCAGCGCGGTGGCCATCTTCGGCGTGCCCCGCCAGTCGGCCGCGCAGGACTCGGCGGCGAAGCTGGAGGACACCATCACCCGGCGGCTGGGCAGCGCGGGCGACGTGCAGTTCGTGGACCTGGCCACCGCCTTCCCGCCCCCGGAGCCCCAGGGCAACCCCAAGGCGGACGCCCTCTTCGACGAGGGCCGCGCCGCGTACGACAACCTGGACCCGGACGCCGCGGCGGTGAAGTTCAAGGCGGCCGCGGAGGCCTACGTGCAGCGCCCCGGCGACCTGCGCCCGGAGAAGCTGGGTGAGACGTACCTCTTCCAGGGCGCGTCCCAGCTCCTCAACGGCGACGTGGCGGGCGCGAAGGCGGCCTTCACGAACGCGCTGCTCGCGGAGCCTTCGCTGCGCCCGGACGCGGCCCTCTTCGGCCAGGACGTGCAGCGGGTGTTCTCCGAGGCGCAGGGCGAGCTGAACGCGCAGCCGCAGGGCACGCTGGTGGTGAACACCCAGCCCCAGGGCGCGCGCGTGCTGGTGCGCGGCCGCGACGTGGGCACGACGCCGCTGGCGGGCGCGAAGCTGGCCCCGGGCCACTACCCCGTGCAGGTGGTGCTGCCGGGCTACGCCCCGTTCGCGACGTACGTGGAGGTGAAGCCGTCCGCCCCCACGGAGGTGAAGACGAAGCTCGGCTCCGCGCCGGGCCTGTCCGCGCTGCGTGACGCGGCGTCGAAGGCCGGCACGGAGGCCGCCTTCGACGCGGACGGCACGCCGCCGGAGGTGGGCGCCATCGCCGAGCGGCTCAACGCGCGCTACGTGGTGCTGGCGGCCACGTTCCAGGACAAGAAGGGCCGGCTGCACGGCGAGGTGCAGGCGTGGGACGTGCGCACCAAGAACCGCCTGCGCGGCGTGGAGGTGGACTTCGGCAAGCGCGAGGGCAAGGGCAGCGCGGACTTCGCCGCGGACCAGGTGCACACCTTCCTCACCGGCGCGGCGCTGCCCCAGGGCCGCTCGGAGTCGAAGGATCCGCTCGTGGCCAGCGACTCCGTGCTGCGCAAGCCCTGGTTCTGGGCCGCGGCGGCGGGCGTGGCGGCCGTGACGGCGGGCGTGGTGTACGTGGCCACCACGGACCGCGGCGCTGGCTTCAACCCGGTCAACGGGCTGCCCGGTGGAATTTCCTTCTAGCTTGGGCGTCAAGCGCACAGGACTCCTCATGAAAGCCCTTCCGCTCGCGCTCGTGCTGCTGCCCGCCCTGGCGCTGTCCGCCTCGTCCCAACCGGGCCGCATCTCCGCGCTGCTCATCCCCATGGACCCGTCGTCCGAGTCCTCGGGGGTGCAGATGGAGAGCTACATGAACGACGCGCTCGGAAACTTCGCCAGCTACTCCGTGCGCAAGCCGCGCGACCTCTTCGGCCTGCCGGACGACCCGGCCGCGCAGGCGTCGTTCCAGCGCGCGAAGAAGGGCTACGAGGAGAGCGTCAAGGCCTTCGAGGCGCGCGAGTACGAGGACGCGGAGCGCAAGGTGCGCGCCACCCTCAAGGAGCTGGACGGCTCCGTCGCGGCGATGACGTCCTGCTTCCCGCTGTGCGACGCGCTGGCGCTGCACGGCGCCATCCTCCAGCTCCGGGGCGACGTGGAGGAGGCGAAGCTGCTGCTCATCGACCTGATGGCGCTCAACCCCACGTTCGAATTGAACCCCAAGCGCTTCAGCCGGGAGTTCATCAGCCTGCGCGTGCAGGTGGCGACGAGCCGCCCCTCGCAGTTGCGCGGCAGCGCCACCTTCAAGTCCCGGCCCGCGGGCGCCCGCGTCTACGTGGACGGGGAGCCGGTGGGCTACACGCCGCTGACGCTGCCCACGCTGCCGGTGGGCAAGCACCTGGTGCGCATGGAGCGGCCGGGCTTCCGGCAGTTCGGGCAGATCGCGGAGGTGACGCCGGACGACGTGGACGTCGTCGCCTCCCTGTCCCCCACGGCCACCTACAAGGCCTACGACGCGCAGTTGGACAAGGTGATTCCGGACGTGTCGCGCCCCAGCGACAAGCCGGCCAACGCCGTCGCCTCGCTGGGCCGCTCGTTGAGCCTGGACCGGGCGATGGTGGGCACCGTGCGCGTCATCCCGGAGCGCGGCACGGAGCTGTCCGTGGGCCTCTTCGACGTGAAGAGCGGCAAGCGCCTGGGCTCGCGCAAGCTGGTGCTCCAGGGCGACGAGTACGGCCAGCTCAAGTCGGAGATGGAGCGGGTGGTCAACCAGCTCATCAACAGCGAGGGCGAGCAGGTCCAGAAGCGGCGCGACCCGCTGGACAACCGCAGCGGCGCGGAGGACTGGGGCTCCGAGGACCGGGGTGGCAACTCCCGACAGTCCGTCAAGAAGCACTCCGGGGATGATCCGCTGGACGACGTGTCGGGTACCGAGGACTGGTGACACGCGGCGCTTGTCCCGGGACGGCTCGCACCTAGAGTCCCGGGCCGTATGCGCCACCTGCCGCTGCTCGCCCTCCTCCCCAGCCTCGCGCTTGCCCAGACGGGCGCCGTCGACCGCGCCCCCGCCCCGCCCCGGGGCGTCACCCTGCCGCCCACCAACGCGGCGCTCATCGACGAAGCGCCCGCCCTGTCCCTCAACCCCGCAGGCCTGGGCTTCCAGGACGCGGGGCAGCTCTTCTACCTCCACGAGCGCAACCTCCAGTCCGACTCGGTGGGCGACGCCGTCTTCCTGGGCACGCGCGTCCTGGGCCTGGGCGCGGGCTTCTCCCTGGAGTGGATCCGCGGCGAGAACGCGCCGGACTACCGCAAGACGTCCTTCGGCCTGTCGCTGGGGCCCCGCACGCTGCAGCTCGGCGCCGCGCTGCACGACTTCAGCAGCTCGGATGACTCCCGCATCAGCGGGCTGACGAGCTGGGACGTGGGCCTCACCGCGCGCCCCTTCCGCTTCCTGTCGCTGGCCGCGGTGGCCAGGGACCTGAACGCGCCGGAGCAGGACGGCCTCAAGCTGCCGCGCCGCTACAACTTCGGCCTGGGCCTGCGCCCGCTGGACGAGCGCTACACGCTGGGCGTGGACTGGCTCTTCGCGGAGGGCGGCTTCCGGGAGGGCCTGGCCACGTACACGCTCCAGGCGGAGGTGGTGCGCGGCCTGCGGCTGGGCGGCGGCCTGTCCCACGGCTTCGTCAGCGGCATCCCCCTGGCGCTCCAGTTCTCGGCCACGGTGGACCTGGGCCACGCGGGCCTGACGTACGCGGCGGGCGGCGCGGGCGAAGGCCTGGACCACGTGCTGCAGGTGCGCCTGTCCTCGGAGCGCTACCGCTCCGTGCACGGCGGCGGCGGCGTGGTGGCGCTGCTGGATTTGGACGACATGCTCGCGGGCGGCGTGAGCCCCGCGCTGGCCCTCCTGGGCGTGAGCGAGACGGACCCGTACCTGCGCCTGCTGAAGTTCCTGGACCTGGCCACGCGCGACGAGCGGCTCAAGGGCGTGGTGGTGAAGATGGAGGGCCTGCCCGGCGTGGGCTGGGGCACGGCGGAGGAGCTGCGCCAGTCGCTGCTCAAGCTGCGGGACGCGGGCAAGAAGGTCGTGGTGGTGATGCTGTCCGGGGATGACCGCGGCTACCTGGTGGCGTCCGCGGCGGACAGCGTCTACGCGCTGACGGAGGCGTCGCTGCCCATCAACGGCCTGTCCGCCACGGTGACGTCGCTGGGCGGCACCATGGAGAAGCTGGGCGTGACGTGGGACGTGGCGCGCGTGGGCGAATACAAGACAGCGATGGAGCAGTTCACCCGCTCCGACATGAGCCCCGCGGAGCGCGAGACGCTGGACGCGTACCTGGACTCCCAGGTGGCGCACTACGAGAAGGCCGTGGAGGCCGGGCGCAAGCTGCCCCCGGAGCGGCTGCGCGCGGCGTGGGCCCAGGGCATCCTGTCCTCGAAGCGGGCGCAGGCGGCGGGCCTCCTGGACGGCGTGGTGTCCGCGACGGAGCTGGACGCGCGCGTGGCGGAGTGGTTCCCGGGCCTGCGCTTCCGGCCGACGTACTCGCCGCGCGACGAGCGCGAGGACCGCTGGGGCCTGCGCCGCCGCATCGCGGTGGTGCCGGTGCTGGGCGACATCACCGGGGGCCGCAGCCGCGAGGACCCTCTGGGCTTCGCGCGGCTGGCGGGCGCGGAGACGGTGGTGCGCGCGCTGGAGGAGGCGCAGGACGACCCGTCCGTGGTGGCCATCATCCTGCGCGTGGACTCCGGCGGCGGTGACGTGCTGGCGTCCGACCTGATGTACCGCGCGGTGCTGGAGGCGAAGAAGCGCAAGCCCGTCATCGCCTCCATGGGCGACGCGGCGGCCTCCGGCGGCTACTACGCGGCGGTGGCCGCGGACGAGGTCCTGGCGGAGCCCACCACGCTGACGGGCAGCATCGGCGTCTTCTACCCGAAGCCCGCGCTGGAGGGCCTGGGCACGAAGCTGGGGGTGAACCAGGAGACGCTCAAGCGCGGCGACATGGCGGACCTCCTGGAGTGGTGGAAGCCGTGGACGCCGGAGCAGCAGGCCGCCGTGCAGACCTGGGTGGACGACTCCTACGACACGTTCATCACGGAGGTCGCCCGCAACCGGAAGATGGACAAGGCGAAGGTGGACGCCGTGGCCCGGGGCCGCGTGTGGAGCGGCACGGACGCGCTCGCCCGGGGGCTGGTGGACGGGCTGGGCGGCATGCCGGAGGCCGTGGCGTCGGCGCGCAAGCGCGCGAAGGTGGCGCCCTCGGAGGAGCTGGAGCTGGACGTCATGGGGGACGCGCGCGGCTTCCTCTCCGGGCTGGGCGGCGAGCCCGGCGTGCACGCGCTGGCGGGGGTGCTGCTGCCCGCGCTGCCGGAGCGCCCGCCGGAGGCCCTGTCCGTGCTTGCCCGGGAGGTGGGGCTGGGGTCGCCCGAGCTCCTGCGCCCCGGCCTGAAGGCCATGATGCCCTTCCGCGTGCGCATCCGCTGAAGGGCCCCCAGGGAGGTCGCCCGGTGGACAGCCCACGCGTACGGGCGGCGAAATTGCGGGCGCCCCATCCGGGCGCTCTGTTAGGGTGGTGAGTGCCTCCCGGCCGGCGCTAGGGCCGTCGGGGGGTTTCAGGAACCGGCGGTTTCGGCCTTCTCGCAGGCCCCGCGTCCGGCTTCCTGTCCCAAAACCTGCTTCCTGACGTCCCCGGCGGGCCCGCTCACGGCCGCCGACCTCGAAGGGCCGTCACGCGTGGAGCCCCATGAGCGAGAATTCCGACAACCCCGAGACCCGCAACCCGCCGCCTCCGCCCGCGGCCGCCCGTCCCCCCCCGCCCCCCGAGGCGGACGACGACGGCGGTGACGACGAGGGCGACGAGGGCCCCGACGAGGGTGAGTCCTCCGCGGGTGGCGCTGCCCAGAACGGCGCCCCCGGAGCCCCCGGCCAGGGGGGCCGCCGCCGCCGCCGCCGCCGCCGCCGCCGTGGCGCGCAGGTGCACTTCACCCCGGAGGGCCAGGCCTACCGCATGACGGCGGGCCCGGACGGGCAGCAGGTGCAGGTCTTCCTGACGCCGCAGGAGCTGGAGCAGTACCGCCAGCGCCAGGCGCAGCAGCAACAGCAGCAGCCCCAGGGCGGCGGCCAGCCGCAGGGCCAGGAGAACCGCCCGCAGGACGGCGGACCGCCGCCGCAGCGGCACGAGCACCCGCGCCACCCGCAGCAGCAGCGCGGCGGCGGGCATGCCCAGGGCGCGCCGCAGCAGAACCTGACGCCCGTGGAGGGCGTGCTGGACACGGAGGCCAAGGGCCCCAACGCGTTCCTGCGTCAGGTGAAGCGCAACCTGCTGGCGTCGCCGGATGACCCGGAGCTGCCCAAGAACCTGGTCCAGAAGCTGCGCCTGCGGCAGGGCCAGTACCTCACCGCGTTCGCGCAGATGCGCGGCCACAAGGGCGTCATCCAGAAGGTGGACACGGTGGACGGCCGCCCGCTGGACGGCGCGCCCCGGCTGCCGCACTTCGCGGACCTCACCTCCGTGGACCCCACCGAGCGGCTGAAGCTGGAGAACGGCCACAAGGAGATGGTCACGCGCGTGTTGGACCTCATCGCGCCCATCGGCAAGGGTCAGCGCGCGCTCATCGTCGCCCCGCCCAAGACGGGCAAGACGATCATGCTCCAGCGCATCGCGCAGGCCATCATCCAGAACCACCCGGAGTGCCACGTCATGGTGGTGCTCATCGACGAGCGCCCGGAAGAAGTGACGGACATGCGCCGGAGCATCAAGGCGGAGGTCATCGCCTCCAGCTCCGACCGGCCCACGGGCGACCACCTCAAGGTCGCGGAGCTCGCGCTGGAGCGCGCCCGCCGGCTGGTGGAGTCCGGCAAGGACGTGGTCATCCTCCTGGACTCCATCACCCGCCTGGCGCGCGCCTACAACAAGGAAGTGGACAGCTCCGGCCGCACCATGACGGGCGGCGTGGACAGCCGCGCCCTGGAGCGCCCCAAGCGCATCTTCGGCGCCGCGCGCGCCACGGAGGAGGCGGGCTCGCTCACCATCATCGGCACGGCGCTCATCGACACCGGCAGCCGCATGGACGAGGTGATTTTCGAGGAGTTCAAGGGCACGGGTAACTCCGAGGTCACCCTGGACCGCCTGCTCGCGGAGAAGCGCGTCTTCCCGGCCATCAACATCGCCCAGTCCGGCACGCGCAAGGAGGAGAAGCTCTTCACCCTGCGCGAGTACGAGAAGGTGAAGAAGCTGCGGCAGATGCTCTTCTCCGTGAAGCCGGTGGAGGCCATGGAGGCGCTCGTCAAACGGCTCGGCCGGTACACCTACAACGACGAGTTCTTCGACGAGCTGTAGTTCCGTCCCGCCCGCGCGGGGGTGGTGTGGCGAGCCCTGGATTGCGTAAGGTGAGCGCATGATTCAGGGCTCGGGCCGCTGCCACTACCACCCGGACCGCGCGGGCCTGGGCGTCTGCGTGGAGTGCCGGCGCGTCATCTGCCGCGAGTGCACCACGCAGTTCGAGGGCATCAACCGCTGCGCCAGTTGCCTCGACACGCGCCGCAAGGCGCTGGAGGGGCCGCCGCCCCGGCGCGAGTGGAGCGTGGCGCACGTGGTGCTGGCGCTCGTGGGCGTCGTGCTCGTATGGGGCGGCGTGCTGCTGGCGGCGCACGCGGTGGGCTAGCGCGATGGCCGTCTCCGCACTGGAACTGCGCCCCCGGGGTCCGGTGGCCTTGATGGACGCGGCGCTGCGCCTGTGCGCGCGCAACGCGGGCGTGTGGGCGCTCACGCTGCCGGGTGGCGCGGCGGTGGTGGCCACGCTGCTGCACCTGCTGGACGCCGTGGACCACGGGCGCTCCCCCACCCTGCCCGCGCTGTACGTGACGCTCGCGTGGTTCCTGCGGGGCGTGGGCCAGGGCGCGGCGTGCCACTACGTGCAGGAGCTGCTGCTGGGCGCGAAGGCGGAGCCGTCCGTGCGCCAGTCCCTGCGCGCGGCGCTGGAGAAGCTGCCCAGCCTGTTCATCGCCGTGGCGTACCTGGCGTTCTTCAACGTGCTGACGCTGACGTTCTCGCTGGGCATCGCGCTGTTCCTCCTCTCCGCGCAGGGCGTGGGCTACGCGGCGACGATGCAGGGCCGGGGCAGCCCGCTGAAGCTGTACACGGTGGGCTCGCGGCTGCTGGGCCCGTCGCGAGGGACGGCCACCGCGGTGCGCTGGCTGATGGGCGTGCAGGTGCTGGTGCTCCTCAACCTGCACGTGGGGCTCAACTTCCTGCTGTACCTCGGGCGGAAGCTCGTGGGCATCGACCTGACGTTCGCGGAGCGGTTCGCGTCGTTGGACAACCCGCCGTGGCTCGTGTTCCTCGTCGCGACGACGTTCGCCCTCTTCGAGCCCCTGCGCGCGGCGACCGCCACGCTGCTGCTGGTGGACGGGCGCGTGCGCCAGGAGGGCCTGGACCTGCTGGCCGCCGTGCAGCAGCTCCCGGAGCGGAGCGTGAAGCGCGGGGGGCTCGCGTCGAAGGGCGTGGCCGCGGCGCTGCTGCTGGCCACGGGGCTGCTCCTCGCTGCCCCCGCGTCCGTGGAAGCCGCGCCGGAGGCCGCCAGGCGCCAGGCGCTGCGCGCGCGCTTGGAGAAGGTCGCAACGGAGTGCGAGCTGCCGGAGCAGGTGGAGGGCACGGCGCTCCAGGACTTCGATGCGCTGGACGCGCGGGAGACGGCCAAGCTCGAGCGCTTCGTGCGCCGCCTGGAGCAGTTGGCCTTCGACGACGAGGACTGCGAGACGGCGGCGGTGACGCTGGAGAGCGGGCTTACGCAGGTGTCGGCCACGGCCGAGGCCCAGGCGCGCGCGGACGCCCGTGCGGCCACGGACCGGGCGCGGGCCATCCTCGCACGGCCGGAGTTCCAGGAGCGCCCGGAGAAGGCCCCGGCCGAACCCAAGGAGGAGGACGTCCCTCCGGAGGCGAGCTGGTGGCGCCGCTTCATCGACAAGCTGGGCGAGTGGCTCCGGGACTTCTTCAAGCGCAACAACCCGCGGCCCCAGTCGCGGGAAACCGCCCTGCCCCTGAGCGGCGGCGCGGCGGCGAACGCCCTCGTCGTGATGCTGGTCGCGCTGACGCTCGCGGTGCTGGGGGTGGTGGTCGTGAGCGTGCTGCGGCGCAAGCGCGAGGGCGCGGGCCCGGCGCTGGAGGTGAGCACCGTGGACGCCGCGGCGCTCGCGGGCAACCCGGACCACGCGCTGTCGCGTCCCCCGGAGGGCTGGGCGCACCTGGCCGACGCGCTGGCCGCGAAGGGGGAGTACCGCGAGGCGGTGCGCAACCTGTACCTCGCGCTCCTGTCGCGCCTGCACCGTGACGGCGCCATCCACTACGACGAGACGCTGTCCAACTGGGACTACCTGCGCGCGTTCCGGGGCCGCCCGGAGGTGAAGGCCCCGTTCCGCGAGCTGACGCGCCGCTTCGACTTCGCGTGGTACGGCAACGCGCCCGTGGGCGCGGACGGCTACACCGAGTTCCGCGCCATCACCGCCCCGCTGCTCGCCGCGCCGCCCGCGCAGGAGGCCGCCGGTGCGTGACCGCTTCCCGCTGCTCGTGCTGGGGGGCCTGCTGCTCGCGGGCGTGCTCGGGGCGTTCCTGGTGCGCGGCGCCCAGCGCGGCGGCTTCGCGGATCCGCTGTCCACCTTCCGCGCGGAGCCGGACGGCGCGCGCGCCCTGTACCTGCTCGCGCAGGAGAGCGGCCTGCCGGTGACGCGCAACATGGCGGACCTGCGCCTGCTCACCGGCCATGAGGCACTGGTGCTGCTCGCCGTGGAGGTCCAGGACTCGCACGAGGAGGATCCGGATCAGACGCGGCTCGCGTCGGACCCGGACGCGGGCGTGGACGACGAGGAGGCGCCGCACCAGGGCTTCAACGCCCTGCGCGCGCAGCAACTGGACGACGAAGAGGTGGAGCGCGTGCTGTCCCATGTCCGCGCCGGCGCCTCGCTCGTGTACGTGCCCTGGGGCTCGAAGGAGAACGCGCTCCTGGACGAACTGGGCGTGAAGCTGGACAAGGCGGACGTGACGCTGCCCATGCGCACGCTGGTGCCCCCGCTGCCCACGCCGTACACGCTGGGCGTGGAGCGCGTGGAGGCGAAGGTCCAGGCCTACCTCCGCCTCCCGGAGCACGCCGTCACGGTGCTGGAGGATGAGCGCCTGGGCTTCCCCGTGGCCGCGGTGCTTCATGTGGGCCTGGGCCGGGTGCTGGTGGTGGGCGCCCCCGAGCTCGCGATGAACCCGGCGCTCGCCAGGGCGGACAACGCGCAGTTCTGGCTGAGCGCGCTGGAGGCCCTGGGCCCCGGCCCCTTCGCCTTCGACGAGTTCCACCACGGCTTCACCAACGAGCGCTCGCTCGTGGACTTCGCGCGCCGCTACGGCCTGCACTTCGCCGTCGCGCAACTGCTCCTGGGCGTCGTGCTGTGGGCGGGCGCGCTGAAGCGCTTCGGCCGGCCGCTGCCTCCGCCGGAGTCCATGCGCGTGGGCGCCACGGACGCCCTCTTCGCCATGAGCCGGCTGTACCGCGAGGGCCAGCACCACGGGTTCGCCGCGGGGCTCATCTCGCGCGGCCTCACGCAGCAACTGGCGCCGCTCGCGGGCCTGCCTTCGCACTCCACCTTTGCCGCCGTCGCGGAAGGGCTGCGCACGCGCGGACGCCAGGACCTGGCGGACGGGCTGCTCGACGTGGTCCGCCAGTCCGAAACGGTCCAGAAGGACGCCGACCTCCAGGCCCTCGCCACCTCCGCCGCGCACGTGCGCGAGCGCATCCACCCCGCCGGCACCGGCCGGCCCCGCCCCGGAACCCCATGAACGCGCCCTCCTCCCCTCCCCCCTTCCCGGACACCGGCAACGCCGTGCGGTCCGCGAACGCCATCCGCGAGGGCGTCCTCGCGGAGGTGCGCAAGGCCGTGGTCGGGCAGGACGAGCCGCTGGAGCTGATGCTCTGCGGGCTCGTGGCCGGCGGGCACATCCTGCTGGAGGGCGTGCCCGGCGTGGCCAAGACGCTGATGGCCAAGGCGCTGTCGCGCAGCGTGGGCGCGGACTTCAAGCGCATCCAGTTCACGCCGGACCTGATGCCCGCGGACATCCTGGGCACCAGCGTCTTCGACCTGAAGTCGCAGGCCTTCGTGCTCGCGCGAGGCCCCATCTTCACGGACCTGCTGCTGGCGGACGAGATCAACCGCGCCCCGGCGAAGACGCAGTCCGCGCTGCTGGAGGCCATGCAGGAGCGCGCCGTGTCGCTGGAGGGCAAGAACCTCCAGTTGTCGCCCATGTTCACGGTGTTCGCCACGCAGAACCCGGTGGAGTCGGAAGGCACGTACCCGCTCCCCGAGGCGCAGTTGGACCGCTTCCTGCTGAAGATCGACGTGGGCTACCCCGCGCCGGAGGAGGAGGACGCCATCCTCGAGTCCGTGCACCGGGGCTTCGACGCGGGCGACCTGGCGCGCGCGGGCGTGAGCGCGGCGGTGACGAAGGACGACCTGCTCCAGGCGCGCGTGGCGCTCAACACGGTGAACGTGGAGCCGCCGGTCCTTGCGTACATCCGCAAGCTGGTGGCCGCGACGCGAAGCTCGCCCAACATCCGCCTGGGCGCGGGGCCGCGCGCGGGCGTGCACCTGCTGCTCGCGTCGAAGGCGCTGGCGGCGCTGCGGGGCCGCGACTTCGTGACGCCTGACGACGTGCGCTTCCTGGTGGGCCCGGTGCTGCGCCACCGCCTGCTCCTGTCGCCGGACGCGGAGCTGGACGGGGCCACGGCCGCGGACGTGCTGCGCGAGGTGGTCCAGGGCGTCGAGGTCCCCCGGTGATTCCCTCCGAGCGCCTGTGGGGGCTGCTGGCCCTGCTCGCGCTGCCCATGGCGCTGGCGGGCTTCTTCCCGGGCCTGGGCGGCGCGGTGCTGGCGCTGGACGCGCTGGCCGTGGCGCTGGCCGTGTTCGACTTCCTCCAGGCCCGCCGCGTGCGGCTGGAGGTGGAGCGCCTGCTGCCGGAGCGCCTCAACGTGGGCGTGGCCAATCGCGTCGAGCTGCGCCTGGTGCACCGGGGCGTGGGCACGGTGGAGGTGCGCGTGAAGGACGACGCGCCGCCGTCGTTCACCTCGGAGCCCTCGGAGGCCACGCTGCGCCTCACGCCGGACAGCCAGACGCAGTGGGTGTACCGGACCACGCCCGCGAAGCGCGGCAAGTTCAGCTTCGGCGCCGTGCACGTGCGCGTGCGCGGCCCCCTGGGGCTCGTCTCGCACGAGCGGACGTTCCCGGCGGAGCGCTCGGTGTCGGTGTACCCGGACCTGCGAGGCGCCCGGAGGTTGCTGTTGTCCGGCGCCGCGCTGGACCTGGTGAACCTGGGGCTGCGGCAGTTGCGGCGAGACGGCCAGGGCAGCGAGTTCGCGCGCCTGCGGGACTACGCCCAGGGCGACAGCGTGCGCGACGTGGACTGGAAGGCCACCGCGCGCCGGGGCCGGCCGGTGACGCGGGTGCTGGAGTCGGAGCGCTCGCAGGCGCTGATCATCTGCGTGGACGCGGGGCGCTCCATGGCGGCCCAGGTGGACGGCCTCACCAAGTTGGATCACGCGGTGAACGCGGCGCTGTTCCTCGCCTTCGTGGCCATCCGCAACGGGGACCGCGTGGGCCTGGCCCTCTTCGCGGACGGCGTGAAGGCCTACCTGCCGCCCGCGGCGGGCCGGGGCCAGTACCGCAAGCTGGTGGACACGCTCTACTCCGCGACGCCCAGCCTCACGTACGTGGACTACCTGGCGCTCTTCAAGGAGCTGAACGTGCGCCTCAACCGGCGCAGCCTGCTGTGCGTCTTCACGGACTTCCTGGACGAGGAGCAGGCCGGAACGCTGGTGGCCCCGCTGCACCGGCTGGCCCGCCGCCACGTCCCGCTGTGCCTGTCCGTGAAGGACACCGCGCTGCAGAAGCTGCTGCGCACGCCCCCGTCAGGACCGGAGGAGGCGTTCCAGCACGCGGTGGCGTCGGAGCTGCTCACGGACCGGGAGGTCCTCAAGGCCCGCGTGAGCAGGGGCGGCGTGCAGATGCTGGACGTGGCGCCGGACGAGCTGAGCCTCGCGGCGGTGAACCGTTACCTCGACATCAAGGCGCGCGGAGTCCTCTAACCAGGAGCCCACATGACCGTCGTTTTCCAGGCAGGAGACCTCACCGCGGAATCCGTCCCCGACGCGGAGACCGGCATCGTGCAGCCGCTGCTGGACCGCTGCGAGGACTACCACCAGATCGCCTACGGCCGCCCCGCGCTCCCCGAGCAGGCCCGGAACATCCCCAACGAACGGCCCCCCACGCTCGCGCCCGGGCAGGGACACCTCTTCGCGCTTCGCGACGCGCAGGGCGGCCTCGCGGGGATGCTCGAAGCGCTGCGCGACTTCCCGGCGCGGGGTGAGTGGTACATCGGCCTGCTGCTCCTCGCGCCGGAGGCCCGGAGCCACGGCAGGGGCGAGGCCGTGCTCAACGCCTACGCGGACCATGTGCGCGCGAACGGCGGCCGGTTGCTGCGCGTGGCGGTGGTGGAGCACAACGAGGTCGGCCGCCGCTTCTGGGCGCGCGTGGGCTTCCAGCCGGAGCAATGGGTGGGCCCCATCGAGCAGGGCCTTCGGATGAACCGCGTCCTGAAGATGACCAAGGCCCTCGGCTAGGGCTCGGGCCCTTCGCGCAGCCAGCCCACGAAGCGCGTGTCGGGCACATCGCCGCGCACGCGGTGCAGCCCCCGCTTGAACAGGGCGTAGACGCGGAAGAAGCGCTCCAGGCCCGCGCGCTCGGAGGGCGTCATCGGGTGCGTGCCGCACACCACCTTCGGGTCGCCCTTCCCCGCGTCGATGAAGCCCAGCACGGCCACCACCGGCACGCGCACGCGCTGCCCCTGCGGCAGCCGGGGCCCCAGCACCACCGCGTCCAGCGGGTCCCCGTCATCCGACAGCAGGCCCGGGATGGAGCCGTAGTTGTACGGGCACGGCAGCGGCGACACGAAGTCCACGGAGCCGTCCGCGCGCCGCTTCACCAGGGAGAAGCGCGGGCACTCGATCAGCACCTCCGGCTCACGCGGCAGCGGAGGCACGGCCAGGTCCGGCCCGCTCATCCCGCCAGCTCCGCCGCACGCGCACCTTCGCGCCGGCCGCGCGTCCAGTCGGACAGCAGGTACGCGTAGACGCCCGTCCCCACCGTGAGCGCGAAGCCGACCTTGAAGGCCACCGACAGCTTCGGCGGGTGGATCTGCGACACGGTGCCTTCGATGAAGCCCGCGAGCACGAACAGCACCAGCGTGCCGAACAGCAGCTTCACCGCCGTCACCGCCTCCTTGCGCAGCGCCTGCCCGCGAGACAACCCACCCGGCGCCACCATGCCCCGCGCGATGACGAGCCCCGCCGCGCCCGCGATGCAGATGGCCGAAATCTCCGGGATGCCGTGCGGCAATATCCACGCCCAGAACCACCCGGCCATCCCCTTCGCCGCGTACACCTGCGCGAGCGCCCCCAGGAACAGGCCGTTGGTGAACAGCATCACCGCCGTGCCCAGCCCCAGCGTGATGCCCAGCGCGAACGCCAGGAACGCCACCTGGATGTTGTGCGTGAAGAGGAACGAGGAGAACTGGGCCTGCTCCTCCACCGTCATGCCCTTGCCCGCGGCCTCGTCCGCGGCTCGCTTCACGGGGTCCAGGCTCAGGTGCTGCTCCGGCACCAGGTAGTGCGCGGCGTCCGGATCCACCACCATGCCCACGTAGCCGAAGCCCGCGCCCGCCAGGAACAGCAGCACCGACGCCACGTACATGCGCCACTCGTGGTGCAGGAGCGCCGGGAAGCCGCGCGCCACGAAGGCCCACACGTCCGCGAACCGGGGCCGGCTGCCCGGGTACGTCAGCGCGTACGCGCGGCCCACCAGGTCGTTGAGGTACGCGCTCACGTCCGCGGAGCCGCTGCGCGCGCGCACCCACAGCAGGTCGCTGGAGACGGCGCGGTACAGCTTCCCCAACGCGCGGGCCTCGTCCAGGCTCAGCTTGCGCAGCCCCTCGCCCTCGGACTTGTCCAGCAGCGACTCCAGTTGCTGCCAGCGCGGACGCCGCGTATCGATGAACTCCGCCATCTCCATGGGCCCACTCTAACCGAGCCCCGGAAACGGCGAGGCGCCGGCCGCCCTCCCCGCTTCGAGGGAGGACTCCGGCGCCCCGGTGCTTCAGGACCACGCCAAGCGCTACTTGATGAACTTCTCCAGCGGCTTCGCCTCGGTGGAGGCCTGGGCCTCCGTCCACTCGACGACCGGCGTCTGCCACGCCATGCCCGTCTCCGCCGGGTCGGTGTCCAGCTTCTCGAAGTCGAAGCCGTCACCGCCGAAGTACAGGTACTCCACCGTCGCGACCGTGTACTCCTTCTTCGGATCCAGCGCCTTGCCCTGGGCGTCCTTGAACTTGCCCTTGCCCGCCGGGGTGAAGCCGGCCACGAGCGCGTCCGGGTTCGCGAGCTGCTTGGCCAGGTCCTCGCCCTTGAGCTTCACGGTGAGCAGCGAGTTCTCGAACGGCATCGCCGAGTACACGCTGCCCAGCGTCACCTCGCCCTTGGCCAGGCCGTTGCGGATGCCGCCCTTGTTGAGGATGGCCCCGTCGGTGTTGAGCTGCGTGCGCACCGCGCCCGCCACCCACTTCGCCATCAGCGGCGAGTCCTGCGGGATGCCCGTCTTGGTGAAGCCGATCTTCCGGCCCAGCGCCTGGTCCACCTTCGCCTGCCACTCCGCGATGCGCTTCGCCGTCTCCGCGTCCGGCGTGCCGCCCGCGACCTCCACGACCTTCGTGTCCACGCCGGTCAGCTTCTGGCCGGCCGCCTTGGACGGGTCGAACTTCAGCTCCGCGCGCAGGTACGACTCGAAGCCGCGGCCCAGCGACGCGTAGGTGGTGTCGCCCTCCGTCTTCACGCCCGGGGCGTCCGTGCCGCAGCGGCCACCGGCCACCAGGGACACCTTCCAGTCCGCGTGCTTCGCCAGCACCGGCTGCAGGTCCGAGGGGCACTGGTCCGCGACAATCACCACCACGTCCGCGCCCGCCTTGCGCGCCTCCGGGACGGCCGTGTTCAGCGCGTCCTCGTTGGGGATGACCTCCAGGCCCTCCGCGCGGCCGGACATCGCCGTGCGCACCGTCTTCTGCGAGGTGAGGCCCACCACCGCAATCTTCAGGCCCCTCCGCTCGTAGACCTGGAACGCGGGCATGGACAGGTCCTTCGCCAGCGTCGCGTCCGTCACCTTCAGGTTCGCCGCCAGGAAGGGGAAGCCCCCGGCCGCGCGGTTCTTCAGGAAGGAATCCTTGGCGTACGACAGCTCGTGGTTGCCCAGCGCGGAGGCCGCATAGCCCATGTGCCCCATCACTTCCGCCGTCGGAGCCCCCAGGAAGAAGGAGGAGATGGCCGGGCCCGTCCACAGGTCGCCCGTCGTCAGGGCGAGCGTGCCGGCATCCGGACAGGTCGCCTGGCCGTCCTTCAGCGGACCGGCACAGTGCTTTTCATCATTCACCCAGCGGCCCATCAGCTCCGCGGCGCCGCCCTTGCCCTCCACGGGCAGCAACTGGCCACGGGCGCTGCCGGTGACGAGCACCGTCACCTCGTTGGGCACGGCGGGCTTCGCGGGCGCGGCCGCGACAGGCGGAGCGGCCGGAGCCGGCGGGGGAGTCTTCTCACAACCCGCGAGGGCTCCCAGGGCGAGGACCAGCGCGCCGGACGACAGCGTGAGCTGGCGGGAAGGACGACGGAAGGGACGCAGCGAGGGAAGGTTCGGGTTCACGGCCGGGCCTTTAGCACATCCCCGCCGTGGTAGCGTGACGCAATGACGGGCATGAAAGGCAAGGATTTCAAGCCTTTACAGGAGGAGAAGGACGGCGGGACTCCCAGCGGAAAAGGGAGCTCCCCGGGCCGGAACTTCGCCTCGGAGCTGTGGGGCGAGGTCCGGGGCGGCGCCGAGCACTTCCAGTCCACGAAGGGCCAGTTGCCCAGGGGCCGCATCCGCCAGTTCTTCTACGGGGTGGCCCTGCCCTTCCACATCGCCCGCGTCACGCTCGCGAGCCCCGCCATCCGCGCCACCTACGTGAAGGTGACCGCGCTGCAGACGGCGTTCCTGCTGGCCATCGCCGCGGGGTGGGCGTTCCACGAGTTCAACGGCGACAAGCACGAGGAGACCCGGGAGCGGCGGCCGGAGACGGCCGAGTCCCGCGCCGCGCGTGAGAAGGCGCAGGCCCGTATCGAGCAACGGGCGAAGGAGCTGGAGGCCTCGAAGGGAAATCCGGCCGCCATGAAGAATGCGCTCAGCGCGCTCATCCACGAGGCCGTCAACGCCGGCAAGGCGGGCGGCCTGCCTCCGGACGAAGCCGCCACGGCCGCCGAGGACGCGGCGGATGAGGCCGCGTCCGCCGCCGAAGAGGCGAAGGCGGAACACGAAGAGGGCGAACAGGAGGCCCGGGCTGGCGCCACGCCCGGAGCCGACGGCACCGCGGACGGGCCCCCACGGGCCTCGGGGGACTCCGCGCCGGAGCGCACGTCCTCGGAGGACGAGGACGCGGCGGACTCCCTCTCCGCCGTCATCCGGGCGGAAGTGGAGGCGGCCCTCCGGGACGTCTCGGAGGAGAAGGACAAGGGCCCGCGCATCCAGAAGGAGCCCCAGAAGAAGGGGTTCAACGTCGACGCGCCCGAGGTCCGCGACGGCGTCTTCTTCCTGGGGAGCTGGGAGTTCTGGGCGCTCTTCTTCGGCTCGCTGAGCGCGGTGCAGTGGATCGTCGTCGCCCTGTCGCGCGACTACCACACGGTCATCTCCCGCGAGGCCAGCCTCGCCACCGGCGTGCCCCCCGAGGACCCCGATATCACCCCGCACGTGCGCCTCAACGTCCCCTGGCTGCGCGCCAAGCTCCAGCGCCGCTGGAGGGCCCTGCTGCTGTTCGTCGCGGGCGTTCCAGCCCTCGTCCTGCTCTGCGTCCCCCTGTGCTGGTTCCCGAAGTCGTTCACCGTCCTCAGCAGCCTCTGGGGCTTCTGGTGGCTGCTCGTCTTCACCGCCGCCAAGAGCGACCGCGCCTGGATGGCGCCCGTCACGCGTCCGCCATGGTTCGTGCGCGCCTGGAGCGTCCTGCCCGCCCATGGGGCCTTGCGCTGGATGATGAAGGGCCTCGCGCGGCGCTCTGAAGCCGTCGCCGCGCCCATCGCCGCCGTGGAGCGTCAGCCGTGGGTGTTCGCGGGGCTCGCGCTCACGCGGTTCGTGGGCAGCCTCCCGCCGCTGCGCTGCTTCACGCGGCCGTTCATCCCGGTGGCCTCGGCGCACCTGCTCGGGCTGGACCCCCTGCAGCCGCCCGCGCTCAAGAGCGGTGAAGCCCCGCCCGCGCACGGCGCGGGGGACTGACTCACACGTCCGAGGGCGCGTTGCCTTCGGGCGGCAGCCCGCCAATGCCCTCCAGCGGCGCGTGGGGCTGCTGGGGGGCGCCCAGCTCCAGCCGCTGGCCCTCCTCACGGCGCGCGGGCAGGTCGATGACGCTCTGGAGCTGCTGGCTCACGGAGCGGAAGAAGCCGGTGAGCAGCTCCGGCCGGTCCGCGAGCAGGTCCAGGAAGTCGCGCCGGTCGATGACGAGCACGCGCGAGTCCACCGCGGCCACCATGTCCGTGGGCCGGGGCGCGCCGTCCAGCAGGCTCACCTCGCCAATGGCCTCCTTCGCCTGGAAGCGCAGCACGTGCTCGCCGTTGCGGAACGCGTCCACCGCGCCCTCGACGATGACGTAGAGCGCGTCGCCCGGGTCCCCCTGGCTGTAGAGCCGCTGGCCCGCCTTGTAGGACGCCTCGCGCGCCACCTCCGCGATGGCCGCGATGTCGTCCACGTCGCTCTGCGAGAAGACGCTCACGCCCTCCAGGGCGAACATCCGTTGGACGATGGTATCGCTCATGTCACCCTCCTGCGGGAGCACGTCCAGGCCGTTCACCCGCGCCACGTGGCGGGCGCACGCGCGCAGCACCAGGTCCTCACTCTGCACGAGCCCCGCCAGCCGCCGCCACAGACGGCCCGGCGCTCCGGGCGGCAACTCGCGGTGGTGGGCCTCCACCTGCTCCATCACCAGCTCGCGCTCCTCCTGCGCCACCAGGTTCTCCAGCAGCTCCAACGCATAGGCGCGGCGGCGCGAGTCGTTGCCCACCAGGTGCTGGTGGATGCGGCGCATGGCCTGCGGCGGGTGCAGCAGGCCCAGCAGGAAGAAGGACAGCTCCAGCGCCTGATCCAACCGGTCGCCCACCGCGCGGGTGAGCAGCGACTGGGGCCCCAGCGCCGCCTGCACGTCGCGGAAGGCGCCCACCAGTTGGCGGTACGTGTCGCGGCGGCGGCCCAGCGCCTCGTGGATGCGGTCCACGTCCACCGGGTGGTCCGGCTGCTCCTCGCGCAGACGCGACAACTGCGCGCCGATGCGGAAGTGCAGCGCCGCGTCGTCGCGCACGTTGGAGAACAGCAGCGCGTTGAGCGCCGCGGACGAACCGATGCCGCGCAGCACGCGGGGCAGTTGCATCCGCATGGCCAGCGGCGCGGCCTTGTTGTTGAGCTGCAGCTCCAGCAGCGGCGTCACCGCGTCGCCCAACTGCACCAGCGACTCGCGCGCGGCCGGGCGCTCCTCGCGCCAGCCGAGGAACGGCAGCAGGCGCGGCGCCAGCTCCACGTAGCCGCCCTCGCCCACCGCCACCAGCGCCACGCGCCGCACGGAGATGTCCATGTCCTCCAGGTAGAGGGACAGCGGCCCCGCGAACCGAGGGTCCTTCAACCGGCCCAACAGCCGCGCCACCTCGCGCCGCTCGGCCACGGGCGCGTGGTCGCCCTTCGCCAGCAATTCGCGCAGGGACTCCAGCGCCGCGGAGTTGCCCTGCGTGCGCATCAGCGCGCCAATCGCCGCGCAGCGCAGGCCCACGTCGGAGCTGGTGAGCAGCGGCGGCAGGAGCCGCTCCGCGCGCTCCGGGGACAGCCGCGCCAGGGCCCACACGGCCTGGTCGCGGGGGCGCCGGGGGCCCTCCTCCACCAGCCGCTCCAGCATGGGCGCCAGCTCCCGCGCCTCGAAGGACAGGGCCAGCGTCACGCCGCGCTCCTGCACGCGCTCGTGGGGATGGGACAGGAGCGCGGCCAGGTGCTGCCGCAGGGGCGCGGCCTCCGCCTGCTCCAGCATGTCCACCGCGCGCAGCACCCGCTCCGGCGTGGGCGCGCCCAGCGCCTCCACCAGCAGCTTCTGCGCCTCGCCGCCCAGCTCCACCTCTTCCTCTTCGTGCGCGCCCACCTGCTCGCCCAGCGCCGTGAGGTACGCGGGCTTCAGGCGCACGAGCAGCAGCCCCAGCGCGGCGCACAGCCCCACCACCGCCACCGCCATGGTGATGCCGTTGGCGCCCCGGCCCGCGCCGATGAGCAGCAGGCCCGCCAGCACCACGCCGCCCTTGCGAAGAAGCCCGTCCACCGCGCTGCGCAGCCCCTCGCGCTGCTCGTCCGGCACCGCCGCGTAGAGCAGTTGGATGCCCACCGGCAGGATGGAGTAGCTCACCGCCGTCTCCACCAGCCGCAGCAGGTGCACCGGCCACAACTGCCCGGTGGCCAGCGTGGCGCCCGCCAGCGGCGCGAGCACCAGCGGCACCAGCGCCAGGTACATGAGCAGGCCCATGCGCTTGAGCAGCCGCTCCGCCACGAGGAGCTGGAACGCCACGCAGAACAGGCCAATCCACAACTGCAGCGAGCCGAACAGCGCCGCCAGCCCGTCCTCGCTGAGCGTGCCCTCCACGCGCAGGCGGAAGAGGTAGTCCACGAAGGACGACAGCACCGCGAACGCGATGCCCAGCGCCGCCAGCACCTGCGCGTAGGGGCTCTCCCCCAGGTAGCTCCACGCCGGGAACCACGCCTGCAGCGACCGCGTGCGCGGGGGCGGCGCCGGCTCCGCCTTGTGCAGGTGGTGGAAGATGGCGCCCGCGGCCAGCAGGCTCACCGCGCCGCTCACCACCACGGCGGGCGTGCCCAGCCGCACCGCCAGCGCCTGCACCAGCAAACCGCCCGCGATGCCTCCGCCCATGCCGAAGCCGTTGAGCACGGTGAAGGCCCGGCGCGCCTCGCGCGCGTCGAACGCGGACGCCATGCGGCCCCAGAAGCGGAACGACACGAACGTGCTGAAGCAGTCCGCGAACAGGTACAGCGCCAGCGCCGGCATGCGCTGCCCCGCGGACAGCGCCGCCGCCAGCCCCAGCGCCAGCACCCCGCCCACCCCGGTGAGGATGCCCGGGGACTCCGTGGGCGCGTCCGGCCGGGCGCGCGGCAGCAGCGTCAGCGCCGCCGTCATCAACGCACCCAGGAGGTAGAGGTACGGCAGCGCCTGGGACTCGAAGCGCGACAGCACCAGCGCGTTCGCGGACGTCTTGAGCTGCGTCACCCCGGCGATGAGCGCGAACTGGAAGGCACCCGCCGGCAGGACGCGGCGGTTCCAGGATGAGGTTTCGGAAGGGGCCACGGGCGCGGGGGTGCGGACAGGATGGCGTGGAGCCCGCTATTCACGAATACCACTCTTCAGGTCCCAAGAGCATCCGCCCTTCCGTCGCAGCCGTCCGCCCGCCTGCCCGGCGTCGCAGCCGGACTCCGGACCGGGAGTCCTTGCGGCTCCCACGGAGGGACGCGCCGGGGAGCCCCCGGAACGCGGGCCGCGTGACGTACACTCCGGCGCCGTGACGCCCACCCCCGACACCCTGCTCGACGGCACCCACACGGTGCTGACCCCGGAGTACGTGGAGTTCCGCTTCACGCTGGCGGGGGTGTACTCGCGCTTCCTCGCGTGGCTGATGGACGCGCTCATCGTCGGCTTCGCCACGACGGGGGTGCTGCTGGTGTTCCAGGTGGCCATGGCCGCGTTCCCCGGGTTCGCCAGCGCGCTGGGCATCGTCGTCTACTTCCTGGTGGACTGGGGCTACGGCATCACCCTGGAGACCGTGTGGGCGGGCCAGACGGTGGGCAAGCGCGTGATGTCCCTCCGGGTCATCCAGGAGAGCGGCGTGCGCATCGGCTTCTACCACGCGGCCCTGCGCAACCTGGCGCGCGTGGTGGACCGGCTGCCGCTGCTCTACCTCGTGGGCGGCTCGGTGGCGCTCGTGTCGCGCTCGCACCAGCGGCTGGGGGACCTGCTCGCCGGCACCATCGTCGTGCGCGAGCGGCGCCTCAAGGTGCCCTCCGCCCTGGAGACGCGCGGCGAGGAGGGCCTGCTGGCGGATCCGCTGTTCGTCTCGCGCGTGAAGCGGCTGTCCACCGAGGAGCGGGAGCTGGTGCTGTCCGCCGCCCTGCGCCGCGAGGAGCTGCGGCTGGAGGCCCGGCTCACGCTGTTCTCCGCGCTGGGCGCACGGCTCCAGGACTCGCTCGCCATGGAGAAGCCCGCCCACCTCTCGGACGAGAAGTGGACGCTGCTCGTCGCCGCCGCCCTGCTGCCCGCCCCGGCCACGCGCCCGGGGCGGCCCACGTCCGGACCTAGAAGTACGTCGCCAGGCCCACGGAGCCCGTCAGCGACGTCTGCGTATCCTCGTTGAGCGCGATGTAGAAGTTGTACTGCGCGCGCACGCCCAGGCTCACGGAATCGCTGAGGAAGAAGTCCACGCCCGCGTTGGGCCCGATGCCCACGAAGTTGCTGACGCTCTCCTTGAACACGATGAGGTAGCTCACGTCCGTGCCGATATACGGGCGGATGGTCTCCTCCAGCAGCAGGTACCGGATGCCCAGCGACGGGGCCAGGCCCACCACGCGCTTCTCCGGCGTGGAGAAGGTGTCCGTCGGGAACATCAGCTTCGACAGCGAGACGACCTCGAAGCCGTTCTCGATGTAGAGGCTTCCCTCCAGGCCGATGAACGGCGTCCCCGCGAGGCCCGCGGTGCGCTTGAAGTCCATGTAGCCCAGCGACAGGCCCAGACTCCGGTTGGAGAACTGCGCGTGAGCAGGAGCCGCGCCCAGCAGGGCCGCGAGCAAGCCGAAAGCACAAAGGTAGGTACGCATGGCGGGGCACTCTACAGCCGGGCTAACCCCTGGAAAACAGCGCTGATTCAGCTCAAGGCCGGCGTTGCCTCATGGGGTGGCGCTCTCCTACACTCGGCCGGCCATGCGTCTTCGCCTCTTCCTCACGCTGACCGCCGCCGCCTCCCTTTCCACCACCGCCTGCCTCAGCACGCCGCCCCCGCATGAACGGGCGCTCATCAACAACGAGCTGTGCGCGCAGGAGATGGCCAACGGAGACCTGCAGAAGGCGGAGACCTACTGCAACCTGGGCCTGGAGTTCTCCCCCCAGTACGCGGACCTGTGGGCCAACAAGGGCCTCATCGCCATGTACTCGGGCAACAAGGGCAAGGCGAAGGAGTTCTTCATCAAGGCCCTGCGCTTCAACCAGGAGCACCTCCAGGCCTACCAGAACCTGGGCGTGCTGTACCTGGATGAAGGCGCCTACGGAAAGGCCCACGACAACTTCAAGCGCGCCCTGCAGGTGAACCCGGACAACCTGGAGTCGCGCTACGACCTGGGCCTCACCTACATGAAGATGGGCAAGAAGAAGGAGGCCAAGAAGGAGTTCGACACGCTGCTCGCGGTCAACCCCAACGTGGCCAACGCCCACCACAACCTCGGCATCATGGCCTACGAGGACAAGGACCTGGAGGGCGCCTTCGAGCACATCTCCCAGGCCGCCCAGCTCACCCCCGACTCCGCGGAGGTGTGGCACGACCTGGGCACCGTGCTGATGGAGCAGAGCCGCTTCGCGGAGGCCCGCGAGGCCTTCGGCAACTGCGCCCGCCTGGATGAGAAGAACGCCAGTTGCCTCAACAACCTGGCCGTGGCCCAGCGCAAGGTGGCCCTCACCGACTCCGCCCTCAAGGAGCTCAAGGACACCCAGACGGCGGAGAACAGCGCCCCGGCCATGTACCTGCTCGCGCGCCAGTACCGGGAGAAGGGCCTGCTCGCGGAGGAGGAGAGCGCCTACCGCAAGTGCGTGAAGCTGGACGCCAAGTTCGCGCCCTGCCACTTCGGCCTCTTCCAGATCTTCTCCGAGGCCCACAAGCAGACCCACGCGCAGACGGCCTGCAAGAACTTCATGAAGTTTGGAACCTCCGAGGAATTCCCCACCGAGTACCTGACGTGTGAGAGATTCCTGGCCAACGACTCGTTCTAGCCGTCCCTTCGGGTAGCGACACACGCGATGAGCGTCCGTCTGACCGTCACGCAGCGCAGCGAGGCCGGAGGCGCCTCGGGCAAAGAGGTCGTCCTCGACGACTCCGTCATCACCCTGGGGCGGGACAAGACCTGCCAGGTGGTGCTCCCGCAGCAGGCGGTGTCGCGCAACCACGCGCGCATCAGCCAGGAGGGCACCCTCTACTTCCTGGAGGACCTGGGCAGCGCCTACGGCACGAAGATCAACGGCAAGACGCTCCCCAAGGGAGAGAAGGAGCTGCTGCGCAACGGCGACGTCATCGCCATCGCGCAGTACGACGTCCGCTTCGACAAGGTCGTCGAGATCGCCCCGGACGTCAGCGACAAGACGTCCTTCCTGGCGCGCGGCATCCTGAAGGACGCGATGCGCGGGCTCGCCGGCGGCGAGGAGCGCTTCCTGCGCTACATGAACGGCCCGCGCGAGGGCCAGCGCATCGAAATCTCCGAGGCCCAGGAGCACATCTTCGGCCGCGACGAGAAGGAAGCCGACGTCATCCTCAAGGACGACCTCGTCTCCCGCAAGCACGCCAAGGTGCGCCGTGACTGGTCCGGCACGCACGTGGAGGACCTGGGCAGCCGCAACGGCATCAAGGTCAACAAGAAGCGGGTGAACCGCAAGGCGCTCAAGGACGGCGACGAGCTGGAGATTGGCGCCACCCGCTTCGTCTACGTGGACCCCGCCGAGCCCCCCGACGAGCCCGCGGTGAGCCTCTCCGCGGAGCGCTCCGCCGTCGTCCCGGCCCCGTCGCCGCCGCGCCCCTCCCCGCCCAAGCGCGAGGAGCCGCCCCCGCCGGAGCCCGAACCGGAGCCGGAGCCCGCCCCCGCGCCGCCGGAGGAGCCGCCCGCCTCGGAGGACGGGTCCGCGTCCTCCTCCGAGGAGCCGCAGCCCGACGGGGGCGAGGAGCTGCCCATGCCGGAGCCGGAGCCCGAGCCCGCCCCGGCGGCCATGTCCGCGCTGGCGGACAAGAAGAAGCTCGTCCCGCTCATCGTCATGGGCGTGGTGGGGCTGAGCTTCCTGGTGCTGATGATCGCCGTGCTCGCCGGCGCCTGAGCCGCGCCCTCCCCTTCTCCTTCCCCCGGAAAAGACAAGGCCCCCGCTCGACGAAGCGGAGGCCCTGGGTGCTTCAGCCGCTCCCGGCCGCTACCGGCCGGAGGAGATGCGCGCCACCGGCTGGATGTTCAGGTCCGGGGACAGCTCCTGGTAGCTGAGGATGGAGAACGAGGGGTTGAACTCGTACTCCAGCAGCTTGCGCACGTAGCGGCGGATGTCCATCGCCGTGAGGATGACGGGGCGCTGGGCGCTGGGCGGCAGGTGGCCGCACTCCGAGCGCACCGCGCCGACGATCTCCTGGGCGATCTCCGGCTCCAGCGCCAGGTGCGCGCCCGCGGAGGTGCGCTTGATGGAGCTGCGGATGGCCTCCTCGATGTTCGGGTCGAGCAGGTACACCACCAGCGTGCCGGTGCCGCGCGCGTACTTGTGGGAGATGTAGCGGCGCAGCGAGGCGCGGACATGCTCGGTGAGCATGACGTTGTCGGCCTCCACCTGGCCGTACTCGGACAGGGCCTGGAGGATGCCGCGCAGGTCGCGGATGGAGATCTCCTCCTCCACCAGGCGCCCGAGGATGTCCGTCAGCTTCAGCACGTTGACGATCTTCGGGACGACCTCCTTCACGATGGCCGGGAACGCCTTCTCCAACTGCTCCAGCATCGTCTGCGTCTCCTGCACGCCCACGAACTCGCGCGCGTTCTTCCGGAGCACGGCGGCGGTGTGCAGGATGATGTAGCCGGGCACGTCCCAGGTGGTGAGGCCCGCGGACTCGAGCGTCTCCCGGAACTGCTCGGGCACCCACGCGGCCGGCTGGCGCGTCGCGGGGTTGATGGCCTCGAAGCCGGGGATGTTCATCAGCTTGAGGCGCTCCACCGTGTCGTTCACCAGGATGTGGCCCAGGGTGGCCTGGCCGGTGACGACGGGCACTTCGTTGATTTGGATCTGGTAGGCCCCGGGCGGCAGGCCGCCGTTGCCGCGCGCGCGCACGCCGGGGAAGCGCACGCCCAGCTCCACGAAGAGGCCGTCGCGCATGAACGGGATGAGCTCGAAGAGGAACTTGCCGCCGTCCTGCCGCGAGTCCACGAAGGGCACCAGCGCGTCGGAGACCTCCAGCACGATGGGCGTGACGACGGGGATGAACAGCTCCGAGTCCGGGTTGAGCTGCTCCTTGGGCGGGGGCTCGGCGGACACGGGCGTGCCGAAGCTGGACTCCATCGCGGGGCCGGCCTCCTCGGCGGCCAGCGCCTCGTCGCGCTTGCGCATCATCGTCCAGGCGCCGAAGCCCGCGCCCGCGCCCAGCAGGAAGAAGGGAATCTTGGGGAGGCCGGGGATGAGGCCCAGGCCCACGAGCATGGCCGCCGCGATGGCGATGGCCTTCGGGAAGGCGGTGAGCTGGCTGCCCACGTCCTTGCCCAGGTGCGCGCCCTCCTCCTCGCCGCCCACGCGCGTCACCAGGATGCCGGCGCAGGTGGAGATGAGGATGGCGGGGATCATGCCGACCAGACCGTCACCGATGGTGAGCAGCGTGTACTTCTGCGCGGCGTCACCGGCGGCCATGCCCTTCTGGGTGACGCCGATGATCAGGCCGCCCACGATGTTGATGACCGTGATGATGATGGACGCGATGGCGTCGCCCTTCACGAACTTCATCGCGCCGTCCATGGCGCCGAAGAGCTGGCTCTCACGCTCCAGGTCGCGGCGCTTCTTCTTCATCTGGTCCTGATCAATCACGCCGGCGCGCAGGTCCGCGTCGATGGACATCTGCTTGCCGGGCATGGCGTCCAGGGTGAAGCGCGCGGCCACTTCCGCGACGCGCTCCGAGCCCTTGGAGATGACGATGAAGTTCACCACCACCAGGATGAGGAAGAGGATGGCGCCGACGACGAAGTTGCCCTGCACCACGAAGTTACCGAACGCCACCACCACTTCGCCCGGGTCGCCGGTGAGCAGGATGAGTCGCGTGGTGGAGATGGTCAGCGACAGGCGGAACATCGTCGTGATCAGCAGGATCGTCGGGAACGACGACAGGTACAGCGCGCTGGGCACGTAGAGGGAGATGAGGAGCAGTACCACCGAGATGCTGATGTTCAGCGTCAGCAACACGTCCAGGATGATCGTCGGCAGCGGGACGATCATCATCGCGACGATGGCCACGACGACCACCGCCAGGACGATGTCGGAGTACTTGTTCAGGAAGCTGTTCGGATCGGCGTTGGCCATCGGCGGGGCCATCCTAATCCGTGCGCGCCCCCGAGCCCAAGGGGGGGCCTTCCCTCACCTGTCCGGCGAGGGAGCCTGCGGACAGCCTACGAGCGGTCCTCGGGGGCTTCGGATTCCGAAGCCTCGTCCGAGCTCTCCAGGGCCGCGGCGGCGAGCATGCGCGCACGACGGCTCAAGGGGTCCTTGTCCTCGGGATCCAGCGACACGGCATGCTGGAAGTCACGGGCCGCTTCCGCCGTGCGGCCCTGGCGGAGGAAGGCCTCGCCCCGGTTGACGAAGGGGGTGATGTCGGTGGGATCCAGCTCGATGGCGCGGTTGAAGCACGCCACGGCGGTGTCCAGGTCCTCCAGCGCCAGGTGGCAGGCGCCCAGCGCGGTCTGGAAGTAGGCCTCGCTCGAGTCCATGGCCGAGAGCTTCTCGAAGATGGCCAGCGACTCGTTGAAGTTCCCGTCCTGGAAGAGGTTGAAACCCTCCGTGGCCCGCTCGAGCATCTCCGGTCCGGACAGGGGCTTCTCGTTGTCGTTCGACACCGTGGCCTTGGATTCAGTCGTCATCGGCGCGTTCACCGGGGCGGGGACAGCAGCGGCGGGGAGTCTAGCCCGGGGCCCCCGCCAGTTCCAGACGGGGTCCCCTTGTCGGCGTGAGCCGGACCTCAGCCCTGCTCGTCGATCCGCTCCTGGACCTTCGCCATCACGTCGCTCAGCGACTTCTCGATGACGCTCTTGAAGATGTACTCGGCGCTGGTCTCCTTGTTGAAGGCCTTCTTCGCCTCCGCGTTGATCTGCTCGGGAGTGGCGTCCGGGTTCTTCGCGATGAAGTCCGCGACCGACTTCTGCGCCTTGTCCAGCGCGCGCGTGCCGGCCTTCTCACCCAGGCTGCCCAGGTAGTCACCGAACTGACCGGCGACGTCCTGGATGGCCTGCTCGGCGGAGGGCTTGTCGGCCTGGGCCGACTTCTGGCTCTGGCCCGCGGCGGCCGTCTGCGGGGCGCTCTTCGCCTGGAGCGTCTGGAGGCCCTTGGCGAGCTGATCCGTCGTGGCGCGGAGCAGGTTCTCCTGCTTCACGACAGCCTGCGAGCCGGTCGCCGGCCTGGCAGTGGAGGTGGTCGCGATGCCGACGCGGGGAGCAGAACCGTTAATCGGGGAGGAGCCCATGATCCAAACCTCGTTCTAAGTGCTGCGTTTCCTGGGTTATCGGCGTGAGCCTAGTGGAAGTTTCCGGATCCTTTCCACCGGCGGCGGCGCGTGGAAGGAGCCCGGAAACGCCACCGGCCCCGGACCGATGCCCTGGAGGGCACCAGCACGGGGCCGGAGCGGACCAACAACCTGCGAAGGACTACTTCAGGTTGTTCACGGCGGCCATCGCCATGTCGTCTCGTGGCCATGAGAGTTCTCCTGGTACGGCGGGATGGGTTCGTGCGGCACCAGCTACAAAAGGATTATCGCTGAGGGCGAACCGGAGTTTCCTGGGGATTTTTTCGCGATCATTTTTCCCCCGCTCCCGCCGCGTCGCGCCACCGCTGGCCGGAAATGCCACCGGCCCCGGACCGATGCCCTGGAGGGCATCAGCACGGGGCCGGAGCGGACCAACAACCTGCGAAGGACTACTTCAGGTTGTTCACGGCGGCCATCGCCATGTCGTCCATCTTCTTCATGAGGTTCGTGATGGTGCTCATGATCTGCGACTCGAGCTGCACCTGCTTCTGCGCCTGGAGGAAGCCCTTCTGCTCCTCGGGGGCCGCGGCGATCATCTTGTCCATCGCCGTGCCGGTGGTGCTCTTCGCGGTGTTAACAGCCTTGTTGAAGACGTCGATCGTGGCCATGAGAGTTCTCCTGGTACGGCGGGATGGGTTCGTGCGGCACCAGCTACAAAAGGATTATCGCTGAGGGGGGACCGGAGTTTCCTCGGAATTTCCCGGGATCATTTCTTCCCGGCTCCCCTCCTCGGCCCCCCGGGAGGATCAGCCCTTCAGCTTGCCCAGGGCGGGGTTCTTCATCCACGCCTTGAAGGAGTCGAGCTGCTGCTGCGACTCGGCGCGGGGGTCCACCGGCTTGGCGGCGCCGGGCAGGGAGTCCTCGCGGGTCAGCGCGATCTTCGGGCGGCTCGAGCTCTCGAAGCCATCCGACGTCTTGAGCCCGCCCGCCGGGCCGCGAGCAGGCGCCGCGGGAGCGGCCGCGGCGGCCGGGGGCGTCACGGCGAACTTGGCGCCCAGCTCCGGGTTCATCTCCATCACGGCGCTCTGGATGGTCATGCCGTAGGTGCTGATGCGGTACTGCAGGTACTCCACCACGCTCCCCAGGATGGCCGGGGGCGGCAGGATGGGGTCCTTCATGAAGCGGTTCAGCGAATCCGTGACGTCCTTGTACATCCCCTCATCCAGCGGCGTGCCGGGAGCCGACGCGGCCACCAGCTTGCGCATGTTGCGCACCACCTGGAGGAACGTGCCCTGGGCCGTCTTGCCCTGGACATCCAGCTCCGCCAGCAGCTTGTCGCGCTTCTCCTTCAGCTCCGGCGGCTCCGGGGGCAGCGGAAGCTGTGTCTTGGGGGGGGTGCTCATGAACCGCTCCATCGGTTGAGGTGAATGAATCCAGCCTAACAGAGATTACGGGGCTTCCATCCCACGCGCCAGGAGGCGGTCCCACCCCGTGGCTCAACGCCGGGTGAGGGCGGTGACCATGGCGCCGGCCTTGCGCACCACCGGATCATCCGCCGGAGGCATGGCCGCCGCACGGCGCAGGTCCTCCAGGGCCTGGGGCTTCTGTCCCATGGCCAACTTCACCTCCGCGCGGCCCACGTAGACGGACGGGTCCTGGGGGGCCAGCTTGGCGGCCACGTCGAAGGCGGCGAGCGCGCCCTGCCCGTTCCCCGCGGCCATCTCCACCACCCCGAGCGCCTTGGCGAAGTACACGTCCGTGGGGTTGATGGCGTAGAGGCCCTGGAAGAGCGTGCGCGCCTCCGCTATCCGGCCCTGGTAGAAGAAGAAGTAGGCCGTCTTGGCGATGGCGTACAGCTCGTCGTTGGAGTAGCCGCGCACCTCGCGGAGCGTGGCCTTGCCCTCCGCCCAGCGCTGCAGGAGCGCGGTGAGCTTCGCCTCGTCCTGCGGATCTTCCGGGTCCAGCGCCGCCATGGGTCAGTAGCCCTCGTCCTTCTGCTCTTCCCACATGCGGCGGATGATCTCCTGCGACTCCGCGCTCACCTGATCCACCAGGCCCAGCATCGCGGACTCGCGCTGCAACAGGGCCTTGAGGCGCTCCAGCCGCTCCGGCGGCGCGTTCACCTTGGACAGGCCGCGCTCCAGCATGCGGCGCTGCCCGTCATCTCCCCGGCCCGCGACGCTGGCCAGGTGCGGCCGGTCACTGAAGCCCTCCAGGTCCGCGTCGTGACCGCCCGGGTGGGGCGGCAGGGGCAACCGGAGCTCCTCCGACGAGTGCGCCGGACCGATGAAGTCCAGGAGCGCCGCGGAGGGCATCGACGGGTTCTTGATGTTGCCCGCCTTGCGCAGCTTCTTCGCCCGGTCCAGTTGGGACGGGTCCACCAGCCGCTCGCGGACGCTGCGGGGACCTCCCCAGGGCCAAAGCGCGGTGCTGGGGGGCTGATTGTTGATTCTGGCCATGGTGGGCCGACTTCAATACAGGTGGGGGGCCCGCGTCCAGCCCCCTTCAGCGCCCGCCCGCCTGCTCACGCTGCAGCGCGTAGACGAAGTTCAGCACCTCGGCGACCGCGTCGTAGAGCTCTTCCGGGACCTCCTGCCCCACGTCCACCCGGTACAGGGCGTGGGCCAGGGACACGTTGCGCATCACCGGGATGCCGTACTGCTTGGCGATCTCCCGGATCTTCTCCGCCTTGAGGCGCATCCCCTTCGCCACCACGCGAGGCGCGCCGTCCGCCTTGTTGTCGTACTTGATGGCGATGGCGATGTCCGCCTCTTCGTCGCTGGCCATGGCGTCCTCCTCAGGCGCGCGCAGGCGGCGCCGCGTTCTGCTGCTGCTTGAGCCCGTAGACGAAGTTCAGCACCTCGGCGACCGCGTCGTAGAGCTCCTCCGGGACTTCCTCGCCCACCTCCACGCGCAACAGCGCGTGCGCCAGCGGGACGTTGCGCAAGAGGGGCACGTCCGCCTCGCGCGCCAGCGCCTTGATGCGCTCCGCCTTGGCGTCCATGCCCTTCACCAGCACGCGCGGCGCCCCGTCCTTGTTCTGGTCGTACTGCAGCGCCACCGCGACGTGGTCCGGGTTGGTGACGATGACGCTCGCGTCCTTCACGGCCTCCATCTGGGCCCCCTCCATGATCTCATGGTGGAGCTCCTTGCGCTTGGCCTTGTGGTGCGGGTCGCCTTCGCTCTGCTTGTACTCCTTCTTGACCTCCTCCTTCGTCATCATCATGTCCTTCATGAACGACTTGCGCTGCCACCACACGTCGAACACGCCGAAGATGACGAAGAGCATCACGATGCGCACGCAGACCCGGTAGAGGATCTCCCCCATGATGGCCATGATGCCGTGCGTGTCCTGCCGCACCGTTTCGATGACCAGGGGCATGGAGTCTCGCACCACGCCGGTGACGACGTAGGCGGCGACGGAAATCTTGATGAGGTTCTTGAGCAGCTCCACGAAGGACTTCTTCGAGAACATGTTCTTCAACCCCGCGATGGGGTTGAGCTTGTCGAACTTCGGGATGAGCGGGTCGATGGTGAAGAGCGACCCCACCTGGAGGAAGTCCATCAGCCCGCCCAGCACCGCCGCGCCCGCCACGATGGGCACCGTGAGGAGCAGCAGCGTGCGCAGGCCCATGATGAGCAACTGCGTCGTCGCCAGGGCCAGGTCATCCGAGTGGGCGATGGCGTCGAAGCTGAAGCGGAAGAGCGTGGAGATCTCCCGCTCCACGGTGTCCCAGGTGCCCTTGACGATGCCCAGGCCCGCGACGAGCACGGCCACGCCCGTCAGGTCCTTGCTCTTCCAGGTCTGACCCTTCTTGCGCGCGTCGTCGAGCTTCTTATGCGACGGTTCTTCTGTTTTGTCGCCACTCTCGTCCGACATGGAGGAATCCCGGGAGGCTTGAAGCGGCTCAGGCCAGCATCTGGATGGCGTGCTGGAACATGCGGAGCATGTTGGCCAGCTCCTGCTGCATGCGGCCAATCACGACATGGATGGCGATGAACATGATGAGCACGCCCACCAGCGGCTTGAGCGACATGGAGATGAAGAACACCTGGATCTGCGGCGCGACGCGGTTGATGGCGCCCAGGGCCAGGTCGGTGACGAACGCGGCCACCATGCCGGGACCCGCCAGCGCCAGGCTGATCTTCAGCAGGTCCGCGAAGGAGCGGATCATCAGGTCGAAGAAGGGCCACACGCCGCGGCTGAAGCGCGGGAAGCCCTCCAGCGGCACGATGGCGAGGCTGTCCGCGAGCGCCCGGATGATGATGTGGTGCCCGTCCAGCGACAGGAACAGCACCACGCACAACTGCACCTTGAGGCTGGAGAAGAGCGACACCTGCGTGCCCAACTGCGGCACGTAGAGCTGGGCGTTGTTGCTGCCCGACATGGTGTCCATCAGCGTGCCGGCCACGCGGGCCGCGTCGAACACCATGTTGACGATGTACGACAGCGCCACGCCGATGAAGACCTCCTTGAGCAACAGCCCGATGTACGGGAGCGCGCTCAGGGGGATCCGGTCCATCCGGTCCGCGACGGACGGGAAGAGCACCGCGGACACCAGCAGGCCCAGGCCCAGCTTCATCTCCGAGGGGACGACCTCGCCGCCCAGGAACGGGCTGAAGATGAGGATGGGCATCACGCGGCACATGATGAGTGCCATCGTGAAGATGACGACCGACAGGTTGACCCGAGCACCCAGCTCGGCCATGGCTTCGCCGATGTTCATCTGCCGATGAGCGCCGGGAACCGGTCGAAGACGTGGAAGGTGAAGCGCAGGAGCTGACCGCCAATCCACGGGCCCGTCATGGCCAGCACGCCGAAGACGAGCACGACCTTGGGCGCGAACGAGAGCGTCTGCTCTTGAATCTGCGTGGTGGCCTGGAACAGCGAGACGAGGAAGCCCACCAGGAGGCTCATGAGCACCGGCGGCGCGGAGACCACGAGCACCAGGAACAGCGCCTCCTGGGTGATGAACGTGAGCTGATTCATGGAAGTACGGGGCTCCTTACAGGTAGCCGATGACCAGGCCCTTGGCGATGAGGTACCAGCCGTCCACGAGCACGAACAGGAGCAGCTTGAAGGGCATGGAGATGGTCGTGGGCGACAGCATGTGCATGCCCAGCGCCAGCAGGATGTTGGCCACCACCATGTCGATGACGATGAAGGGCACGAACAGGAGGAAGCCGATCTGGAAGGCCTCCTTCAGCTCGGACACGACGAAGGCCGGGACGATGACCATGAAGTCGTTCGGGCCAATGTCCTTGCGGTCCTCCTCCTTCCGCATCTTCTTCGCCAGGCTGTAGAAGAGCGTGCGGTCCTTGTTGGTGACCTTCTTCATCAGGAACTCGCGCAGGGGCTCCTTGGACTTGTCCGCGGCCCCCAGCATCGTGCCCACCGTCTCCGAGGAGAAGACGGACGTGCCCCGGGACCAGATGTCGATGCCGCCCGCCCGGTACATCTCCTGGCCCACGGGGGCCATGATGTAGACGGTGAGGATGATGGCCAGGCCGGTGATGACCTGGGTGGGGGGAATCTGCTGGGTGCCCAGCGCCGAGCGGACGATGGAGAGCACCACGGAGATCTTCACGAAGCTGGTCACCATCATCAGCGCGAACGGGACCAGGGACATGGCCGCGAGCGCGAGGATGAGGATGAGCGGACGGGAGGTGAAGGAGTCGGAGCTCACCGCCTCCTTGACCATCTCATCCGGCATCGAGTCGCCGCCCTTCTTCGCCGCGGACGCGACGAAGGGGGAGAGCGACACGAGGGCCGCGAAGAGCCAGGGCGGAGCGCGGAACAGCAGCGGGCGAGCGGGAGACGAACGGTTCACGTGACGGCCTTCAGACGCCCGGCGGCGGCGTGGTGCCACCGGTCCGGCGGGAGAGGAGCTTCTGGAGGAAAGGACTCAGGGACACCGGCGACGACGGCGGACGCGCGGCGCGGATGCGCTCCACGGCGTCGCGGTCCAGCTTCGAAACCAGTTGCACGCCACCCTCGCCGCCACCCACCAGCAGGTACTCGTCCGCGGCCTTCAGGACGAAGAGCGTGCGCCGTTGATCCAACGGGATGCGCTCCATCACCGACACGACCGACGCCTTGCCCACGGGCACGCCCTGCAACCCCATCAGCCGGCGCAGCCCCACGTTGAGCGTGAGGTAGATGGCCGCGAGCACCGCGCCCAGCAGCGCCACCGTGCGCACCACCACCCAGGCCAGGCTCTCCTGCGCCTCCGCGCCTTCGGCCTCGGGGACGCCCAGCTCGCGGTCCAGCTCGTCCGCGTGGCGCTTCGCGCGGGCCGCGGCTTCACCCTCGACGGCCGGGGCGGGGGCCGCCAGGGGAGTCTGGACGGAGGCCGCCTCCGGGGCCGGCGCCGCCACGGAGGCGTCGGGCGAGGAGGCCGCGGGCGCCTGCGCCAGGACGGCGGGCGACGCGAAGAAGAGCGCGGCGCCGAGCAACAGGCGCGAGGGGAAGAGACCGAGGACCGCCATGGATGGGCGCGAGCCTAGTGCACCCGAGTCAGGACCGCCACGGGCCCGGGCACAAGCACGCCCCCCTGCCCGCCTGCCTTGTGACGCACGGGCGCAAACGCTTCAGCTCAGGTGGATGATGCGCACCCCGAGCTGGCCCTCCAGCTCCACGAGCTCACCCCGGGCCACCACCTTGCCGTTCACCGACAGGTCCACGGGCTCACCCGCCCCGCGGCGCAGGTCGATGACCTGGCCCGTGCGCAGGCCCACCACCTGTTCGGCCGTGATGGGCACGCGCGCCAGCTCCACCGCCACCTGCAGGGGCAGGTCGCTGAGCAGATCGCTTCCGTCCTTGTCGTCCAATGCCGCCCCTTCGAGTTCCGGAGGAACGCCCAGCTCCGGGTTGGTGAAGTCCTCGTTCTCTTCCGAAGCGCCCCCGGGCTCCCCACCCTGGGGGTTGCCCGGCTCGCCGGGGATGATGTCCGTGATGCGCGCCCGGTAGCGGCCCTGCTCCACGAACACGTCCGCCGCGAAGTGGCCGGTGCGCCCCAGGCCCAGCCGCAACTGCGCCGTGCCGGGCTCGCCCCGGTCCGGCCGCGCCGACAGCATGTCCAGGAGCAGCACGTCCTTGATGCGCAGCGACGCCAGGTCCTGGGCGGACAGCTCCGCCACGCCAATCTCCGCGCGCAGCCAGTCGCGCAGCGCGGACAGGCGCCGGCCGTTCGCCTTCATGTCCTGGCGGCGGTGCTCGCGCCGCTGGGCGCTCTCCACCGCGGGCTCCGCCGCCTCCAGCACCGCGGACGGCACCACCAGCCGCACGATACCTCGGTGCGAGCCCAGCACCGCGTTCAGGTGCACCGCCAGCATCGGGCCGTCCTCGCCCAGGCGGGCGGAGACCTCATCCACGCCGCGCGCCACGCCGTCCAGCCGGGGCCGGGGAACGCCCGGCTGCAGTCCGGGCACCAGCTCCTTGAGGGCCTCCAGGACGACGTAGCCCATCACGCCCTCCTCGATGTCCGTCAGGGGGCGCAGGCCCACCGTCTCACCGGCGCCGCCCAGCAGCAGGTCCACCGCCGAGTGCGCCAGCGACAGCTCGATTTCGAGGATGACCCGGCCCTTGAGCGCGCCGGGGGCCAGCACGGCCAGGAAGGACGGGTCGCCCAGGAAGCGGCGCAGCTCCGTCATGGGGCGCGCCTGGGCGGACTCCACCGACAGGCGCACGTCCACGTCGAAGAGGGCCTTGAGGCGCGCGCAGACCGTCTCCAGCGTGCCCGCGTTGGGCGTCAGCCACCGCAGCCGCTCCGCCAACTGGCCCTGCGTGCGCGACACCTTCTCCAGGTTCGTGAACGCGAACGGCCGCCACGGCGACACCGGCGCCGGGGCGGGAGCCGGCGCCTGCGCGGGCTTCGAAGGCGGTCCCAGCTTCCGGGTGTCGACCAACATGGTGCGCTCGAAGACTCCGGGCTCGTCGTCCGGCTCCAGGCTCATGTCTTGGCCTCGAACCTCAGATTTTCAAGCGCCAGTCCCCGGCCGCCCAGGGCGCTGCGCAGGCCGTCGCTCTGCTCTTCGAGCATCTTCAGGGTGTCGCGGTCGTTGCCGCTGAAGACGGCCGAAATCTTCCCGTTCTTCGCGCTGACCTTGATGGACAGGCCGTTGAGCACGTCGCCGCGCAGGTCGATCTGGAACTCCGCGTTGCCCGCGGCGTTGGTGCCCACGCGCACGCGCTCGACGATCTTCTGGGCGATCTCATTCGCCATGGCGCGCAGCCGCTCGGAGCCCGCGGTGTCCTTGGGCTTGGCCACCGGCACCGGCGCCATCAGCGCGGGGTTGAAGCGGAAGCCCGCGGCGGCCATCTGCCCGCCCTTGTCGTCCTTCTCCTTGCTGGCCCCGCCGCCCGCGCCCTTGCCACCTCCGGCGTTGACGTCGATCTTCAGCTCGCCCTTCTCCTGGCTCAGCCGGCTGGCCTGACCTTCGGCCTTGTTCATGTCGCCTTCGCGGACGTCCGTGGAGCGCTTCTCCTCCACGACCTCCGTCTTGCGGGCCTCGCCGCCCTTGGACAGGCTCTGCGACTCGCTGTTGCGCTGGGACTGCTGGGCGCCCTGGGTGGACTCACCGGGCTTCGCGAAGGCGGTCTCCTTCTGGGCCAGCTTCTCGTCGAAGGTCTTCCCCTGCCCCTGCGCGAGCCGCGCCAGGATCTGCTTGCCCAGGGGCTGCTTCAGCTCCTGCGCCTGCTTGGGCTGGGCCTGCTCGGCCTGGCCCTGCTGGACCAGCTTGGAGAAGACGGACTCGCCCTGCAGCCGCTTCTGGGTCTTCGCCTCCGCGAGCTTGCGCTCCTGGATCATCCGCTCGGCCAAGCGCGCGGCATCGCGATCATCATCAACTCGGCTCATGGCGTCTCTCCAGACTCGGCGGAAGGCGGCGGGAGGTTACTTGCGCTGGCGGGCCAGGAACAAGGCGCTGCCGATCTCCTCCTGCTGCAACTCCTCCCGATCCTGGCGCTCCTTTTTCACCTGCTTGACGAACTTCTCCTTGTTCTTCTCGATGGCCTTGAGCTCCTTGGCGGCCTCGGCCATCAGCATGCGGCGCTGCTCCACCAGGCGGCCCGCCGTCCGGACGACCTCCTTCTGGTGTTCAATCTGGAGGGCGACCTGGGCTTCGTCGTCCTTCAGGCGCTCCTCGAAGCGGCCCATCATGTTCATGCCGTTGATGCCGGCGCCCTTGGCCATGATCTGCTGGAAGTACTCCTGGACCTTGGCCTTGCGCTCCTTGCGGCGGCGCTCCAGCTCCGCCTCCAGGCGCTGCTGTTCCAGTTCTTCCTTCGCCAGCGCCTTGACGGCGTCGGAGAAGGCCTGCTCGGCCTCGTCCTTCGCCTTCTCACGCATGTCCAGCAGGGACTGCAACCGGTACGGGGGCATGGTGGGGACATCCTACCCAAAAACCGTCCGGTCCGTAGGTACGCCGGGGGCGGCCCGGCTCACTCCGCGAACAGGTTGATGAGCTGCTCCACGGTCTCCTCGTACGGGGAGTTGGAGTGCGTGTCCTGCTTGAGGAAGTCGATGATGGAGTCGTACTTCTCGATGGCGTAGTCCGTCCGGGGGTCCGCGCCGGCCTGGTAGGCGCCCAGCAGGATGAGGTCGCGCTGCTTCTCGTAGGTGGAGAGCGTCTCGCGCAGCTTGCCGGCGGCCTTCTTGTGCTCCTTGCTGACGATGCCGCTCATCACACGGCTGAGGCTCTGGAGCACGTCCATGGCCGGCCACTGGTTTCGCGCGCCCAGCTCACGGTTGAGGATGAAGTGGCCGTCGAGAATACCTCGGACCTCGTCGGCGATGGGGTCTTCCATGTCACCGCCGGCCACGAGACAGGTGTAGATGGCGGTGCACTTGCCCTTCGCCGAGTTGCCCGTGCGCTCGAGGATGCGCGGCAGCATGGAGAAGACGCTGGGCGGGTAGCCCTGACGCGCCGGGGGCTCACCGATGGCGAGGCCGATGTCGCGCTGGGAGCGCGCCAGACGCGTCACCGTGTCGAGCATGAAGAGCACGTTGCCGCCGCGCTCCCGGAAGTACTCCGCGATGGCCGTGGCCACGTAGGCGGCGCGCAGACGCACGAGGGCGGGCTGGTCGGACGTGGCGCACACCAGCACGGCGCGCTTCATGCCCTCCTCGCCCATGGCGTCCTCGATGAACTCGCGGACCTCGCGACCACGCTCGCCGATGAGCGCCACGACGCTCAAGTCGGCTTGCGTGTTGCGGGCAATCTGGCCCATCAGCGTGGACTTGCCGACGCCGGAGCCGGCGAAGAGGCCCACGCGCTGGCCCTCGCCCACGGTGAGCAGCCCGTCGATGCAGCGCACGCCCAGGGGCAGCGGCCGCTCGATGCGCTGGCGGGTGAAGGGGTCCGGGCAGTCGCGGTCCACGGGCCAGTCGACCAGGTTATCCCCCTCCAGGGGCAGGCCGTCCATGGGCTCGCCGATGCCGTTGAGCACGCGGCCCAGGAGCCCGTCGCCGCACTTGATGGTGAGGGGACGCCCCGTGGGGATGCACTCGCTGTCCGGACCGATGCCGTACAGCTCGCCCAGGGGCATGAGCATCACCTCGTCCCCCACGAAGCCCACGACCTCCGACTTCATCAGGCCGCGCTGGCGGTTCTTGATGAGCACCAGCTCGCCGATGCGCACGTTGGGCACGCTCGCCTTGATGACGAGCCCCGTCAGCTCCGTGACGCGGCCGCGCACCCGGACGAGGGACGCTTCCTTGATGAGGTCGTAGTAGCGCGAGAGGTCGATGGCCATGGCGGATTCCGGGAGGGCTCGAGGGCGCGGCGTTGGCCGGGAGGCTCAGGGAGGGCCGCTCTTGCGACCGGTGTCCGGCTGCAGGAGGTTCTGGAGCATCTCCAGTTGGGTGGGCAGTTGCGCGTCCACGGTGCCGTACTCCGTCTGGACGATGCAGCCCACGGGAGCGACCTCCGGGTCCTCCTTGATGGCCAGGTCCACCGTGCGGCCGATGAGCTCCATCAACTGCGGGCGCTTGGCGCGCAGCACCGTGGCCGTCTTCGGGTGCACGCGCAGGACCATGGCGCGCGCGTTGCGGAGGTTTTCAATGGCCGCGGCGCACATGTCCACCAGCAGCTCCGGCTCGCGCTCCAGGTCGCGGCCGAGGATCTTCTCCGCCATCTTCAGCGCCAGCGCGATGATGTCCTGCTCCTGGGAGTTGAGCATCTCCCCGGCCTGGATCTTCGCGCGCAGGAGCAGCTCCGTGGCCTGGGCGATGCCCTCCTGACGGCCCAGGTCCTTCGCCTTGGCGAAGAGCTCCTCCTTCTCGCGCTGGGCCTCGGCGAGGATGCGCTCACGCTCGCGGTGGGCCTCCTCGATGATGCCCTGGGCGCCCTGGCGTGCCTCGAAGACCTCGGCGTTCATCACGCCCGCGCGCGGCGGACGCAGCGCCGGTCGCTCGGACGTGGCGACGACCACCGACTCCGCCAACCCGTCCCCCTTGATTACCTTGCCGATCGCCATGGGCCACTCCTTGAAGACCGGATGCTAGCGCGTTCCGCCGCGCGGTCCACGCCCTCCCGGACCGCCCGCGTCATCCTGGGCCGGCCGGTCGGAGGGAGGGGGGCGCCGGCGGCCCACCTGCGTTCCCTCCGAGACCCGGGACGAGGAGGCCTGGCTGGAGAGCACGCGCGGGGGACGCTCCGGCTCGGCCCCCGGTTCGGGACGCGCCGCGGGGCGGCCCCCCGTGCGCGAGCGCAGCACGCGGGCCCCGTCAGCGGCTTCCCCGGACGGCTCCGGGCGCCGCGGGGCGCGCTCCTCCGCCTCCGCGGGAGGACGCGCGGGGCGCTCGGCCCGGACGGAGCGGCCTTCCGGCGCCTCCGGCTCCGGCGGGCGTGACGCACCGCGTGCCCCCAGCCGCGAGGGCGGCGGGCCAATGCGGGCGCCGTCTGGATCCGGCCGGGCGGGACGCGACGGCCGCGGGCCCTCTGGATCACGGCGGCCGGGAACGGCCCCGGTGGACGCGCGGGGCGCGGGCCCCACCGACGAGCCCCGGTCCACCGGCATGCGGCGCATCTGGGAGCCGTTCGCGTCCCCTTCCGGCGCCACCGTGGAGGCACGGGGCGCGGGCCCACGCTCGCGCTCCACCGGCATCCGGCGGATCTGCGAACCGCCCGCTTCGCCCTCCGGCGGCGCCACCATGGAGGCGCGGGGCGCGGGCCCACGCTCGCGCTCCACCGGCATGCGGCGCATCCGCGAACCGTTCGCGTCCCCTTCCGGCGAGACCATGGACGCGCGGGGCGCGGGCCCCACCGACGAGCCCCGCTCCTCTCCTGGCGCCGGGCGCGGACGTGCGCCGGGGGGCGCGCCCGGGCCCGCGTCACGGCTGGACGCCGCACCCGCGCGCCGCGCCGCGCGCTCGGCCATGAAGTCACGCTTGGCGCCCGCATCCGCGGACTCTCCGGCGGGAGGGGCTCCCCGCAGGGCCCTGGGAGCCCGGAGCGCGGGCGAGCGCGACGGATCCGGCGCGGTGGTGCGCAGGCCCTCGCGAGGCGCGGGGGCCGCCCCTGGACGCGCGGCGGCCGGAGCCGCGGGACGGGCCCCCTGGGCGCCGGGAGCCGCGGGCGCGGGCTTCCGGGCCCCCGGCGGTGGGGGCAGCACGGCGGAGGGGCGCGGCGGCGGCGCGGTCAGCCGCACGGGGCGCTCGATGAGGCCGCGCACGGCCAGCCGCTCCAGGTCCATGACGATGTCGGTGCGTCCGCCGTCGCCCCGGGCGGTCGGCCGCGAGCGCTCCTCGCGCACCCACTTCGCCACCAGGTGGCCGAACTCGCCGCGGTGCTTCTCCAGCATGCGCGCGGCGAACTCCGGGGACTGCGCCACGCACGCGCGCGCCAGCCGCTGCACGCCCGCGCTGCGGATGGCGCCCGCCAGCCGGCTGAAGCCATCGTGCAGGTTGAGCTGCGCGCGCGCGTCCTCCTCCGGGAGCTTGCGCGGCGCATTGGCCGCCACGGACTTGCTCGCGAGCTGGAGCAGGTCCGGGGGCAGCGACTCCAGGAGGCCGTTCAGCTCTTCTTCGGGCAGCCCCGCCAGCGCCGGCCCCAGCACGCGCGCGCCCAGCCGGTCACTCACCGTGAGCAGCTCGCGGGTCTGGAGGTTGAGCACGTCCGCGAACTTGAAGCCCGCGGACTGGCCCGCGACCTCGCGCGCCAGCGCCTCCTCCAGCTTCCAGCGGATGATGTCCAGGACCTGCGGCCGCACCTCGCGGGTCAGCTTCACGCGTGAGGCAGGCAGATGGCCGCGCACCGCTTCCGCCATGTTGCCGGGCAGCGCGCGCAGCGTGACCTCCACCAGGGCGCCGCGCTCGCGCTGGAGCAGCGCCGCCAGCCGCTCCGGATCCGCGGTCCACAACTGGCCGCGCCGGTCCTTCATCAGGCGCTTGAGCTCCTGGACCACCGCGGGCAGGCGCTTCTCGCGCGGAATCTGGAGGATCTCCTGCGCGCGGTGGCGCAAGAGCGCGCCCTCCTCGTCCGGCAGGTGCTCCAGCGCCGCCATGCTCTCCTGGCCCCCGAAGGTGACCGCGGTGAGCAGCATCATCGTCTGGCGTTTGCTGAGCGAGGTGAAGAAGGAATCCAACGGTCACCTCGCGGGCCCCCAGGTGGCCCGCTGAAGATAGAAGTCGTGTCCCCGGCCTGGAGGACACGTCCCGCGGACCACCCCAGGAGGGCCGCGGGAAGCGACGTGCAGCTCTAGCCCTCGCGACCGCCGCGCGCACGCGCGGGGCGCGCCGCCGCGGCGGGGGCGGCGCCGCCGGAGCCTCCGCGCATGAAGGTCCACGCGGTGAGGCCCATCATCGCCAGGATGAGCACGAACGCGCCGCCGAGGATCATCTTGAAGGTGCTGGCGCTGGCGGCCGTCATGCGCACGCCGAGCACGTCCTGCAGGCGGTTGGTCTCCGTGGTCTCCGCCGTGGGGGCCATGGCCTCCGTCATCAGCACGGTGACGGCCTCCGGCTTGAGCTCCGCCACGGAGCTGGCGACGAACTGCTTCACCGCGTCCACCGAGACGGGGGGCTTGCCGCCCTCCACCGTGCGGTACTTGATGAACACGGAGGCCGACGGCATCGGCTTGTTCTCCGGCTGCGACAGGTCGTTGTTCTCCGGCACCATCACGATGGCGCGCGCCTCCAGCACGCCGTCGATCTGGTTGAGCGCATTGGAGACCTCGCCCGCCATGGCCTTGAGGAGCATGGCGCGCTCCTCCGTGGCGGTGGGCACCATGCTGCCCTTGGCGAAGTGGGACAGGCCCTTCTCCACCGGGCGCGGCAGCGAGTTGCGCTTCAGCAGTTCCGCGGCCTGCGCGGCGTCGCCCTTGGGGACGACGATGGTGAAGCGCACTTCGTTGCCGCCCTCCGCCTTCTCCTTCTTGGCGTTGATGCCGTTCTTGCTGAGCAGGACGTAGATTTCATTCGCGTCCGCTTCCGTCAGCTCGTGCTGCAGCTCGATGGAGCAGCCGGTGAGGAACAGCAGGGCGAGGAGCGGGGCGGCGAAGACGGGCGTTCGGCGAGTCATGGGCGCGCTTAGCTTAACAGGGCCCTTGCAAAACGCGGAAGGGCGCCCCCTCCCGACGTTGGGAGGGACCGCCCTTCGCATGCCGCCCTGGCCCGGCGGGGTGGGGACTTCAGACCTGCGTCTTGACGACGTCCTTCAGGCCGCTGGTGGCCTTCTCGACGACCTTCGACGTGAGGTCCAGCTCCTGCGAGTACTTGTACATGGACGCCTGGAGACCGAGCAGCTCGGCGTTGGACATGTTCTTGCCGGAGGAGGCCTCCTTGATCAGCTTGTCCATGCTGACCTGACCCTTCTCCAGACCGGAGACGAGGTCGGAGACCATGCCGCCCGACTTGGTCGTCTTGGAGGCTTCCGCCTTCGCGTCCACGGGCTCCGCGCCCTTGGCCGTGGCGGGCTGCTGGGCCGCGCCGCTCACCTTGTTCAGGTTGGCCTTCTCCGCCTTGTTGACGGTCTCCACCTGGCGGACGGCGTCCGCCTTCTGGGTGGCCTGCGCGGCCTGGGCCTTGTTCACGTTCTGGGCGGCGTCCACCTGGCCGGCGCCCTGCGCCTTGTCAGCGAGAACTCCGTCGAACTTCGACGCGCCCGTCTTCTGCGTCTGCTGCTGCGCGCCCTGATCCTGCAGCTTTTGCTGCGCCACCTGTCCCGCGGAGATGCCGCTCATCGGAGCCGCCATGTGACACCCTCCTTGCATCCGTCGAGGGGGGAGGGAGTTCCTCCTCCTCGTTCAAGAGTTCCTTGAGCCGATCAATGGCCCGCGCGTGAAGCCGCGAGGCCCAGCTCTTCGACTGCCCGATCTCCGCTCCTGCCTCTTCCAGCGTGCGTCCCTGGAAGTAATAGCCCTGCAGGAGCTTGCGCTCTTTCTCCGGAAGCTTCTCGATGGCCGAGCGCACCCGGTTCTTCAACTGCTCCATCTCCAGGCGCTGATCCGCCGGGAGTGATTCATCCACGTAGCCCGCCGCCTCCGCCCCTTCCGCCCCCGCCGCGAAAACCGCCGCGAGGCCCGCCACGGCATCCGAGATGTCTCCAATATCATCGTCGAATGACGACCCGCGGTTGCTTGCGCCCTGCTCGCGGTCCGCCAGATTTCCCAGATACGCCGTCGCGCGCTCGCCCTGATAGGCGGTGCGGGCGTCCGCGCCCCGCAGAACGCCCATCTTCCTCAGGCCGTCGAAGATGGCGCCCTTGATGCGGTAGTGGGCAAAGGTGAGGAAGTTGGCGCCAACCTTGGGGTCGAAGCGCTCAGCGGCTTCCAGGAGACCGATTTGCCCATAGGCCAGCAGTTCATCCAGTTCGAGCTGGGCATTGAACTGCTTGCGCACGGTGGCCGCGAGCGACCGCACGTACGGGCCGTACTTCTCCAGGATGACCTTCCTGTCTTCACCCAGAGGCAAGCGGCGCGCTCACTCGGCCTTGGACCACAGCCGCTCGAGAACCTGGTTCAGCCGGGGATCATCCTGCAGGGCCCCGGCGATGCGGCCCGTGAGGGCAGCGGACTTCATGTTCAACTTCTCCTGGAGCACTTCCGAGACGAGCGCCTTCGTCGCCTCTTCCTTGCTCTTGAAGCCCCCGTTCTTCAGCCGCTTGGCGATGGCGAGGGCCTGCGCCGCGATCGGATCCGTTGCCTGGGGGCCCTGGACGTTGCTGGAGCCTACCAGACCCGAGGGCCCGACGAGCGATTCCGTGCGGTCCACCTTGCCGCCAAAGGACGCGCCGGAGGCACCCGACGGACCGGACGCCCCCTTCACGCCGCCCGCGCGGCCCTTCCCACCCCCACGTCCGACTCCACCGACAGCCATCGACGTACCTCCTTCCGCTTCCGCGACTACTTCTTCGGCGGAGGCAGGGCCCCCGCTTCCTTCGCCTGGATGAGCGCCTGGGCCAGCTTCGCGCCGTCGCTTTCGGGCTCCAGGTCGATGGCGGCCTTCAGCTCCTTGAGGGCCTCCGGCACCTTGCCCATGAACAGCAGGGCCTCACCGGCGTGTGCCCGGGGCAGCGAGGACAGGGGCGCGAGCCGCTGGGCGACCCGGTAGGCCGCCAGGGCCTTGTCGTGCTTGCCCTGCGCGAACTCCACGGCGCCCAGGCCGATCTGCGGCACCTCGCTCTTGGGCATGAGCGCGGCGGCGCCGGCGAAGACCTCCTTCGCCTTGTCGAAGTGACCCATGTCCAGCCACAGGTAGCCGGACTCCAGCAGGACCATGGCCGGCTGGCGCGCCAGGGGCACGAGGCTGTTGGCAATCTCCGAAGGGGTCTCCGCCATGGACGTCGCGCTTCCTTTCCTGTCGCCGGAAGCACGGAAGGCGGCCGTCGAGGGCCGCCTTCCTTGCACCGGTCAGATTCCGCTGTCCGTGAAGACTAGCGGATGTTGCCGATGGAGTTCTTGGTCGTATCGTGCCGCGACTTCATCACGTTGGAAACAGCCGTGAAGAGCTGCGACTCGTGCTGCATGGCCGACTGGAGGTTCAGCAGCTTGACGTTGTCGTCCATCATCGTCTTGAGGCTGCTGTTGTTGGTGAGCTGATCCGACACCTGGCCGCCCGAGGCGCCGCCGCCGACGCTGGTGCCCAGGCCGGTGGAGCCGCCCGTGGAGGGCAGGCCGGAGCCGCCGACGCCCGGCAGGTTGGTGGAGGGCACCGCGCCGGAGCCGGTGTTCATCACGCCGACGTACGGGCCGCCCTGCATGCCGGAGCCGGAGGCGCCGGAGAAGGTCTGCGCGGAGGAGACGGCGGCGGAGACGATGCCGGCGCCCGGAACGAAGCCCGCCACCGCGCCCACGCCCGCGCCCACGGCGCCGACGGTGCTGTTCAGGCCGTTCTGCACGCGCGCGCCGAAGCTCGTGTTCGGCGTCTGCCGAGCCGTGGTCATCTGGGTGTTCATGCGCAGGTTCGGGCCCATCATGCCGCTGTCGATCTTGCTCATTTCAGCCTCCGCGCTGGTGCCAGCGATTCGAAAAGGGGAGCCCCGGGATCATCCCTCGGCTCTTTCAATGGATTATCGGGAGAGCCAGCCGCCGGTTGCCTGCTGGTGACAAGAAATCGTCCGGTCCCCGGAAAGGCCCGTTATTTCCGGCCCTTGGACTGCTTCGACTCGGCGACGAGCTTCTCGCGGACGTCCACGAGCATGGTGAGCAGTTCCTCGGAGCGCGCGATCGCAGCCTGGGCCTTCTTGCCGATCTCCGCGCGCGGGCCCTTGAGGCCGGCGAGCCCCTCCTTGACGGGCGCGAAGAGCGCCTGGACGTCGCTGGCGGAGGCCTTCTCGATGAAGGTCTCCACGGCGGGGTACGACGGGACAGGCAGTTCCTGGGGCTGGGGCTGCGGCGCGGAGGGCCTGGCGGGCGGGGGCATCGAGGTCTCGGTCTCCTGGCGGGGAGCAGGCATGCGGCCAGCCTCCGCTCTTTCCCCAGCACGCTAGGTGAATCCGGAAGCGGCTTCAAGCACCCCACCCGGCGGCCGGAGCGCCGGATGTCGCTTCCGGACCACGTCCCATGGGCCGGGGGCCGAACAGGCATTCACGCGGTCTCCTCCCCCCGACCTGTTCCCCACTCCCACCACCCCTAGCTTTTTCCCAACGGGGGGGCCCGGTGGCGCCGCCCCGTCCCACTCACATCATCCGGGAGAGATTCCATGAAGAAGCTCATTGGGGTTTTCGCGTCCGTTGCGCTGCTGGGTTCGGGTGTGGCGTTTGCCCAGGACAGCACGACGCAGCAGGGCTCGCAGCAGCCGTCAACGTCGTCGGGCAGCATGCAGGGCTCCTCCGGGAGCACGGGCAGCTCGGACGCCATGGGCGGCTCGGGGTCGTCGTCCTCGCAATCCATGGGTTCTTCGAGCATGACGGGCTCGAACGAGCTGACGGGCAAGGTCGTCAAGAGCGAGAGCAAGAAGGTCTACGTCAGCAGCGCCAGCGGCGCGGTGGTGCCGCTGGACATCGACAGCAAGACGCAGTTCACCGACCCGAGCATGAAGAACGCCAAGAGCCTGAAGGAGGGCCAGGAGATCCGCGCCAGCTTCCAGGTGAAGGACGAGAAGAACATGGCGACCAGCATCTCGCCGAGCTCGGGCACGGGCGGCTCGGGCTCCGACGTGATGTCGCCGGACTCGTCCATCAACGAGGGCAAGGGCGGCTCGGGCATGGATGACAAGAACCAGGGCAACGATTCCTCCATGAACCCGGACACGGGCTCCAGCACGGGTTCCAGCAGCTCGCCGAAGACCTACTAGCACCGCGTCTCCCCTCCCCTGTTCCTCTCCCGCATGGGAGGGGAACCGTGGCTCGCGGCCCCCGCTCGTCGGTGGGCCGCGAGCGGCTTTCCCTGATGGGCGGAAGCAGGAGCGGCATGGACCACGAGGCGGATGTCGTCATCCTGGGGGCCGGTGCCGCGGGGCTCGCCGCCGCTGAACGATTGATGCGCAAGGGCCTGCGGGTCATCGTGCTGGAGGCTCGCGACCGCGTGGGCGGCCGCGTGGCGACGCTCCGGGACACGATGGCGGAGGTGCCCCTGGAGCTGGGGGCCGAGTTCATCCATGGCAAGCCCGGCGGGCTGCTGAGACGCGCCCACCGGGCGGGATTGACGGTGAGCCCCTGCAACGACAGGCACGCGCTCCTGTGGCGCGGGAAGCTGGGTGACGGGGAGGATGCCTTCGCGTTCCAGGAGCCCCTGATGTCCGCGAAGGGACCGGACCGCCCCATGGCCGACTGGTTGGAGGAGCAGGCGCACATCCACCGGTGGTCACCCGTCGTGTGCGCGATGGCGCGCTCGTATGTCCGGGGCTTCTACGCCGCGGATCCGGAGGTCGCGAGCACGCTCGCCATCGCGCGCATGGAGCGCACCGCGGACGCATCCGGGGGCACGACGCCCTCGCGTGTGCTGGAGGGGTATGACCGCGTGCCGCACGCGATGGCCGCGAAGCTGCTCGCGAAGCCGGACACGCTGTTCCTCAACGCCGTGGCCGAGGAGGTGCGCTGGAGACCGGGCTCGGTCCTCGTGCGGGCTCGGACCCGGCAGGGCACTCCGCTCGGGACGTTCCGGGGGGCGCACGCGGTGGTGACGCTTCCCTTGGGTGTGTTGCAGGCGAAGCCGCCCGCCCCGGGGGCCGTGCGCTTCGTGCCTCGCGTCCGGGAGCAGGAGCGGGCCTGGGGCCGATTGGCGATGGGCTCCCTGGTGAAGATCTTCCTGCGCTTCCGCACGGCGTTCTGGCGGGAGCAGGAGGCCACCGCGCGCTTCGGCTTCTTCCACGCGCCGGCTTCCGCGTTCCCCACCTGGTGGACGCTGTCGCCCCACCGGCGCACCCGGCACCTGGTGGGCTGGAGTGGAGGCCCCGCCGCCGCGTCGCTGTCCCGTTCGAGCGAGCGGGTGGTGTTGGGACGCGCGCTCCAGGGGCTGTCCCAGCTCTTCCATGTCTCCGTGCGGGAGCTGAACGCGCGGCTGGAGGCGTGGCACGTGCAGGACTGGCAGGCAGAGCCCTACACGCGCGGGGGCTACGCGGTCATCCCTTCTGGCGCGATGGACGCTGTCGCGGCGCTCGCGCGGCCCGTGGGCCGGACGCTCTTCTTCGCTGGCGAGGCGACGCACGCGGGCGGTGATGAGGGCACGGTGCATGGCGCGCTCGAGACGGGACGGCGCGCGGCGGACGAGCTGCTGGACCGGCGCTCGAAGGCCTGAGCCCTTTGCGTCCTCCTGGCGGAGGAGCGGGCGGAGGGGCGCTGGCGGTGATGTGGAAGCGTTCGCGCGTGGACATCTTCGAGGCATGCGCCTCTGGATCGCCATCGTCGCGGGATTGAGCATGGGGCAGTCGTACGACGTGGAGCCGCTGCCTCCGGAAGATCCTTCCGTCAGGGACCCCGCCGCCGCCGCGTTGCAGGATGCCTATGAGAAGGCCGCGGATGACCGGGATGGTGCGCGGCCTCCCCAGGGCTACGTCATGCAGGCCCCGTTGGATTTGACCGAGGGCAGCTACTATTCGCTGACGCCCCTGATGTCCGACGGCCAACCGCCGGCCACTTCGGGCGAGGTCGCGGTCCAGGAGGCCCAGACGTATGTGCCGCCGCCCATCCCCACGGTCTTCGCGCAGGAGCCCGCTCCTGGTGAGTCGACGGAGACGGAGGCCGCGCAGCCCCAGACGGGCACGGGAGGCGCTGGAACCGCGGGGAGTTCGACGGAGCAACCCACCACGGGTCCGGGGGCGGCGCCGACCACGGGTGGAGCGGCCGCGGGGCAGCCCACCACGGGGGCGGGTGCCGCGGGGACTGCGCCAGCGTCCGGTACCACCGAAGCGAACGCCCCTGGCTTCGGCGGCGGCTACGACACGGGCGCGACCTCTTCGACCGCTCCGAGCAATGTCGCTCCAGGTGGCACGGGGGAGGCACCGCTGGATACGTCACGCGTGACGGTGCAGGAGCCGGGGACCGCGACCGGTGGCGCGGGGACGGCCGGCACGACGGAGACTGGGACCACCGCGACGGGTGGCGCGGGGGCGGCCGGCGCGACGGAGACTGGATCCACCACGCAGTCTGCGACGGGTAGCTCCGGTGCGGCGGCCACGACAGGAACCGGATCCGCCACTCAGCCCTCGACGGGTGGCACCGGTGCGGCTGGCACGACGGTACCGGCGCAGGCGCCTTCGGGTCAGACGACGCAGGCGCCCCAGGGCGCGCAGGGGCAGGCTCAGACGGCTCAGGACGTCGCGGTCAACGAGGAGGTGACGCGTCTGCGCCAGCGCGTCGCGGACCTGGAGCAGGAGATGGAAGCCCGCGACGCTCGCGCCACCGAGCGCACCCAATCCGTGCAGACCCAGGTGGACACCCACGAGCAGCGCGCCTACGAGGCCGAGCGCGCCCGGCAGCAGCGGCTGGCTCGCATCCAGTCCGGTGGCCAGTGGATGCTCGCGGCGGATCAGGCGCTGGAACAGGGCGAACTCAACGTCGACAACGCACTGGATATCGCCGACGAGGACTTCGCCGTCGTTCGCCAGAGCGCTTCGACCTACGGACAGGGCGGCGTCGTGGTCCAGGCCGAGCGCATCCGCGCGCAGATCGCCTTCGCCCGGGATGCCGCCAACCGCCGGGACATCTACGCCGCGCGCCTCGCCCTCCAGACCGCGGGCGAGGAGCTGCGACTGGCGCGCGCCGCCAGCCTGGAGCGCTCGGGCTCGTCCAACACCCTGCTCAATCCGTGAGGCGTGGGGTGGTGCTCGCCGGCGCGCTCGCGGGCTTCGCGATGAGGTAGCCCTGCACGAAGTCCACCCCGTGCCGGCGCACCCAGGACAGCTCCTCGGGCGTCTCGATGCCCTCGGCCACCGTCTGGATGCCGAGCTGCCGGGCGATCTCCAGCAGCTTCTGCACGATGGACGCCTTGTAGGGGTCCTCGTGGACGCCCCGCACCAGCTCCATGTCCAGCTTCATGAACTCCGGCCGGAGCTGGTGGATGAGGTTCAGCGACGAGTAGCCCGCCCCCAGGTCGTCCAGCGCCACCTTGAAGCCCGCCGCGCGGTAGAAGTCCACGATGGCGCGCAGGTGCGCCGCGTTCGCGGCCCGGTCGGATTCGATGATCTCGAAGACGACGATCGACTCCGGGATGCCCGACTCGCGGATGGCCGCCACCGTGGAGCGCAGGCAGAAGGCCGGGTCGTAGATGGCCGTGGGCGTGAAGTTGATGAACAGGTGCGTGCGCAGTTGGTGCCGCACCGCCTCGCGGATGGCCGTGGTGCGCGCGGACAGGTCCAACTGGAACAGCAGGTCCGCCTCGCGCGCCGTGTCGAACAGCCGGTTCGGGGGCACCAACGCCCCGTCCCGGTCGCGGCCCCGCACGAGCGCCTCGTGCGCGAAGATGCGCGAGGTGTCCTGCGCGTGGACGATGGGCTGGAAGAAGCTGGTGAGCCGCGACTCCGCCAGCATGTCCACCAGCCACCCTGACTGATGCAGCGTGGTGAGCCGCTGCAGGGAGTCCACGCGCGGGAAGTCCGCCATGCCGGGCTCGCCGTCACCCTCGATGAAGAGGGCGCGCGTGCCCCGCACCTCCTCCGCCGTCAGCACGTTGGGGAGGCTCGCGGAGAGCTTCCGCAGGCCGCCCTCCCCCATCCCCACCACGACACACTGAGCGTCGGTGCGCAGTTGGAAGGTGCCCCCTGAGTCACGCAGGTGGGCCACCAGCTTGCCCAGGCTGTGGCCCAGCGGCGGCCACAGGAAGAGACGCCCCGGTGCGTCCGGCGACTCGGGCAGGGTCTGACAGCGGCCGCATCCGTTCATCAGGGTCATGAGACAGCCTTGGCGTCACGGGGTGTGGCGGAAGATGAGCAGCCCGCGCGTCGTGTCCCACCCATACACCAGCCCGTCCGCGACATGAACGCCCTGAAGGCCGTCGAAGTAGCTCTTGCCCCGGCCCGCGTCCGTCTCGTTCCAGGTGTTGAAGTACCCGGCGGCCTTCGGCGTGCCCAGCGTGGAAACGTCATACACCCGCAGGCCGTCCTGGTAGTTGGCCACGTAGAGCGTGGTGCCCGACAGCGCCATGCCGCCCAGCGTCGCCTCGGGCCGCAGCGGCAGCTCGCCGCGCTGCACGATGGACACCGGGTTCGTGGCGTCCAGCGCCAGGAGGGAGGAGCCCCACGCGTCCGAGCCCTGGTAGACGACCGTGGAGTCCCCCAGCCTCCCCACCGCCAGGGCGCTGGTGGAGGGCCCGGCGAAGCGGCCCAGGAGCTTGGGCAGCTTCGTCGCCGTCGCCAGGGGCGCGAGGTCCGTCACCGTCACGCCGTAGCTCCAGTTGCTCACGTACAGGCGGTTGTCCTGCACCGCCAGGGCGTAGGGGTACTCGCTCAGGTCGGGCGAGGCGCCCTCCACCGTGTAGCGCACCACGAGCGTCGGCGCGGACGGCTGGGTCACGTCCAGGATGACGATGTCCGACTTGGGCAGCGGCGAGGCCACGTAGAGCAGGTTGCCGTCCTTCGCCATGCTGTCCACGCGCACCGACACGTCCGCCAGCACCGACGTGTCGCAGGTGAGGCGCTCCGGTTTGGTCAGGTCGCAGATGCGGATGCCCGACGCGTAGGTGCCCAGGTAGAGCGTCGTGCCGCTGACGAGCGCGCTGGTGAACGTCACCGAGGGGAGCTTGAGCTCGGACACCAGCGCCGGGTGCGCGGGGTCCTTCACGTCGTAGACGAACACGCCCTCGCTGCCCGCGATGACGTAGGCGTAGCCGTTCGCGGCCACCACGCCGTTGGCGGCGCCGCGGGGCAGCACGCCCTGGCCCAGCAGCTCCACGCGGTCGGACTCGGCCTCGCCCTCGCGACGCACGACGCGCCGGGCGGTGAAGGTGCCCTGGCTCACCGTCGCGCCGTTGCCGCACACCCGCACCACCCCCAGCACCTCGCCCGGGCCTGAGGCCTTGCAGCCGGCGAACGCGTAGCGCACCGTCGAGCCCGCCGCGCTGCCCGCCACGTCGCTGGCCAGGTAGAAGGTGTCCGGGGTGACTTGCTTCGTCGTCATCGCCAGGCCGATGAGGAGCGGCTCACCGGGCGAGAAACGGATGGTCGACGGGGCCGAGTAGCCGTCGTTCAGGTTGATGTTGGCGTTCCAGATGCCTTCCGCCTGAACGGCACTCAACGTCGACCTGTCACAACCGGTCAGGTCGATGGCTTCAAGCTGACACTCGGCCTTGTTGGCGGAACTGTCCTTGCCACAACCGATGGCGAGGAGCGCGGTAGCGGCGACGAGAGAGAGACGATTCATTCCCCCCTCCATACCGGGCCATCCCGACCGCCGCCAAGTCCCCCGGCGCACGCCGAGGCGGAAGCGCCGGGACGTCCACCGCAACGCAAAGAAACAAAAGGACCGCTTGTGCGTTTCCGGTGGGAGAGGGAGCCTTCCTCCAGGCCCCTGATAGCCTGTCTCCTCGCCGTACCGAGGTGCTTTTTGAACCCCCGTCCGCACGTGATCGCCGTGCTGCTGGCCCTGCTCCTGCCGGAGCTCGCGCTGGCCCAGGTCTTCGTCGTTCCCCGCCGCGCGGGGAAGACACCCGTGAACAGCTACGAGTTCGAGTGGCGCCACGTCGACATCCTCGTGGGCCCCGCCGCGACCGGGCTGGCGAAGCCCCCGGACAACACCGCGCATCAGAACCCGCCCGGCGTGCAGGGCGGACCCAATCCGCAGGCGCCCACCACGTCCGACCGGACCGGAGACAGCCAGTCCCCCGTGGACGGCGCGGAGGTCACCCCTTCCGGCAACGTGTCCTCGCAGCCGCCGACGGATCGCATGCCGCCGACCGACGGCATCTCGCTCGACATGGGCGCGTCCGACGCCGGCGCGCCCCCGACCGTCACGGGCCTTGCCGACGGCGGCATCCCGCCCCCGGGCGTGGTGGCGCTGGCGGACGGCGGCACCGTGGGTGACGCGGGCGTGCTCGCGGGCACCCCGGGCGCGGACGGCGGCACGGTGTTCTCCGGCGCGCCGCTGATGCTGGGCAGCTCCGACGCCGGCTTCAAGTACACCTACGCGAAGGACCTGGGCGCGAAGACGGGCGGCGTGCGCTTCTACTTCTACGAGCGCGAGCGCGAGGTGGCCGAGCGGGCCGCGCCCATCATCGAGGAGGCGTACCGGTACCTGGTGGATCAGTTCAAGTACGTGCCCACGGAGACGTTCCCGTACATCCTCTACAGCAGCTACGCGGAGTTCCTCCAGACGAACGTGTTCGCGGTCTCCGAGGGCACGCTGGGCGTCACCTCCACGGAGGACCTGAAGCTGTCCCTGCCGTACCTGGGCGACCACCACCTCTTCGAGGAGGTCAGCACGCACGAGCTGGCGCACCAGTTCACCATCCAGAAGGTGCGCACCGTGGCCGAGCAGGCCAAGACGTTCGGCGACCCGCTGGGCGGCTATCCGCTGTGGTTCATCGAAGGCCTGGCGGAGTTCTACGCCAAGCGCGGCCTGGACCCCGAGGCGGAGATGATGGTGCGGGACCTGCTGGTGAACCCGGACCTGATGAAGGGCTATGCCTTCCTCGACTTCTTCTCCCCCGGGCCGTACGGCTACCTGTGGATCTACAAGGTCGGTCAGGCGCGCGTGGCGTTCCTGGAGGACGAGTACGGCGCGGGCATCACCCAGCGGCTCCTGGAGGAGGCGCCCCGGCTGGTGGGCGGCTCGCGCGACTCCCCGTCGCTCAAGTTCGAGGAGCTGCTGGAGCGGCTGACGGGGGATGACCCCAAGCGCATCTCCGCGCGGTTCGAGAACTGGCTCAAGCGCCGGGCGTTCAAGACGTACCTGGACTCGTCGCAGACGGCGCCCGCGCTGGACTCGCTGGGCGAGACGCCGGGAATCGTGACGGCGATGGCCAGCGGTCCGGACGGCACCGTGCTGGCCCTGCGCACCATCATCCCGGAGACGGGCGAGAGCCGGCTGTACCTCACGGATCCGCGCACGCCGGGCAAGACGGTGAAGGTGGCGGGTGACGGCGTGCCGGGCGTGGAGTCCCTGCACCCGGTGTCTGGCCGCAACTTCGCGCTGACCAAGGACAAGCTCGCGTTCGTGGCGGAGCGCACCGGGCGCGACGTGCTGTACGTGCAGGACTACGTGCACATCTCCGAGAAGCGGTCCACGGACGTGCTGGTGCGGCGGTCCGCCGTGCGCACGGGCATTGGCACGGAGGTGGGCCTCAACGTGAAGCTGGAGACGGGCGACCGGCGCGCGTACCGCGTCGACAAGCAGGGCGTGCTGGCCATCTACTCGCCGGCCTTCTCCCCGGACGGGCGCTACGTCGCGTTCATCGGCATCAACGACGCGGGCCTGCGCGACCTGTACCTGGTGGACCTCACGCAGGGCGAGGACGCGAAGATCCGCAAGCTCACCGACGACGTCTTCGCGGAGCGCCAGGTCACCTGGGGCCCGTCCGGCATCATCTACACGTCCGACGCGACGTCGCACCGCAAGTACAACCTCTTCCGCATCAAGCCGGACGCGCCGGTGGGCCAGGCCGAGCGCCTCACCAGCGAGGACCGCGACGAGGCGGATCCGCTGGCGCTGCCGGACGGCCGCCTGTTCTTCGTGGCCTACAACAAGAGCAGCTCGGATCTGCACGAGCGGCTGGCGGACGGCCGCATCGTGCGGCGCACCGACCTGACGACGGGCGTCTTCGAGCCGGGCCCCGGCCCCGACGGCGGCCTGTGGATGCTCTTCCACATGAGCGGCGAGCGGAAGCCGTCCCTGCTGCGTCCGCCGCGCATGCTGTCGCTGGAGAGCCCGAAGGAGCCGGTGGCGGATCCGCCCTCACCGCTGGCGCTCAAGCCGCTCACCGACGCGCAGGCCTACCGGCCCTTCACGCGGGAGAACATCGAGCTGGGGCCCATCTTCGGCTTCGCGGGCGCGGGCGGTGGCGGCTTCGTGGGCCAGGTGTTCGCGTCCGCGTCGGACCGGCTGCGCGACCACCAGATGGTGCTGACGCTGGCGGTGTACGGCTCCTTCGAGTTGACGGACGGCCTGCTGCTCTACGTCAACGACGAGAAGCGCACGACATGGGGCGGCGGTCTGTTCCAGTCGCTGCGCTTCCGCGTGGACAAGACGTTCGACTACCTGCCGCCGGAGCAGCGGCCGTTCTTCGTGTCGTCGGAGCGCTACTTCGGCGCGCTGGGCAGCCTGCGCTACCCGCTGAGCACCTTCTTCTACCTCCAGGGCGACCTGAGCATCGGCGGCACGAAGTACTTCCTGGATGACTTCAGCGAGTTCTACCTGGCGTTCCCGGAGCGCAACGAGTCGAACACGGAGCTGCTGTCCGTGTGGCGCGCGGACAACCAGCACATCCGCTTCCAGACGGAGCTGAGCGGGCGCGTCGGCTACGACAGCATCAAGTACCACTACGCGACGGGGCCGCTGTCCGGCAGCTCCGTGCTGCTGGAGGCCACCGCCGGAGTGCAGCCCTTCGACGGGCAGGCGTACGGCAACCTGCGCCTGGACGCGGAGCGGTACTTCCCCATCTACGGCCGCACCAACTTCTTCGCGCGCCTGGGCGCGGGCACCACGGTGGGCGGCCGCTACGCGCGCTCCTACTACCTGTCCAGCTTCGACACCCTGCGCGGCGTGAACTTCGGCGACGAGCGGTGGCTGCTGGGCCAGCACTTCGTCTACTCCACGCTGGAGGCGCAGTTGCCGCTCAACGACATCATCCGGGTGGCCTTCCTGAGCGACCTGGAGGCCATCGCCGCGGTGGACGCGGGCGGCGTGGGCGACGGCGCGAGGGACCTCTGGGACCACCGCGTGCTCAACGCCGTCGTCGGCTTCAACCTGTCGCTGGGGCCCCTGCTGTTGCGCCTGCACTTCGCGCGGCCCTTCGACATCAACGCCGCCGAGGGCAAGCCGGACGAGGGCTGGGTGACGAACTTCTCCATCGGCGTCGCCGGCCTCAACGGCTTCTTCGACACCAAGGGCGACCGCAGGCCGGGCTCGCCCACGCCGGGCCCCGCGCTGATGCCCGCGCTGGGCGGCGGCTACACCACGCCCATGGTGCACTGAGGTCACGACTGCGCGGCGACGAGGGCGGCGTTGGCGCGAGCCAGCGGCCCCCCGTCGTTGGGGATTCGCTCGAAGTCCCCGCGCAGGGCCTTGATGGCGAACTTCTCCAGGTCGATCTCCCGGCGGGTGCGAACGCCCAGCGCCCGCACCAGCACGGACAGGGGCCCGAAGCCGGTGAGGCCGTGCTGGAGGAGCAGGGCCAGGGTGACGCCGCCGAGCACGCGCCAGCCCCGGCCGGACTTGCGGCCCAGCAGCAGGCCACCGAGCGCCAGCCCGGAGACGCCCACGACCAGGGTCCGGTGCACGTCCCACTCGTGCTCCAGCTTTTCGAGGTACCGGCTCATCTCCGAGCGGTCCCCATGCTCCGCCATGAAGCGGACACACGACTCCACGTGGACGTCGATGCGCCGGTTCATCGTGGAAGGCGCATGGGCGCGCACGGCATCGGTCGAGGTCTGGTTCCAGGACTCCATCATCACTCCCTTGTCGGACTCGGGCCGTCCTCCAGCCTGCTCCTGGAAAGCTAGGTCCGCCGGTCGTGTCCGTGCACAGCGCGGCGTCCCGTGGCTGTTGCCCGGCTGCCCGCCCCGGAGGTGATGACGGCTGCCTCCCCTGTTCCGGAGGGCAGGCGAGCATTCCGGGGAGGGAAAGGGTTTTCCATCCACTGGGCACTCCGGACCCCATGCGTCGCCCCAGGGGCCTTCCTGGCGGGTGATGCGCAGTTCCTTCCGCCTTCCAGGCAGGGAGGCATGGGCCTTGCTCTGGGGTCGGACGATGATGCGCCTACGACTTCTGATCAGCCTCTCGATGCTGCTGGCCGCCTGCGGCGCCGGAACATCGAACCCCGATGACCCACAGCCCTCCGTGACCGACCCCGGCATCACGGACCCGAGCACGCCGGACTCCGGTGCTCCCGACGCGGGCTCCGTGGACGCGGGCACCCCGGATGCCGGGGCTTCCGACGGCGGCGCGGTGGACGCGGGCACCGACCCCGGGGATGGCGGGAGCGCGGACGCGGGGACGGATCCGCAGCCCGTTCCGGAGGTGGAGCGGCCCTTCACGCTGCCGAAGCTCCAGGCGACGGTGCCGGAGTACGCGCTGGTCATGCCTCCGGAGACGCTGGAGCAGTTCATGAAGGACCCGCTGACCGGGGAGCAGGACGCGACGTTCCAGGCGAACGGCAAGACGTTCCCGGTGAAGGTGCGGCTGCGCGGGGCCTCCGCGCGCTACTTCGACAAGAAGAGCTGGAACGTCAGCTTCGCGGACAAGGACACGTTCGAGGGCCGCACGTCGCTCAACCTCATCGCCGAGTACGCCGACGCGTCGATGATCGCGGAGAAGATCTCCTACGACCTGCTGGCGGCGATGCGGGTGCCGGCGTCGAAGGCGACGTTCGTGCGGCTCTCCGTGAACGGCCGGTACGAGGGCGTGTTCCTGGAGGTGGAGCAGGTCAACAAGGCCTTCGTCAAGGCGAGGCAGTTCCCGGACGACGACGCGACCATCTACCGCGCGGGCTGGAAGGACACGGAGTTCAAGACGTGGAAGGTGCCCTACCAGGGCGACTGGGTGAAGAAGACGAACGAGAGCGAGCCCGACGACGCGCTGTGGGAGGTGCTGGACGTCATCAACCACACGCCGGAGCCGCAGTTGGTGGCCGCGCTGGAGAAGAACCTGGAGATCGAATCCTACGTGCGCTCCATGGTGTTGGACGCGCTGATGTCCAACAACTACGTGGAGGACTCCGAGAGCTACTTCATGCACGACGACATCACCGGGCGCTGGCGCTACGTGCCGTGGGACCTGAACAACGTCGATGCGCGCTGGTGGTACACGAACACGGTGGAGGACCAGTCCGTCTCCACGAACAACATGAAGCACCCGCTGTTCAACTTCACGCTGCTGGATGGCTGGGTGGAGAAGATGTACCAGCAGCGCAAGCTGGAACAGGGGAGCTACCCGGGCTACCTGCCGACCTTCTCCAACATGGGCACGCGGGTGGTGCTGAACCCCGTCCTTCGCGCCCGCCTGGAGGCGCGGCTGGACAAGGCGCTGGCCGAGGTCTTCGTCTCGAAGGTGATGGACCCGTACATCGACCAGCTCCATGAGTTGATCGACGCGTCCATGAAGACCGACCCGTACATGGACTACGCGAAGTTCAGCGCGGGCAAGGCGTACATGAAGCGCTTCGTGAAGTTCCGCCGTGAGTTCGTGATGGCGGAGGTGAAGCGGCTGAAGGCGGCGAAGTCCACGCTGGTGCTGGAGGCGTTCGACCCGCGCGAGGGCTGGGTGGAGGTGGCCAACCACGGCACGCAGGCGGTGTCGCTCCAGGGCATGACGCTGACCACGAACCTGCGGGTGAGCCTGGCGGGCGGCGACTACGCGCCGACCATCGTGAAGGCCCCCATGGGCGCGGTGCTGGGCAACACGACGGTGGCTCCGGGCCAGACGGTGCGGCTCACGGCCGGCTCGCTGGGCATCACCTTCCCCGCCAAGGGCGAGGTGGGCCTGTTCAACGGCGCGTCGGTGGTGGGCATGAAGGACGCCCTGTTCTACGGCGAGCTGCCCGCGGGCAAGCGCTACGTCCGCGGCGAGGAGGGCTGGGAGGTGCGCTGAGTCGACGCGCGGACATCGAGGGATGAGCAGGCGTGCGGGGCGGGCAGGTCCGGGTTAGCACCTGGACCATGCCCGCCTCTCGCGTTCTGGATGAGTTGCTGCCCCGTCGCTCCGGTCCCCTGCCCCGCGTGGCCGTCATTGGCGCGGGCCTGTCGGGGCTCGTGCTCGCGCGGGTGCTGACGGGGGCGGGCTTCGGCGTGCGGGTGCTGGACAAGGGGCGCGGGCCAGGAGGACGGCTGTCCACGCGGAGGAGCGCGGAGGGGGGCGCGTTCGACCACGGGGCGCAGTACTTCACCGCGAGGGATCCGCTCTTCCAGGCGCTGGTGGAGGCGTGGGTGGCGGAGGGCGTGGCGGCGGAGTGGCGCGGGCGCATCGGGACGCTGACGCGGGGGACGGTGACGCCCGCGAAGGAGGCCGTGCGGTACGTGGGCGTGCCGGGGATGAGCGCGGTGGCGAAGGCGCTGGCGGACGGGTTGGACGTGCGCACCGGGGTGCGGGTGGAGCGCGTGGCGCGCGAGGGCCAAGCGTGGCGGCTGACGTCGGAGACGGGCGAGGACCTGGGGCTCGCGGAGGTGGTGGTGGCCGCGGTGCCCGCACCACAGGCGGTGCCGCTGCTGGCGGGTGCGCCCGCGCTGGCGGCCCGGGCGGGGACCGCGCGGATGGCTCCGTGCTGGGCCGTGATGGCCCGGTTCGACGCGCCGGTGGCGGTGGAGCTGGATGGCGCGTTCGTGGAGGACTCGCCGCTGTCGTGGGTGGCTCGGGACGCGAGCAAGCCGGGGCGGGCCGCGGGTGAGCGCTGGGTGCTTCACGCGTCGCCGGAGTTCAGCGCGGCGCACCTGGAAGAGGCGCCGGAGGCGATGGCCCCGAGGCTCGTGGAGGCGTTTGGGGAGGCCCTGGGCCGGGACGTGCGCGCAGTGGAGGCCGTGGCGCACCGGTGGCGCTTCGCGATGCCCTCACCTCCGCTGGATGCCTCCGCGCTGTACGACGCGGCGCTGGGCCTGGGCGCTTGTGGCGACTGGTGCGCGGGTCCCCGTTTGGAGGGCGCGTTCCTCAGCGGCGTCGCGCTGGCGAGGCGAATCGCTGAACGCTGAAGCCTGCCTCCGCTCGCGCACACCAGCGTGCCGCGAGCACGGGGGCGGTGTTCATGCGAGGCGGTTCGCCGCGTCCTGAGTCCTACTGCCGCTCGCGCACCACCAGCGTGCGGCGAGCGGTGAGGCCCCGGTCGTCGGTGACGAGGATGTCGTGCGTGCCCACGCTCGGCTTCCACCACAGGCGCTCCGCGGCCTTCGCTGTTCCCAGGACGGCGCCGTCCACGAACCACGTCAGCTCACGGTCGTGCGCGGCCTCCGCCTCCAGGGGGATCTTCTGCTCCTCCGTGCTCATGCCTGGGATGAGCAGCGCCACCTGCCCTTCCGGTGGCGAGAGGATGGTCGGCGTGTCGCGCTCGCCTCCCGCGACGCAGCCGGGCGCCAGGGGCGGCGGTTCGGGCAACTGACGCTGCTGCTCCGCGAGCCACCGGCGCAGGCTGGAGGGCCAGGTCAGGTACACGCGCGACTCCGTCTTGCGCCCATCCCTGCATCCCGGCCCCACCGCCAGACCGGACGCCACGTCCACCTCCACGCGGTGGTGGTACGGACACGGTGTCGTCGGCACCGCTGTGCGCACCGCGTCCACCCGCTTGCGCTGCGTGCACGCGTCCGTGGGCAGGTGCCCCGAGTACGCGCACACCTCCACGCTCACCAGGTCCTTCGGCGGCGCGGTGTCCTCCTCCTGCACCGCCGTGCCTCTCGGGCCGATGCCCTCCAGGATGTCGAACAGCAGCGGAGCCGCGTTCTCCGCCCCCACCAGGTGCACGCTCGACGAGTGGTCGAAGTTGCCCAGCCACACCACCGCCGTGTGCTTCGGACCGGAGCCCGCCGCCCACGCATCCCGGTTGCCGAAGCTCGTGCCCGTCTTCCAGTGCGCCCGCGCCGGCAACCCCGTGAGCCGCCGCCGCTCCGGGAAGTCCGGCCGATCCCTCAACGCCAAGGCCTGCCGCGTCAGCCACGCCGCTCCCGGCGACACCAACGCCTGGGCCTTCTTCGGCGCCGTGTCCTGCTCCAGCACCCGCAGCGGCCGCACCTGCCCATCCCCCGCCAGCGCCAGATACACGCCCGTCAACTCCAGCGGGGTCAGCTCCAGGCCGCCCACCGCCGCGGACAGGCCGTAGTGCCCCGGCCGCGGATCCAGGCTGGTGACCCCCGCCTGCCGCAGGGAGCCCAGGAAGCCCTCCACGCCCAGCCGCTCCAAGAGCCTCACGAACGGCAGGTTGAGCGACTGCGACAGCGCGGACTCCATCCGCACCAGCCCCAGGAACCGCCCATCGAAGTTGCGCGGCTGGTAGCCGCCGTACGCCACCGGAATGTCCGGCACCAGCGTCTCCGGCCCCACCAGTCCCTGATCAATCCCCAGCGCATACAAGAGCGGCTTGAGCGCCGACCCCGGCGAGCGCGCCGTGGCGAAGCCGATGATCTGCCCGCCGTGCTTCTCATCGAAGAAGTCGAAGTTCCCCACCAGCGCGCGCACCTCGCCCGTCTCCCGGTCCGCCACCACCGCAGCGCCGTTGTGGATGCCCTGCCGATCCAACCGCCGGGCCGCCTCTCCCAGCGTGCGCTCCACGAAGCGCTGCGTGCCCGCGTCCAGCGTCGTCGCCAGCCACGTCTCCCCGGGCCGCTGCGCCTTGAGCCACACCGCCGCGTGCGGCGCCTCCCTTGGAAACGGCGTGAGCACGTCCGGCACCGCCGTCGCCCGCACCTCCGCCAGCGCCACGTCGGACGCGACGCCCTCCACGGCCAGCCCCCCGGACTCCAGGAGCCTCCGGGCGATGTCATCCCGGGCCGAGCGCAGCCGCTCCCGGTTCTCCGGCGACGGGAAGCGCCGGTTCGGGTTCTGCGGCACCGCCAGCAGCGTGGCGATCTCCGCCGGGCTCAGGTGCTGGGCGGTGTGCCCGAAGTACGCGAGCGCCGCCGCCTCCACGCCCTCCACGTTGCGCCCGTAGGGCACGAACTGGAGATACGCCTCCAGCACCTGCTGCTTGGACAACCTCGCCTCCAACTGGGCGGCGCGGAACGACTCGATCACCTTCGAGGTGAACGTGCGGGGACGGGGCTCCAGCACGCGCACCAACTGCATCGTCAACGTGGACGCCCCCGACACCCGCCGCCCCCGGCTCAGGTTGAGCCCGAGGGCGCGCAGGGCCGCGAGCGGATCCACGCCCGGGTGCTGGAAGAACCGCTTGTCCTCCAGCGCCAGCAGGGCGCGGACATAGGCCCGGTCGACGCGGTCCTTCGGCGCGGGGATGCGCCACCGCTCGTCCGGGGCGAGGAAGACGTACGCGGGCGACCCGTCCCGGTACGCCATCACCACCGAGGGGGGCGCCGCCAACCGCTCCGGCAGCGGCACCCACCAGGCCGCCGCGAGGCCCGCGCCCAACAGCACGAGCCCCGCCAGCGCCACCCCCGCCCACCTCTTCACGTTGAGACGCACGCGACGCATGGGGCCTAGAGCAGGTCGTCCTTCCAGGGACCCGTCACCTGCACCGTGCCCGCGGACTCACGGGCCCAGATGGAGGAGTCGTACATCGCCTCGGCCTCCGCGGACGGCAGGGTGAAGCTGCCCGCCGTCACCGCGCGCACCGCGTAGACGAGCTTCTTCGTCTCGTGGGCCTGCAGCGTGCCGAACGCCTCCATGCGGTCATCGCGCACGTTCACGTAGTCGGCGGCCCAGAGCGAATCCGCGTCCACCCAGTCCACGCTGCCGCCGCGCCCCAGGCGGGCATTTTCAATCTCCCAGCCCGCCGGCAGCCGGTCCACCAGCGCGATGTTCTGCACGCGCTCGGCCCGGGTGTTGGTCACCTCCAGCTCCACGTAGATGAGGTCCGCCAGCTTCACCGGCTGGGCCTTCAGGTCCAGCGCGGTGCCGTCCAGCGAGCGCCAGGTGCGCTTGAGCGTCAGCCCCTCTCCTCCCACCTTCACCTCGGGCGTGGTGCGCACGCCCTCGCTGTTGAGGATGAGGTACACGCTGCCGCCGCCCTTCTCCTTCAGGTCCAGCGACATGCTGGCGCGCTCGCTGGCGCGGGCCAGGGCCCACGTGCGGTCCGACACGCGCGCGTCCTTCTCCGCGACGGGCGTCACCGTCTTGCCCGCCACCGTGAGCGTGGGCGGCGAGAAGCTGGTCGCCGTGCCCTGCAGCCGCTTGCCCAGGCCGGTGATGCCCCAGACCAGCTCCTGCGTCGAGTAGTACGCCGACGTGCGGGTCGACAGCGCCGTCGCCACCATGCGCGCCAGGGGCTCGCCCTCCGGCGCGTCGCCGAAGAGGTCCTGGAAGGTGCTGAGCATCATCCCGCGCCGGCGCCTGTCCGAATAGAACGACCAACTGTTCTTGCGCTCATCGGTGACGGTGGACACGTCCGGAGTGCGCAGCTCCTTCTCGTAGCGGCGGTCGCCGGACAGCCACAGCGCGGCCTTGAGCAGGTACAGGTCCTCCTGGTCCTCGCCGTTGAGCGCGGCCTTCTTCGCCGCCGTCTCCAGCGCGCTCACCATCGCCTGCGCCCGCGCCTTGCGCCCCTTGCCCGCCACCGCGAGCACGTAGTGCATGTACGCCTCCGAGTGCTGGCCGTAATGGTCGTCCTGCCCCAGGCGGCCCTCCTTGCGGGTCAGCTCGTCCCCCATCCACGCGAGCGCGCTCTCCACGCGGTCGTCCGGCACCGGGTACTTCAGCTTGCGCGCGTCCAGCAGCATGTGCGTCGCGTACGCCGTGCCCCAGGCCACCGGCTCCGTCTGGCCCGGCCAGTACGCGAAGCCACCCGAGGCCGTCTGCATGGACAGCACCCGGTTGATGCCCGACTGCACCATGTCCTCCACCTTCGCCGTGGAGACCAGCGTCGGATCCACGCGATCCACCAACTGGCTCACGAACAAGAGCGGACGGGTGGAGGACGTCGTCTGCTCGATGCAGCCGTACGGGTAGCGCACCAGGTACGAGAGGTGCTGGAGCGACTTCGCGTACGGGTTGTTCGTCACCCAGACGTTGGTGCGCTCCGTGGTGGGCACCCAGCCGGCGAGCAGCGGCTTCAGGTCCGTGGTGCCCTGCGCCAGCTCCACCTGCTGGATGCGCCGCTCCCGGGGTCCGGCGGGAGACAGCGGCACGTCCAACTGCTCGCGCGACGTGTAGCCACCGCCCTCCACCGTCACCACCAGCCGCGCCGCGCCCACCGACTGCACCGCGCGGCCCTGGAAGACGAAGGTGCGGGACTTGCCGTCCTCCAGCTTCGCGCGGCCCTCGCTCTTGCCCTTGAGCTCCAGCGGCGAGCCCAGGCCCTCCGGCATCGCGAGCCCCGGCACCGCCAGCGCCTCCGCGGACAGCGACACCTTCACGTCCTGCGCCTTGCCGGACAGGTTGGTGACGAAGACCGGGATTTGAATCTCGTCGTTCTGGGAGAGGAAGCGCGGCAGCGTCGTCTGGAGCACCAGCGGGTCGCGCACCAGCACCTGCGCGCTGGCCCGGCCGATGCGCTTCGCTCCCGCCGTCACCACCATCACCCGCACCGCGCCCCGGTACTGAGGCAGCTTGAAGGGCACCTTCAGCTTGCCGTTGGCGGGCACCTCCACCACGCCGCTCCACAGGGCCACGGGCTTCACCGGCTGCACGCGGCCGTCCGCGCCGCCCTCGTCACCACCGGTGGAGCTGGAGTTGCCGCCGGGCGGCACCAGCAGCGCCCAGCCCACGGTCTCGTAGGTCTGGATGCCCAGCGCGCGCCGCGTGAAGATCTCCTTCAGCGGATCCGGGCTCTGGAAGCGCGTGAGGGACAGGATGCCCTCGTCCACCACCGCCACGGTGGCGAAGGTGGGGCCCTCCACGCCCTCCACCGCGACGTCCACGGTGAGGGTGTCGTTGCTCTTCACCTCCTTGGGCACCGTCAGCGAGACGGCCTGGGTGAAGTCCACCGGCTCCAGCGCGATGCTGCCCACGCCGAAGGCGCGGTCGGGCATGAACGCCTGGGCGGATTCCAGGTGCGGGTCCTTCACCAGGAACGCGCTCACGTACACGTTGGGCGCGTACTCGGACGGCGTGAACGACCAGGACACCTCGCCGGGCTCCACCTGCTTCCACGCGGTGGTGAGCACGCGGTCGGTCTCCACGGTGAAGAGCACGCGGCCCCGGTAGGGCGCCTTCAGCTTCACGGTGAGGGCCTCGCCCACCCTGCCCTTCGCGGGCAGCGAGATATCCAGCGCCGTGGGCTTCAGCGGCCGCGGCGTCTGGTCCACGCGCGAGCCCTCGCCCCACCAGTAGTAGCGGCCCTCGCCTTCGATGGCGAGGTCCGTCTGGGTGTTGCCCGCGCGAGCGCGCACGAGGTAGCCCGCGCCGTCACGGCCCGGCAGCACCGTCGCGGTGAAGCGGCCGTTCTCCACCTTCGCCGTCGCCTCACCCTCGCGCTGCGGGCGCAGGTAGCGCTGGTAGCGCTCGTAGCCGGACTCCTCGTCGTAGTAGTAGCCGTAGTTCTCCTCGAGCAACTGGTACTCCAACCGCACCGTCTTCGGCGCCTTGTCGCCGGTGAGGGGCTGGCCGTCCCAGTCCACCACCACGCCGGTCAGCGTGAAGGGCGTGGCCGCCTTCACCTTCTGCGTGTTGGCCTGGAGGCCCAGGTAGTACGCCTCCGGGTGCACGGGCACCGTGGCCTCGCCGATGGTGGAGCGGCCGCTGCCGGACTCGAAGACGCTGGCCACCGCGGACAGCCGCGCCGCGCCCTTCATGGGGCCGGACGCCGCCTGCGCCGGGCAGTTGAGGAGCGCCTGCCCCTTCGCGTCGAGCGTGCCCTTCACCTGGCCCAGCGTGACGGGCCGGGGCGTGGTGCCGTCCTGCCGCCAGACGCCGTAGGTGTACTGGGCGTTCTGCCTGGGCTTGAAGGGCACGGACTCCAGCCGGCACGTCATCTCCACCGGGCTGCCCTCCGCGGAGCCGCCGAAGAGGTACGCGGCCTCCACGCCCACGGGGATCTCCGTGCCCTGCACGTAGCCCGGCGCGGTGGTGCTGGCCGTCACCTTCATGCGCTCCGGGACGAACTCCTCCACGTTCACCGCGTAGGAGGCCAGGTCGCGGTCCGCCACCTTGAGGCGCACCCAGTAGTGGCCCGTGTCCTGGAACGCCGCGAACGCCTGGTCGAAGGCCACGAGCCCCGCCGCGTTCGTCTTCAGCGTCAGCTTGCGGATTTCACGCTCGCGCGGGTCGATGACGCGCACCTCCACCGGCATGCCCACCGGCGGCGCCAGGTTGTCCTGGCCGCGCAGCACCGCGGCCACGTGCGCGGTGTCACCGGGGCGGTACACGCCGCGGTCGGACCAGAGGGAGGCGCGGTACGGCTGCTCGGCGCGGTACGGCTCGCCCTGCACGTCCGAGTTGGCGATCTCCGTCTTCAGCTCGTCGTACTTGAGGTACGTCAGCTCGTCGCCCTTGCGCGCCACCAGCGCGAACGGGGCGCTGTCGTCCACGCCGGGCGCGGGGACCTTGAGCTGGCAGCCCGCCTCGCCCTGCGTGGTGCAGCGGGCCACGGTCTGCCCGCTCTTCTTCACCAGCGTCACCTCCACGCCGAACAGGGGCTCCGTGCTCTCCAGGCCCAGGGCCCAGACCCACACCTCGCCGGAGTCCTTGGAGCCCACGGCGGGACCGCCGCGCTTGGCCACGAGGCTCAGGTCCGTGAGCAGGATGCGGGCGGCGGCCTTGTAGTCGCCGCGCTCGGCCAGGATCTCCACCAGGCCGCGCGTGTTCGCGGGCACCAGCGACGCCACGTCGATGTACGTGGTGAGCAGCGCGTCCGGCGTGGACTTGAGCGGCACCGCCTTGCGCACCAGCACGTTGCTCGTCCGCTCGTCCGCGCTCTCCGAGTAGTCGCTGCCCATCCAGAAGACGAGGTTCTCCGGCGGCACGTTGCGCACCGTGAGCGTCACCTCCTCCAGGTTGAGGTGCTGCAGGGGCAGGTTGCGCCACGCGCTGCGCGGCAGGTAGCGGCCGTTGGCGTTGAAGCGCACCTGGGACTGGCGCGCGGGCACGGAGAAGCCGCGCGACCAGGCGCCCATGAGCGTGCCGCCGCCCACGGACAGCGTGCCCTCCGCGAGTGAGAGCGTGTGCGGGCCGCGCTTGAAGTCACCGAAGATGCGGAAGCCGCGCCGCGACGGGGCCACGGTGAACTTCACCTTGGGCTTGAAGCGGATGGCGTCCTGGGCCACCGCGTCGCTCAAGCTGCAGCCCTTGTTGTCGTCGTCGTAGTAGTACGAGTCCCACTGCTCGTCCGTGGGGCTCGCCGGGGCGTCCGCCGCCACGTCGCGGCAGCTCACCTCGTAGAAGTAGCCGCTGGAGCCCTCCTGGAGGCTCACGTAGGTGATGTCCAGGCGCTTGCCGCCGTTCACCACGAAGTTGCCGGTGGCCGCGGGCGCCTGCACGGTGGAGGCGCCACCCACCGGCGTCAGCCCCTCACGCAGGGAGAACTGCACCGTCGCGCCGGGCTTGAGCTTGGGGTGGGTGAGCGCCACGGACAGGGAGCTGCGTGTGTCCGCGCGGGTGCTCCACTTCACGTCGCTGATGACGGCGTCGCCCACGCGGAAGCTGGTGCGGGAGCGCACCGCGGCCAGGTCCACCGGGCCGGAGAAGTCCACGTTCGCCTCCACGCGGCCCTTCGGCAGGTCCATGCGCGTGGGGTAGATCTGGGAGAACTTGAAGGCGTAGGTCGTGAAGTTGTAGCGCCACTCGCGCGCGGACGACGGCTTGATGACGCCCGCGTCGGTGTTCACCGCGTCCACGGACACCGTGTACGTCGTGCCGGCGGCGAAGCCGGTGGACGGCGTGAAGAGCAGCGACGAGGGGCCCGTCCAGCGCAGGCTGCCCGGGACCTCCGGAGACACCGTGATGACGCTGCCTTCGACGCTCTCGTAGCGCGGGCGCACCGGCAGCGCGAACTCGATGACGACGCCGGTGGGCAGCGCGTTCTCGCTGGCCAGCTCGTGGATGACGGGCGTGAGCTTCGCGGCCTGCACGGGCGCGGGGGCGGTGGACGGGGACGTCGCGGTGGCGGCGGGCGCCTCGGTGGACGCGGGGGTGGCGGGCGGCGTCTTCGCGGGCTCCTGCTTGCAGCCGGCGGCGAGCGCGCCCACGAGTAACGCCGGCAGGAGCCAGCGGGCACGGGGCGTGCGCGCGGCCTTCGGCGGGACTGCGGACTGCGGGGACATGTTTCCTCCAGGGGGTGGCGGCGGGACCGATTTCATGCCGCGTGCCGCGCGTGGTGCCCCCGGAGGCGCACGGGAAGTGCGGCCCGGCGACCACGTGCCGGCGCTCCCCCGTGCGCGTCCGCGGGCCCACAGGGTGTCCGGGCAGCCACACTCGCGGGTGGCCTGCTGGACGCGCGGGACGCGGGATTTCGCGGTGCAGACTGGCGGTGAGACACCCGGGCGGTCAACAGGGGTCCCTGCCCGGGCACCAGGGCGGTAGGGTGCGCGCCCATGGTGCTGCCCGTCCGATTCGTCCTCATGCGCCCGCGCAACGCGGAGAACCTGGGTGCCGCCGCCCGCGCCCTGAAGAACTGCGGCCTGTCCGACTGGGCCTGGGTGACGCCGGAGGTGGAGGACCTGGGCCCCGCCCACCGGCTCGCGGTGCACGCGGAGGACGTGCTGGGTGGGGTGAAGCGCCCGGACTCGCTGGACGCGGCCGTGTCCGACTGCGTCTGGGTGGTGGGCACCAGCTCCCGCAAGGTGGAGGGGAAGCGCCGCCTGTCCCCCAGGGCCGTGGGAGAGGAGCTGGTGGCCCGGGCGAAGCAGGGGCCGGTGGCGCTCGTCTTCGGGGATGAGCGCAGCGGCCTCACCAACGCGGAGGTGGAGCGCTGCCACGACCTGTCCGCGGTGCCCACCGCGCCGGAGCAGCCCTCCATCAACCTGGCCCAGGCGGTGCTGCTCTACGCCTACGAGGTCCGCATGGCGCACCTGGCGGACACGGCGCCACCGCCGGGCCCCCTGCCCCTGGCCGCCACGGACGCGGAGCTGGCCCGGGTGGAGGCGACGCTGGAGGCGCTGCTCACCTCGGGGGGCTTCCTCGTGGACGAGAAGCCCGGGCGCACGGCGGTGCGGGACCTGGTGGCGCCCCTGCGCCGCTCCCGCCTCACGCGCAACGAGGCCCGGCTCTGGCTGGCCGCGCTGCACACCGTGCGCAAGCACTTCCCCGGCGGGGACACCCCTCCCACGGACGGGACCTGAGCAGGCAGGGGGACGCGCCCCCCCCTCGCGGCGGTAGGCCCGCGCGTCGCTACCTTTTCCGGACCCACGGGCGAAGCCCACGGAAGGGAGCACCGCGTGAACCACATGCCCTACGAGTCGATGATCGTGGGAGGCACCGAGCCCGGCCCTGGCCGGCAGGCGCCGTCTCACGAGGACGCGCCGGAGGAGCCCGGCCGCACGCCCGAAACAGCCGAGGACGGCGGGCTGGAGGAGGAGCCCCACCGCATCGCGGGCGGCGACGAGCCGGGCAGGACGCCGGGCTCCGCCGAGGGCGAGGACCCGGACGAACCCATCCGGCGCTAACGGAAGACCCCGCCGCCGCCTTCAGCGCGGCTACAGTGCCGCGCCCATGCCTCGCAAGCCCGAACGGCCCCCCAAGTCACCGCCCCGCCCCAACCGCTGGGAGGGCAAGGAGAAGCCGGACTGGCTCTCCCGCGCGCTCGCCCGCGCGGGCGCCATGCCCCAGGACGAGGCCGACGCCGCCATCAAGGCGGGGCGTGTCACCGTCAACGGCCGCGTGGCGACCACGCCGCTGACGCCCGTCCCCCCCGACGCCGTCATCAAGGTGGACGGGCTGCCGGTGCGCAAGGGAACGCCCACGCACGTGCTGGCCTTCCACAAGCCCGCGGGGGTGCTGACCTCCACCGCGCGCCAGCACCGCACGGGCACGGTGTTCGAGCTGCTCCTGCCCCAGCTCCCCCTGGAGCTGAACCGCTTCACCTGGCACGCCGTGGGCCGGCTGGACGTGGACACCACGGGCCTGCTGCTCTTCACCAACGACGACAAGCTGGTGGCCCACGCCACGTCCCCGGAGACGAACCTGCCCAAGCGCTACGTGGCCACGGTGTTCAGCACCGCGGACGACGCGAAGGTGGAGCCGCTGCGCCAGGGGATGATGCTGGATGACGGCCCCGCCCGCCCCGCCGGGGTGCGCGTGCGCGACGAGCACACGGTGGAGGTGACGCTCACCGAGGGCCGCCACCACCAGGTGAAGCGCATGCTGGGCGCCGTGGGGCTGCCCGCCCGCGCGCTCCACCGGGAGGCGGTGGGCGACATCACCCTGGACGGCATCCCCGAGGGCGGCTTCCGGCTGCTCACCGAGGAGGAGGTCCGCGAGAAGCTGAATTACTCCGGCCGGGACTGACTTCCCGGTGCCCTGGCCCCCGGGCTGGGGATAGGGTGGGCCCATGGCGGACTTCGACCTGGTGGTCATCGGCTCAGGCCCCGCGGGAGAATGGGGCGCGGTGCAGGCCTCGCTCGCGGGGAAGCGGGTGGCGGTGGTGGAGCGGGAGTTGGTGCTCGGCGGCACCGCGGCCAACACCGGCACCCTCCCCTCCAAGACGCTGCGCGAGACGGCGCTGCACCTGTCCGGCTTCAAGGCGCGCGGCCTCTACAGCGTGGACGCGACGCTGCGCCACGAGGCCACCGTCTCCGACTTCCTCTTCCGCGAGCGCCGCGTGAAGCAGATGGAGCGCGAGCGCATCCACAAGAACCTCCAGCGCCATGGCGTGGCGCTGTTCCAGGGCTCCGGCGCCTTCGTGGACGCGCACACCGTCGCGGTGAAGCGCGACGGCGCGGAGGTGGCCCGGCTCACCGCCGGCACCGTCCTCATCGCCACCGGTTCCACGCCGTACCGCCCGCCGATGTACCCCTTCGGCGACCCTCGGGTGCACGACTCGGACGAAATCCTGGACATCACCACCCTGCCCCGCACGCTGGTGGTGGTGGGCGGCGGCGTCATCGGGTGCGAGTACGCGTGCATGTTCGCCGCGCTGGGCATCCCGGTGACGCTGGTGGAGGTGAAGCACGACCTGCTGGCCTTCCTGGACGCGGAGATTGGCCAGCGGCTGCGCGACTGCATGGAGACGCTGGGCGTGCGGCTGCGCCTGGGCCAGACGGTGGAGTCCGCGCACGTCCCCGAGTCCCACGAGGAGCCCATCCGCCTGAAGCTGTCCACCGGGGAGGTGCTGGAGGCGGACCAGGTGCTGGTCGCCTCCGGCCGCACCGCGAACACCGCGGGCCTGAACATCGAGGCGCTGGGCGTGAAGCAGGGCAAGCGCGGCCAGATTGAGGTGGGGCTCGCGTACCAGACGGCCGTGCCCCACATCTACGCGGTGGGGGACGTCATCGGCTTCCCCGCCCTGGCCTCCACGTCCATGGAGCAGGCCCGCATCGCGGTGGAGCACGCGTTCGGCCCGGGCAAGCGCACGCTCACGCCCATCCTGCCCTACGGCATCTACACCATCCCGGAGGTGTCCATGGCCGGCGACTCGGAGGAGTCGCTGCGCGCGCGGAGCATCCCCTACGTCGTCGGCCGCGCCACCTTCGACACCAACCCGCGCGGGCAGATCATCGGGGAGAAGCAGGGGCTGCTGAAGCTGCTCTTCCACCGCGACGACCTGAAGCTCCTGGGCGTGCACGTGCTGGGCGAGCAGGCCTCGGAGCTGGTGCACGTGGGGCTCACCGCGCTGCTCACCGGCTCCACCGCGCAGCTCTTCGTGGAGACCTGCTTCAACTACCCGACGCTGTCGGAGGCCTACAAGGCCGCCACCTACGACGCGTTGGATCAGGTCCGCGTGAGCAGCGCCTGATCCACCGCGGCCGCTAGCGCGAGTCCTTGAGGCTGCCCACCGTGAGGCCCGCCTCGCGGGGGGCCACCCGGTTCACCCCGTCCGAGGACACCCGGGCCAGCGCGGGCGCGGCGGCGGGCGGCGCGGCCCTGGGGGGCTGGGAGGCCGGAGCCTTGGCCCCCCCGGCCTGTCCCGGGGCGCCCTGGAGCAGCGCGCGGATCCGCTCCCAGCGGACCTTCTCCTCCGCCACCAGCCGCACCAGCTCCTCGCGGGCGGCCGCGTCCGGCAGGTCCGAGGCGGCCGCCGCCACCTTGTCCATGAAGGGCAGCAGGTACCCGAAGTCCCGGTCGAAATTGGGGGTCGCCATGGGGGGCACCTTAGCCGTGGTAGACGCGTGACGCGACGATGCGCCCGCCCTTCACCTCCAGCACCTCCGCCACCGGCAGGGGGGCCTCATTGGGCGCGTGGCGCAGGTACTCCATGAACACCCGGTCCCCGTCCACCGTGAGGGCCGTCTCCTCGTAGCGCAGGCCCGGCAGCCGGGCGATGGCGTCCCTCCACCACCGCTCCAGGGCCGGCCGGCCCACCAGACGCCCGCCCGTCTCCGGGTGCAGGACGCGAATCTTGGGCGAGGTGTGTGTTGCATCCTCCGCGTAGAGCGAGACCAGGGCGGTGACGTCGTGGGCGTTGAAGGCCTTGAGCCAGGCTCGGGCCAGGGAGAAGTTTTCGCTCGCGCTCATTGTTATGAGACCTCAGTCGGAACAGGGCGGTGGAACGTAGGCGGATGTACGCCCTACGTCATGCGGATTTGTCTGGTAACTGGGTCCTGTGGGAAGTAAGGGCCCCGCCTGCTCTGTTCCCTCAGGCAATTTTTTCAATCGAAGAAGGACCGGATCGTGGCCTCCAACGTACCCATCGAGAAGATTCGTAACATCGGTATCTCCGCCCACATCGACTCGGGCAAGACGACGCTGTCCGAGCGCATCCTGTTCTACACGGGCAAGATCCACGAGATCCACGAGGTCCGCGGCAAGGACGGCGTGGGCGCGGTCATGGACTCGATGGACCTGGAGCGTGAGAAGGGCATCACCATCCAGTCCGCCGCCACGTACGCGATGTGGGGCGACTACAACATCAACCTCATCGACACCCCGGGACACGTGGACTTCACCATCGAGGTGGAGCGCGCGCTCCGCGTTCTCGATGGCGCCATCCTGGTGCTCTGCTCCGTGTCGGGCGTGCAGTCGCAGTCCATCACGGTGGACCGCCAGATGAAGCGCTACAAGGTTCCGCGCATCGCGTTCATCAACAAGATGGACCGCTCGGGCGCGAACTATGATCGCGTCGCCGCGCAGTTGAAGGAGAAGCTGGGCCACCACGCCGTGAAGCTCCAGTACCCCATCGGCGCGGAGGACCGCTTCCAGGGCCTCATCGACCTGCTCTCGATGAAGGCGTTCTACTTCGACGGCGAGAACGGCGAGAACATCCGCGAGGAGGCCATCCCGGCGGACATGCTGGACGAGGCCAAGCTGCGCCGTGACGAGATGATCGAGGGCATCGCCAACGTCGACGACGAGCTGGGCGAGGCCTTCCTCATGGACCCGGGCTCCATCACCGAGGAGCAGCTCCGCGCCGCCGTGCGCCGCGCCACCATCGCGCTGAAGATGACGCCGGTGATGTGCGGCTCCGCGTACAAGAACAAGGGCGTGCAGTTGCTCCTGAACGCGGTGTGCAGCTACCTGCCGAACCCCAAGGAAGCGACCAACGAGGCGCTCGACCAGAAGAACAACGAGGCCAAGGTCATCCTGGAGTCGGACCCGACCAAGCCCTTCGTCGGCCTGGCGTTCAAGCTGGAAGACGGTCGCTACGGCCAGCTCACCTACATGCGCGTGTACCAGGGCAAGGTGAGCAAGGGCGACTTCATCATCAACCAGGTGAACCAGAAGAAGGTCAAGGTTCCGCGCATCGTCCGCATGCACGCGTCGGAAATGCACGACGTCAACGAGGCCACGGCCGGCGACATCGTCGCGCTGTTCGGCATCGAGTGCGCCTCCGGCGACACGTTCACCGACGGCACCGTGCAGTACACGATGACGTCCATGTTCGTGCCGGACGCCGTGATTTCGCTGGCGGTGACGCCGAAGAACCGCGACACGCTGGCGAACTTCTCCAAGGCGCTCAACCGCTTCCACAAGGAAGACCCCACCTTCCGCGTGCGCCGTGACGAAGAGTCCGCGCAGACCATCATCAGCGGCATGGGCGAGCTCCACCTGGAGATCTACATCGAGCGCATGAAGCGCGAGTACAACTGCGAGGTGGTCGCCGGTAAGCCGCAGGTGGCGTACCGCGAGACCATCTCCCAGAAGGGCGAGTTCGCGTACACGCACAAGAAGCAGACCGGTGGTTCGGGTCAGTTCGCGCGCGTGTGCGGCTACGTGGAGCCCCTGCCCGCGGACGCGGTGCAGCAGTACGAGTTCGTGGACGACATCGTCGGTGGCTCCATCCCGCGCGAGTTCATCCCCGCGTGCGACAAGGGCTTCCAGGAGGCCGTGAAGAAGGGCAGCCTCATCGGCTTCCCCGTGGTGGGCCTGCGCGTGGTCATCAACGACGGCGCGTTCCACGCGGTGGACTCGTCCGAAATGGCGTTCAAGACGGCCGCCATCATGGGCTTCCGCGAGGGCTACGCCGCCGCCAAGCCGGTCATCCTCGAGCCGATCATGAAGGTGGAGGTCACGGCTCCGGAAGACTTCCAGGGTTCCGTCGTCGGCCAGCTCAACCAGCGCCGCGGCACCATCCTGGAGACGGGCACGGCCGAGGGCTACGTCACGGCGGTGGCCGAAGTGCCGCTGAACACGATGTTCGGCTACTCCACCGACCTGCGCTCCGCCACCCAGGGCAAGGGCGAGTTCACGATGGAGTTCGCCAAGTACCTGCCGGTCCCCCGCAACGAGGCGGAGGCCCTGATGGCGCAGTACAAGGAGAAGCAGGCCGCGGAGCAGGCCGCCCGCAAGTAGTCCGGGTGCCCACGCCGCACTGGCTGTAGGAAGGGCGCTCCCCGCTTCAAGTGGGGGGCGCCCTTTCGCTTTTCCCCTCCCCTTTTCGAAAGGTTCCTTTCCGTGACGCTGCTTCGCGCCGCCAACGTCCAGCTCGCCTTCGGCAGCCGCACCGTCTTCGAGGGCCTCACCTTCACCATCGAGGAGGGTGAGCGCGTGGGCCTCGTGGGCGTCAACGGCTCCGGCAAGTCGTCCCTGATGAAGATATTGGCCGGCGCGGCGAAGCCGGACCTGGGGGAGCTGCAACTGCGCCGGGGCGCGCGCGTCACCTACCTGCCCCAGGAGCCGGAGTTCCCCGAGGGCGCCACCGTGGCCAGCGAGCTCGCCGTGTCGCAGGCGCCGCTGAAGGAGGCGCTGGACGCGCACGCGGAGCTGTCCCGGAAGCTGGAGGCGGACCCCTCGCACGCCACCCCGAAGATGCTGGAGCAGTTGTCCGCCCTGAGCGACCGCATCGAGCAGGCGGGCGGCTGGGACACGGAGCACCACGCGAAGACGCTGCTCGACCGGCTGGGCGTGAAGGACTGGGACCGGCCCGTGGCCCAGTTGTCCGGCGGTCTGAGGAAGCGCGTGGCCATCGCGCGCGCGCTGCTCACGCGCCCGGACCTGCTGCTGCTGGACGAGCCCACCAACCACCTGGACGCGGACACCGTGGACTGGCTGGAGGACGAGCTGGACAAGCTGCCCGGGGCGCTGCTGCTCGTCACGCACGACCGCTACTTCCTGGACGACCTGGTGGACCGCATCGTGGAGATCCAGCCCGGCGGCGGCCTCGTCTCCTACCCCGGCAACTACGCGGCCTACGTGGAGCAGAAGCTCGTGGCCCAGGAGAACGCGGAGGTCGCGGAGCACAAGCGCGGACGCTGGATTGCCCAGGAGGTGGCGTGGCTGCGCAAGGGCCCGGAGGCGCGGCGCACCAAGAGCAAGGCCCGCATCGAAAGGGCGCAGAAGCTGCTGGCGGAGAAGGGCTTCCAGCGCCCCAAGGTGGCGGACCTGAAGGTGGTGGCGGCGCCACGGCTGGGCCACACCGTCATCGAGGCCGAGGGGCTGAGGAAGTCCTTCGGCGAGCGCAAGGTGCTGGACGGCGTGGACTTCCGCCTCCAGCGCGGCGAGCGCGTGGGCTTCCTGGGCCCCAACGGCGTGGGCAAGACGACCTTCCTGCGCGTGCTGCTGGGGGAGATCCCCGCGGACAGCGGCAAGCTCGTCATCGGGAAGAACACCAAGGTCGCCTACTACGATCAGCAGCGCGCCCAGTTGGACCCGGAGCAGACGGTGTACGACGCGGCCTCCAACGGCGAGGACCACGTGGAGCTGGCGGACCGGAAGGTGGCCCTGCGCGACTACCTGGAGGACCTGCTCTTCCCGGTGCCCATGCAGCGCATGAAGGTGGGCGCGCTGTCGGGCGGCGAGCGCAACCGGCTGCTGCTGGCGCGGCTCTTCCTGGAAGGCGCCAACGTGCTGGTGCTGGACGAGCCCACCAACGACCTGGACATCGTGACGCTCAACATCCTGGAGCGCCTGCTCCTGGACTTCGCCGGCAGCACCCTGCTGGTGACGCACGACCGGTACTTCCTCGACAAGGTGGCCACCGCCATCCTCTCCTTCGACGGCGAGGGCAAGGTCACCCGCTACGAGGGCAACTACGACATGTACAAGCGGCTGCGCGAGCAGTCGCAGGCCGCCGCGCTCAAGGCCGCCGCCGCGCAGAAGAAGGACGAGCAGAAGAAGGACGAGCCGCGCGAGGAGCCCGCCCAGAAGCCCGCGCCGAAGAAGCCCGGGAAGCTCTCCTACAAGGACCAGCGCGAACTGGACGGCATGGAGGCCACCATCGAGGCCGCGGAGAAGCGCAAGGCGGAGCTGGAGGCGAAGCTGGCCGACCCCGCCGTCTACAGCCAGGGCTCCAAGGTGGCGGAGGTGAACCAGGCCCTGGAGGCCACCACCGCCGAAGTGGATCGGCTCTATACGCGATGGCAGGAATTGCAGGACCTGGCGGCCGGCACGGCCTGAGCTGCCAGTCTTTTCGTGGGGGAGGACACAATCCGCTGCGCCCCGTGCATGATTTTCGGGTCGGGGGACTCTGGCTAGAGTCCGCGTCCCTCCGCCTCGGGAGTCGTCACGTGTTTCGTCCGGCCTCGGTCCTCGCCGCTGCCCTGCTGTCCCTCCCCTTCTCCGCCCACGCCCTGGAGAGCGGCCCCAAGAGCCCGCTCCCCATGTTCGACCTGCAACGCCTTCGTCTGGATCCGGCGGCGCTGGGCTCGCTGGTGGTGGGGACGGGACGGACGCTGGCGCCCGGGCAACTGCGCGTGGCGTTGAACTACCACTACGAGCAGTTGCCCCTGCACTTCCAGACGCGCTGGGAGCCCGGCGAGGGCACGGGCCTGGTGGAGAACAAGATGTCCGCCCACCTGACGGTGGGCATCGGCGTGCTGTCGTGGCTGGAGCTGGGCGGCGAGCTGCCCTTCGTCCTGACGCAGGGGGGAAAGCCCACGCTGGAGTACTTCGGGCCGAAGACGGGGGGGCTCGCCACGCCGTGGCTGACGGCCCGGGCGGCGCTGCTGCGCCAGACGAAGGGCGCCCCCATCAACCTCGCGGTGGCGCTGACGGCGGGCCTGCCGGTGGGCAGCCGGGAGGCGCAGGCGCACGAGGACTACGCGTGGCAGCCGCGCCTGCAACTGGGCTACGTGGGCGAGGGCTTCCAGGTGGGCGGCGAGGCCGGCGTCTTCCTGCGCAAGCGCCAGGACCTGGGCCCCGTGTCCTACGACCCGCGCGACATCGCGGGCAACGAGCTGCGGCTGGGCGCCACGGTGACGTCGCTGCACGGTGAGACGACGCGCGGCGAGGTGAGCGTGCTCACGGGCATCCCGCTGGACGGCGGCCGGGTGGGGGCGGAGCTGCTCATCGCCATCCGCCGCCACGCCCTGTCCAGCCTGGACCTGTACGTGATGGGCGGCCCGGGCGTGGGCGCGGGGTTCGACACGCCCACCTTCCGCTTCGTCGCGGGCGTGTCCTGGGCCACCAGCAAGGTGGACTGACGCGGGGGGCCCGTCCCCTACTTCGGCATGAAGCCGAAGGCCTTCACCATCGCGATGGCGATGCCCAACAGGCTCTCGCCCGCGATGAAGCCGGAGGAGACGGGCAGCACCGTGTCCTCGGCGAGCTTCGGCTTCAGGCGTTTGATCAGCGCCGCCAGCGCCGCGCCCACGAAGAGGCTGATGGAGCTGGAGCCGGGGATGACCATGGCCAGCCCCAGGCCGGACGCGGTGGGGATGAAGGCCTTCACCTTCGGGTGGGCCCAGCGCTCCAGCAGCACCAGCGTGATGCCCAGCAGCGCGCCGGCCAGGGCGCCCATGCGCGCGGTGGGGTGCAGCGCGGACATGCCGGAGGCGAGCATCTTCGACACGCCGGCCCACACCATGGAGGACGGCGCGGGGAACTGCTCGGAGCCCAGCACGTCCGCGGTGGGCACCAGCAGGTTGAAGATGGGCACCACCACCACCGCGCCCGCGGCCACGCCGAACAACTGCGCGAAGAACTGCTGGCGCGGCGACGCCCCCAGCAGCCACCCGGACTTGAGGTCCGTGAGCAGGTCCGCCGAGTGCAGGCCCACGCCGCCCGTGGCGTTGGCGCTCATCACGTTGGCGGGGATGTTGCCCGGCGCGAGCCCCCCGAAGATGAGCTGGGTGACGGGGCCCAGCGCCTTGGTGGGCGTGGTGTCCGTCTCACCCGTCACGCGCGACGCGACGACGCCCATCACCACCGCCAGGGGCAGCGCGAGCACGCCGGCCCACCAGGGAATCTGGAACAGCCAGGCCATGAGGAAGACGGCCACGGGGCCCAGCAGCGCGAAGCCCAGCGGGAACCAGGCCGGCGGGCACTCGATGTCCGCCAGCGGATCCGCGCCCGCGCCCTCCTGGGGCTTCTTGCCCACCAGCGAGCCCAGCGCGGAGAAGGAGCGCACCACGCTCCTCCACTGGAAGGCGAAGGACAGCAGGCCGGAGGACACCAGCACCGCGGAGCCCGTCCACAGCGACCAGCCGTTGATGGCCTTGTACGTCACCTCCGGGATGACGCCCTGGGTGAACATGGCCGGCGCCAGGAAGCCGTAGTTGAGGATGGCGCCCAGCAGCATGGACCAGCCGGTGCGGAAGTTCACCAGCGCGCCCGCGCCGATGAGCAGCAGGCTGAAGTCGAAGGACAGGGACCACTTGCCCGCCTCGCGGCCCAGGATGTTGAACGGCAGGCTCACCTTCTCCGGCAGGTTCTTCAGCCAGGTGAAGCGCGCGTCGCGCACCAGCACCAGGAACGCGCCCACCAGGCCCGACAGGCCCAGCAGCCGCGCCTTGTTGCGCGCCACGTCGCCGTGGCCGTGCAGCGCGCGGATGGTCTCCGCGGTGGCGGTGCCGGTGGGGAACGGCAGCGCTTCGATGTTGATGAGCTGGCGCTTGATGGGGATGGCGGCGAAGACGCCCAGCGCGGAGATGACGGCGAACCACAGCATCAGCCAGCCGGAGGACGGCAGCGTGCCGGTGAGCATCAGCAGCGCGGGCACCGCGGCCATGTTGCCGCCGCCCGTCATGTAGCCCGCGGCGGACGCCACGGAGCCCATGGCGTTGTTCTCCAGGTCGGTGAACTCGTTGCTCAGCAGCTTCAGCGAGCGCAGCGTGCCGAACACCGCGAAGGCCAGGATGCACGCGGTGATGGTGACGCCCAGGCTCCAGCCCGTCTTGAGGACGACGTAGAGGTTGGACAGGCACATCACCGCGCCAATGAGCATGCCCGCGATGACGGCGCGCACGGTGAGCTGCCGCGCGCCGCCCTGGTAGACGTGCTCCCTCCAGTACAGCTCCGGATCCATGGCCGCGGAGGCGCCGGGCCGTTCGGGGACGGCGCCGGGGTCGGGTGCGGGGACGCGGAGCTGGCTGGGGTTCGGGACGGGAGGAACCATGGGGGGCGCAAGATAGTGCACGCCCCCCGGGGTCACGAAACGCTCCGTGCCTCCCGGCTGGGAAAAGGCACTACCCGTGCGCGCCGCCCGGCCCGTGGACGTGGCCGTGCGCCAGCTCTTCCTGCGTCGCGTCACGCACTTCGCGCACGGTGACGTCGAAGTGGAGCGTCTTGCCGGCGAGCGGGTGGTTCAGGTCCACCACCACGGAGTCCGGGTTCACGGCGATGATGCGCAGGGGGACGTCGCCGTCCTCCGTCTGGGCCATCAGCGTGCCGCCCACCTGGGGCAGGTAGGTGGTGGGCAGCATGGTGCGCGGGACGTTGCGCACGCCCTCCGGCTTGTGGACGCCGTAGCCCTGCTCCGGCGTCACCACCACCTGCTTGCTCTCCCCCACGCCCAGGCCGTCCAGCGCGCCCTCCAGGCCGGGGACGATCTGCTTGTGCCCGTGCAGATAGGCGAGCGGCTGGCCCGGACCGCTCTGGTCGATGATCTGCCCGTCCCCCAGGTGGAGGCGGTAGTCGAGTGCGACGACGCGGCCGTTCGAGACTTTCATGCGGCTAAAGCTCCTTGGATGCGGAAGGACGGCGGATGGGACTTCGTTCAAAGGTGGAGCCGGGGCGGTGCCACGTCAGGCGGCGGGCGACTGCGCCGCCTCCTCGCCGACCGGCCGGTCGGGGGGCTCGCCGCGCGACACGTACACGGCGGCCGCCAGGTCTCCGGTGACGTTGAGCACGGTGCGGCACATGTCCAGGAAGCGGTCCACGCCGAGGATGAGGCCCAGCCCCTCCACGGGGATGTGGAACATGCCGAGGATCATCGCGATGACGGGGATGGAGCCCGCCGGCACGCCCGCGGTGCCAATGCCCGCCAGCACGCAGATGAACATGATGGTCGCCTGCTGGGTGAGGTCCAACGGCACGCCGTACACCTGCGCGAGGAAGAGGACGGTGACGCCCTCGAAGAGCGCGGTGCCGTTCTGGTTCATCGCGGAGCCGGCGGTGAGCACGAAGCGGGACACGTTGCGCGGCAGCTTGAGGTTCTCCTCCGCCACCTTGAGGGCGGTGGGCAGCGTGGCGCTGGAGGAGGACGTGGAGAACGCGGTGACGATGGCCAGCCGGCAGGAGCGGAAGAACTCCACCGGGTTGCGGCCGCCCAGGAAGCGCACGGACAGCGAGTACACGACGAACATGTGGATGCCCAACGCCAGGAGCACCACGCCCACGTACGACGCCAACTGTCCCAGGATGTGGAAGCCCAGGCGCGCCGTCATGGAGAAGAGCAGCGCGCCCACGCCCACGGGCGCCAGCTTGAGCACCCCGTCGATGAGCTTCATCATCACGTCGTAGAGGCCCTGGATGACGTCCTTGAGCCGCTGCGCGGGCTCGCCCGGGGTGAGCGCCAGGCCCAGCCCGAAGATGAGCGAGAAGACGATGAGGCCGATCATGTCCCCGTCCGCTGCGGCCTTCAGCGGGTTGGTGGGCACCATGGACATGAAGAGCGCGCCCGCGGTGGTGTCCCCGGGGGGCGGCGCGGGCTTGATGGTCGTGCCCGTGCGGGCCAGGGCGCGGGCCTCGTCGCTCAGGCCGTCGCCGGGCCGCAGCGTGTTGACGAGCAACAGGCCGATGAGCACGGAGATGACGGAGAAGACGACGGTGTAGCCCAGCGTGCGGGCGCCCAGGCGGCCCACCTGCTTCAGGTCCAGCTCCGCCACGCCCACGACGAGCGCGGAGAACAGCAGCGGCACCACGAGCATCAGGAGCAGGCGGATGAAGATCTGCCCCAGGGGGTTGGTGACGTGCTCGACGAGCCAGGTGAGCCAGTCCGCGCTCCCGAACACGGCGTTGCAGACGAGCCCGGCCGCCGCGCCGATGGAAATCCCGAGGAGCATCTTCTGATGGGGCTTCATGAGGGGGCGAAGCCTACCGGTGAAAGGAGGTGGCGCCCACCTCGCGTTCGGGGGAAAGCTCCCGCCCCATCGTGCAATCCCTCGTCCAGCTCACCGAGCCCGCCCTGCCCCCGCCCCTCTTCCAACGGCTGACCCGCCGGGTGGGGGACCTGAAGGGAGAGCGCCTGCGTCACACGTACCAGACGACGTTCTGGTACGCCTTCGGGCCGCCGGAGAACGTGGTGGAGGAGGTCATCCACACGCTGCGGCCCCGGGTGACGAAGGGCTGGAAGATTGCTGGCGTGGAGTGGTGGCTGTCGCGGATGCGGGCCACGGACGTGCGGGTGGACTTCCACCAGGACCGGGACGAGCGGCTGGCCCTGGCCACGGGGAAGCTGGTGCACCCGGTGCGCTCGTCGGTGTTGTTCCTCAACCGGGTGCGCGGCGGCGCGCTGGCGGTGACGCGGGAGCCGCCGTGTGAAGACAACCCGTCGCTCGCGCCGGAGCGGCTGGAGGACCTGACGCTGGTGGCGCCGCGCCCCAACCGGCTGGTGGTGTTCGACGGGACGCTGACGCACGGGGTGCTGGACGCGGACAACCAGGTGCCGGACGGCAAGCTGCCGGGGCCGTCGCGCGAGCGGCGCACGCTGGTGATGAACTGGTGGGGTCACCGCCCCACGGACGTGCCCACGTGGAGCGAGACGCGCTTCTACCGGGCGCTGGCCATCTGACGGGCCGTCTCTCGCAGGCGGTGGGTGACGCGCTCGGCCCACTCGGGTTCGACCTCCATGCAGGCGGGGCGGCGGCCCAGGCGCAGGGCGGCGGACGGCATGGAGCCGCTGCCGGCGAACGGATCCAGGACGGTGTCGCCGGGGCGGCTCCAGGTGCGGACCAGGGGCTCCAGCACGGAGAAGGGCTTGTGGTGCGGGTGGCCGCCCCACTGCGCGGCTTCCGCGTCATCGTCGTAGCCGCCGACGACGGCCCACACGGTGGGGGCGTCCCCGGGGGCGAGCGGCGGCGCGGGCGTGCGGGCGATGACGAGGGCGACCTCGTAGACGCGCAGGAGCTGCTCGTTGGCGTTCTTGTCGGTGGTGCGCTTGCCCCAGACGTACTCGCCGCGCAGGTGGGTGTAGCCCAGGCCGTGCGCGGCGGTGAGGATGGGCTCCTTGCCCAGCAGGTTGGTCCAGATGATGAGGGGCGCGTCGGGGGTGAGGTGCGCGGTGGCGCGGGTGAGCCAGGCCTCGGAGAAGACGCGGTAGTCGCGCACGGACTCGAAGCGGACGATGGGGTTGCGGTCGATCTTCTTGTTGGCGCGGGGGTCGCGCAGGTCCCCGCCCTTGCGGCGCCGGGTGAGCAGGCAATAGGGCGGGTCCGTGTGGAGCAGCGAGGCGCGGGTGTCGCCGAGGGCGGCCCGGTAGCCCTCGGGTTCGCGCGCATCGGCGCGGACGCAGCGCAGGGATTCGGGCGTGAGGTCGGAGGTCATCGTGTGGAGCCGCACCCTACCCGGCAATGGGGACGGGGGTGCCGGGATTCTGGCACGCTCGGTGGCCATGCGGGTTCGTCACATCGCGGGGGTGCTGGGCTGGCTGCTGCTCTGCGGATGCCAGTCCGCGGGCGGAAGCCAGACGCGGCGGGAGTACCAGCAGACGCTGGATTCAGGCACGAACGCGTGCCGCCACAACCCCGCGTACTGCGCGGCCATGCCCGCGAGTGTTCGAACCACGGCGCAGGCCGGCGCGTCCGTGGCAGGCGTAAAATCCCTGTGACCCGCTCTCATCCCCGCATCAGGATTCGCGCAGGGCACGGAGGCATGTTGGTCCGGGATGGCGTCAGCATTGCCTTCTACTTGAGGCATTCGCACCGGGACATCACCCAGCGGATTGAACACACCCTCCATGTGTTTCAGCAGGCCATCGCCCCGGCATCCCTGGATTGGTATTGCGACTACGAGGGGGACTTCCATGAATTGGATGAAGAGGGGCGGGAGTTGCTGGAGCAGGAGTTCCACGCCTCCCGGTTCGCCCATGTCCATCTGGCGGATCACGTCAACGGAGTGGGCGATTACCAATTCATCTATGGTAAGCGTTCACGGGGGCCGAAGGCCGCGAGCGTGAGCTGAGATTATGTGCCGGGCAGGAGCGAGGGCGCGGGAGTGCCGTGGAGATGGGCTTCGAGGGACGCAGTGAGAGAGTCGAGCACATTGCGCTCCTGCTTCCGGAGGGTCATCACGGCCGTGAGGATACGCTCGACGAAGCGGCTGCCGTCCTCGCTCTGGGTGCCAAAGCTCGTCTTTCGCCAGATGACCGCATGGCGCAGGTCCCTCTCAGCGAGGTTGTTGGTGGGCGCTACGCCTTCGGTATAGACGAACGTCCAGAGGGCGTCCTTGAGCTTGAGGATTTCCCTGGCGGTGCCGGCCACCTTCTTCGGGCACACGTCCGCGGCCTCCGCCAGGAGCCGCTCCACCTCTCGCATCAGCGGTCGCATCTTGCGCTGGAAGGTGGCGCGCGACAGCAGCCCATCTCGTGCCAGGTGCCACCATTCGAAGAGGACGAAGACTTCGGCCAGCAGCAACGCGCCCAGCCGTTTCGCCTCCCCGCCGCGCTCGACGAAGCCCTCGAACTCGCGCACCAGATGGGCCCAACAGACCTGCCTCCTGAGGGCGTGCACCCAGTTGTAGGCACACCACCTGTCAGAGATGAGCGTCCCTTGAAAGCCCTTGCCCAGCATCGTCTGGGCGACGTCCTTGCCGCGACTCTTGACGATGAGGAAGACGGCCACGGTCGCGGTGCTGGCCACCCACAGCCAGGCCCTGGCATGCTTTTGCCACCACCCGGTTTCATCCTGAGGCACGGCCGGCTGCGTCCGCACATACGCGCGTGCCTCGTCTACCGGCGCCGCCAGAGCGCTGCTCACCGCCTGCTCGAGGTTGCTGACGCTGCCGAGTGCCAGTTCCACGCCCAGCACGTCCTGCAGCAACTCCTGCACCCGTCGCTTGGACAGGCGGAAGCGCCCGGTGCAAAGGGCGATGAAGCTTGTCAGGCGCGGACCGAAGGTGCCCTCGGGCACTCCCGCCGGCAGCGGTGCGCAGCGCCAGGTGTTGCAGCCGGCGCACCAGCCCGCGTGCAACTCGTACTGCTTCA
>NZ_JAIQDD010000032.1:0-93777 GCF_020036995.1 Corallococcus sp. AS-1-12 | reverse complement strand
CTTCTTCTTGCGATGTCACCCCACCTCTATGCGGCTCGTAGGACTGCTTATTCCGCGCAGACCTCCAGTCGGACAGGCTCAGGGGGTTCGGGTCGGAGCTTCCGGTCCACCCGGACACTGCGAAGACCTGTCCGACAGTCATGCAGGTTTGGGAGATCGCTGGTGAGGGCTGCTGGTTCATCCGGGCAACGGGAACTTGTCCGACTGTCGGACAGGTTTGGAGGCTCCTGGCCCGGGGGCTGCTGGTTCATTCGGGCTGCGGGAAGTTGTCCGACTGCCGGGCAGGTTTGGGACAGCATGGCGGTCCGGGGCTGTGGGGCCGTGCCCCCTGGGTTCTGAAGCCGGGCCTGCTTTCGCGGTATGACGGCGCCGATGACGGAGCCCCGGGCCTTGCGGTGGGGGCTGGGTGTCGTCCTGGGCGTGCTCGCACTCCAGGCCTCGCGCCTCGCACTGCACAAGGCATTCAGCATCGATGAGTTCCAGTACGCCCATGCCGCGTGGCTCATGGCTCATGGGCAGGTGCCCTACCTCGACTTCTTCGAGGTGCACTTTCCTCTCGTGTACCAACTGCTGGCACCGTTGCTCCGGCTGCTCGGAGATGATCCGCGCCACGTGATCGCGCTTCGGGCCGCGATGCTCGTGCCGCTCGCGGGGGCGTGTGTCTCCGTGTTCCTCCTCAACCGGCGGGAAGGCCGCATCGCCTCGCTCCTGGCCCCGGTGCTGTTGCTCTGCTCTCCGGGCTTCCTCCACTTCGCCACAGAGGTGCGTCCGGATGCCCTCACCGCCGCGCTCTTCCTGGGGGCACTCGCCGCGCTGGCCGTGCAGCCCGGCTCGGTCCTTTCGTCGTTCCTGGCGGGTGCGTTGCTCGTCGCCTCCGCGTGGGGCTCCCAGAAAGCAATCTTCTTCGGCGGGCTAGTGGCCGTGGTGCTCCTGGCGGACCTCTTGCCTCGCAGGAATGCTTCTCCCGCGCTCATCGCCGCGCCTCGCGCCTTCTTCGCGGGCATCGCCGCCGCGACGGGCGCGGTGGCCGCCTACCTCACGGTGACGGGCTCGTGGGGCGCATGGTGGCGGTGGTGCTTCGTCTGGGCTTCCGAACACCAGCGCCACTACCCGGGCTTCTCGTGGCGCGAATACCTGGTGCCGGCCCTGGGGGCGCAACCCGCGTTCTTCCTCCTCGCCGCCGTCGGATTCGTCTCCACGTTCCTCCGCTTGCGGAAGCACCCGCGGACTCCCGACCTGCTCCTGTTCGTGGCCGTGCCCGCGACCTTCGGCGCCTATGCGCTCCAGCGCGCGCCGTTCCCGTACAGCCTGTTGCCCTTTCTGGGCGTGCTTGCGCCCTTCGCCGCGCGCGGCGTCCTGGGAGTGCTCTCTGGGTTGCGCACTCCCGCGGTGCGGACCGTGGGGATTGCCGGGCTGGGCGGCCTGTTTGTCGTCCAGGCCGCGTGGGTGGAGGCCTTGCTGGACGGTGGCGGCAATACCCGGCAGCGCGAGGTGCTCGCTCGCATCGCGGCGCTCACGGGTCCGGAGGATGTCGTCTACGACAACTCGGGTGGCTACGTGAGCCGGCCGCACGCTCACTTCTACTTCTACACGGATGCGTATCTGCGCGGTTCACTCGCGGGGCTGCTGTCCGACGAGATGCCCCGGGTGCTCGTGGAGCAGGGCTGTGTGATGCGGGTGGATGACCTGCGGACCTCCGATCTTCCCCTGGCGCTGCGCCGCTTCCTCGACGCGCACTACCAGCCCTACGACGGTGACCTGTACCTGTGGGGACAGCGCTACCGCGTGCCCTCGGACTCTGGCGCACTGGAGGACCACTTCCTCGCGGTGCGCGCCGACCGCTACTTCGTCCAGCCCTCGAGCACGCTCGACACCGGCGCGCTGTTCATCGACGGCGAGCGCATCACCACGCCTGAGTTCGCGCTGTCCCGGGGCACGCACACCCTTCGCTATGAAGGGCGTGCCGAGTCCTTCCAGCTCCTGTGGCTGCCTCGCGACGCGAAGCGCTGGACGCCACGGCCCGGGGCACCGTCCACGTACTCGCGCCTGTTCTGAGCGCGCGCCGAGAGCAGGCGAGCCAGCGTGGGGACCGCCTTCCGGGATGACGGCACTGTCGTCCTGGCGGTCCGCCGTGGCGCCTCCATCCTGAACTCAACCGTCGAGCCCGGCTCCGGGTCGAACTTCCCTGCGCGAGGGTGATTCCTACTGTGCGTGGGCAGGCTGGTTCGCAGGGGAGGTTGACGTGGCTGGTGATGAATCGGGGCGGAAGCGGAACCGTGCGCCCGTTGCCTCCCAGGGCGTGATGTCGCTCCTGGAGCGCTGGGTTTCCGACCTCGAACGGGATGCTCCCTTTTCACGGGAGGATTCGCCGGAACCACGTCCGCGTCCTTCCGGAGCCGCTGCTCGCGCAGGCGATGATCCGCTCGATGCTCCCGGCCCCGGCGGCCGGACTCCACCGGGGGAGCCCTCCGCATTCTTCCGAGCGGCCCGGGAGGAGATGCGTCCTCCGCGTCGTGGCCCCGCCTCCAGGACTCTGGCTCACGCAGAGGAAGACGAATCATCGGAGACCGCGCCGAGGCCTGGCGGCCGGACGACGCCGCAAGAACGTCATGCCTCCTCTCGAGTGGAAAGAGGGGAGGGGCGCCCTGATCGTCCTGACCGTACGCGGGCTCCTTCTGCATCCGAGCCCCCGGGGTCCGCCCTCCGCGCCGCACGTGAAGGACTGCACCCTCCACGAACTGGCTCCGGCACACTCGCTGAATCCGCGCCCCGGCCGCGGATGACGCAGCGGGGAGACTCCTCTTCGGGTGAGGACACGCGCCCGCCACGTCCCGGTCGAGGTTCGCTTGTTGGTCCTTCGCCCCGGCCCCGGATGACGCAGGACCGCCCCACCGCTCCTTCCCTCGTGACCCGTGAGGAGCGCCTCCGCGAAGCGACTCCGTTCGGTGAGCAGGCGCCTCATGGCGATTCCGAGTTCGGCGTGCGCGAAGAGCATCGCCTTGGTGCGGAGCCGTTCAGCGAACATGCGCCCCGCGTGCCGGCGACATCGGAGCGCCTGTCCCGTGATGCGAATCGCCGCTTGAGGCCCGGCGCGGATCCGTTCGCGGCTTCTGCTCGTTCGGTTCGTGAGGCAAGACGCTCTTCAGTCACGGCGCCAGAGGCGGTTTTTGCTCATTCGGACCATGAGCCAAGCCGCCAGGTGCAATCTGGATCGGATCCGCTCAGGGTTTCTGCTCGTTCAGTTCGTGAGGGAAGGCGCTCTTCGGTCACGGCGCCAGAGGCGGTTTCTGCTCATTCGGACCATGAGCCAAGCCGCCAGGTGCAATCTGGAGCGAATCCAGTCAGGGCGTCTGCTCGTTCGGTCCGTGATGTAGACCCTCACTCGAACTCTGGCGCGGCCCCAGGAACGATGGTTCCTGTGCGTTCGACTCGCGAGACAAGTAGCCAAGCCCACTCTGGAGCGGATCCGCTGAGGGCGTCTGCTCGTTCGGCGCGTGTTGAAGACCCTCATTCGAGCTCTGGCGTGGCGCGAGGGTTGGTGGCTCCCGCTCACTCGGCTCGCGGGACAAGCCGCCAAACCCACTCTGGCGCGGAGTCGCTCGGGGAGCCTGCTCGTTCGGCCCGTGATGTAGACCCTCCCTCGAACTCTGGCGCTGTGCCTGGGCCCGCGGCTCCTGCTCGTTCGGTTCGTGAGGCGAACCGCCACGCCCGCTCCGGAGTGGATCCATTCAGGCAGCCGGCGACGGCCGCTGCTCGCCCGGACCCTGATGAGCGCCGCCACCCACCGCTCGGAACTGACCCGTCCACGGCTCCCGCTCTGGAGGTTCGCAAGCCGAACCATCACTCGCGCTCCGGAGCAGACCCCCTCAGGGAGCCAGGGCCGGCACCTTCCCGCGAGGAGAACGTCCACCTCCGCTCCGAAGCCGACTTCTTCACCGCGTCGCGGACCCTCGAAGCGGAAGCACAGGCCTCGCCCTTCCGCGCTGCACGCGAGGAACTCCGGCTCCAGGGGCCCGTGGTCACCTTCCCGGATGGCGCGCGAATCGTCCTCGGCAACGAGGGCGGCCGACCCATCCATCGCGGCACCGTCGCGGTGCGCGGCCCGTGCGCGCCTTCGCGCGAGGAACTCATGGCGCTGGGCCTCACGGAGCCCCAGGCCCTCGCCCTGGACTTCGTCCTCGCCTGGTTCGGACACCCGTTCGACTCCGTCACCTCCGAGCCCCCGCCCGGCGGCGAGCCCCGCTGGGGCGCCTGGCCGTTGTCCGGGCTCACGCTCACCACCGCCATCGCCCGCTGGAAGCAGCGCGAGCCGGAGGTGTTCGAAGCTCGCCTCGGGCGGCTGGGACTTGGCGCCATCCTGGAGCCGCCGCCCGAACCGCGCCTCCCGGGCTCCAGCAACGCGTCCCCCACCGCGGGCCCTGAGGCCCTGTTCGCCGAAGACCCCCGGCTGCTCGCGGCGCTCGCCCGGGCCGGACGTGAGCGCGGCGCTCAACGGGCGCAGCTCGAAACCCTCGTCACGCACGTGCTCCGTCCCATGCTCGACTCCTGCGCCCAGGCGGAGACGGCCGTGGACGCACCCGGTGGCCTCTTCGCCTCGGCCCGCGCGCTGGCCCTGCTCTTCCACGCAGAGCTTCGCTTCGGCCGCCAGGGCGTCACGCGGCTCGTGACGCTCGCTCGCGAACGGCCGGAGCCACCCGTCGCGGGGGAGCACGCGGGTGAACGCCTCGCGGAGGACCTGCGCGCCTCCGGACGCTCGCGCGAGGCCTCCGAGCTCTGGCGCGTCCTCACCTCTCCGGAACTCGCGGGCCCCGCCTAGCGCACGCCATGCGGACGCCTCTTCCACCCGGGAGCCATGTCCTGCTCGTGGTCCCCGCCTCCTCGGCCCCGGATGCGCCCCAGGCCCAGAACCGCGCCCTGGCCGGTGAGCTCATCGTCAACGGCCAGCGCTACCACCTGGTGCCCGCGGAGCCCTCCGCGAGCCCCGCGACGGCGCCCGCGCCCGACGTGCGGCTGCTCACCTCGCGCGAGCTGCAGGTCGTCTCGTGCGTCTGCGCGGGCTGGGGCAACAAGCAGATCGCCACGAAGCTCAACATCAGCACGTGGACCGTGGCGGCCCACCTGCGGCGCATCTTCGTCAAGCTGGGCGTGGACACCCGCGCGGCCATGGTGTCGCGCTGCCTGGGCGCGCTGTCCCTACCACCGCCCCCGTGACGGCTCGCGCGCCGGCGGCGCCACGCGCTGCCGCAGCCCCAGCACGAGCGCCACGTTGGCCTGGGGCCGGCGCACCAGCCGCACGCACTCCGCCGGGCAGATGAGCAGCGGCGTCACCCCGGGCCCGTGCCCCGCGATCTGGCTGTCCGAGTGCACCACCACCCCCACCGTGACGACCCCCTCCCGCCGCGAGGGCCCGAAGCGGTAGTCCAGCGGACACACCGCCACCAGGTCCCCCAGCCGGAGCGCGTCCAGCCGGTGCCTGCGCACCCGCCGCGCATCCGACAACTGGATGTCCAGGTCCCCCAGCACGCCCTCCGAACGCCCGAACCCCGAGCCCATCAGCGCCGCGGGCACCGTGTGCGTCACGGGGATGACCAGCCGCCCCGCCTGCGTGCGCACGCCCCAGCGCCGCAGCAGCCGGGGCGACAGGTTCAGCGCGCGCACCCCGGGGAAGTCCGGCAGCTCCAGGCCCTGCCCGTACGCATCCAACTGCACGCGGTCCCCGATGCACAGCCGGCGCTTCACCGAGGGCGCGAAGTCCACGATGACGTGGTTGATGCCGCCGTGCTTTCCCACCACCGTGCCCACGGCGCCCGTCATGGGGCCGCTCGTCACGCGCGCGCGGTTGCCCACGCACGCCTGGAACATCAGCGCCCGGTTGGAGCCGCCGCGCTGGCCGACGTCGTCGCGCCCGGTGTTGTGCACGGCCACGCCCGCCTCCATGTGGTCCGCCGCCAGCCCCACCGCGCGGTCCCCCACGCGGTGGTTGAGCACGATGCCGCCGCTGCCGGGCACCAGCCGGGGCACCCCGTCCCGGCCCATGCGGTAGGGCGACGCGCGCAGGATGGGATGGGACACCTGTCCCGCCACCGCCGAGGCCACCAGCCGCGACACGTTGGTGCGCGGCGCCGAGGCGGCCCCCGTGCCCGCCTCCATCAGGGGTTGCAGCGGGAGGTCCATGCCGTGCCTCCCTCTCTCAGCGCAGCGCGGGCGCGGGGCTGGTGATGCCCAGCGTCTGGCGCAGGGTGGGGGACACGCCCCGGAACGAGCGGCCGTCCGGCGTCATCCGGTACGCGGCGATCCACTCCTCGGCCACCGGGCCCAGCGGCATCACCTCCGTCTGGAAGTCCCTGAAGTCGCGCGTCTTGAACGGGTTGTCCGCCACGAAGTTGAGCAGCAGGCGCCCCGCGTCCGCCATCTTCGAGCGCTGTGAAATCTCCCCCGTGCCGCCCAGGTAGCGCTGCGACACCACTTCAATCACGTCCCACTTGGTGTTCGCGTCGAAGGCCTTCTTGATGTCCGGCGTCTCCAGCGCGTCGAGGATGGTCTTGAGGTACTCGCCCACCTCCACCGTGAGCGCCAGGATGTTGCCGTAGGTGGCGCGGTCGATCTGCCAGCGGATGTCCGTGCCCAGCCGCTGGATGGTGGCCTGGCTCGCGAAGGGCCGCTCGTTGAGCTGCTGCGAGCCGCGGATGACCTCACCGATGAGCAGGTCGCGGAAGTACTGCGCGATGGCGGACACGAAGGCGACGAACTCGCGGTGGAAGTTTCGGAACATCACCGCGCCCGGCGGCGCCGCCAGGCTGCCGTAGTTGAACGCGCGCCGGTACGCGAGCTGCCGGTCGCGCGGCTTGTAGCGGAGCGGCTGGTGCTTCTCCAGCAGGTACAGGGCCCGCGCGCCGGGGCCGCGCTGGATGCGCATGCGCCCGTCGTGGAAGAGGCGCAGCAGCGTGCCCGCCACCTGGAACACCTTCATCCGCTCATGCTGGTAGATGTAATAGAGCTCCGCGGTCGCGTGGAGCTGCGTCTCGATGACGGACTCGTCGAAGTCCTGGATGAGCAGCGGCCGGCTGATGGAGTCAAAGGAGGGCGCCCCCTCCTTGCCCAACCCCATCAGGTCGGAGAAGAGCGACGCCGTCGAACCGTCGGAGGCGCTGGCGAGCAGCTCCTCCTCCCGGAGCGTGAGCTGCTTCTGCAGCTCCGTGCGCTGCTCATCCGACGTGACGTTGGCGAGGACTTCCCGCTTCCACTGCGAGAACAGCCGCTGAAGGGCTTCTGCCGTACCGATGCTCATGGCATGCCACCTGGGTCAATGACGTTGAGGAAAAGGGTTTCAGTCCGTGCGCGGGCAGGCGCTCACGGCTTGCGCGCGTGGCGGACGTGGCGGCGCGTGTGGCCCGTCTTGGCGTGCCCGTTGACCGGCGTGGGCCGGCCGGCCGCGCCGTGCCCCTCCTTGCCTGTGAGGATGCGCTCCACGGCCTTGAGCTGCTCCGAGAACGCCTGCTCCAGTTGACGGGCCAGCTCCGGCCCCTGGGCCTCCAACTGCTGCTTCACGTCCGTCATGATGCGCGAGCGGCTCTTCTCGATGAGCGAGGCCACGTCGTCCAGGCTGGGCCCGTTGCCGCGCGTGGCGGTGGCGGGCGCCTCCCGCTCCCCCGGCTCGGCCTCCAGCGGCTGCTCCACGGCTCCGGGGGTGATGCGCGGCTCCAGGTCCTTCTCGATGCGGTCCAGCGAGACGCGGATCGGCGGCGGCACCGTGAACGGCTCGCCGGTGTTGCAGTGCGCGCCCTCCGGGAAGCCGTACTTGTGGTTCCGGTCGTCTTCAATCTCCTCCGCCTGGCCGGGCGCCTCCTGGGTCAGCGTCTTCGCCAGCTCCAGCGAGTCCTCCTCCAGGCCGCACTGCTCCCGCAGGAAGGCCGGGCTCACGTTGAAGACGTCCACGTTCTCGTCCAACTGCTCCAGCATCTCCAGGTGGAGGTCCACGCGGTTGCCGCCCGGCACCGGGGCCTCGTCGTAGTCCAGCAGGTACAGGTCGATGATCCGGTCGATGTGGTAGAGCTTGCGGTCCAGCCGGGCCAGCTCCTTCCAGAACTCCACCGACGTGTTGGGGTCCATCAGGAGGTCCTCGATGAGCTCCTGGACGTCGTTGCGCTCGCGGAACTTGTCGTTCAGCTCCTGCTCCTTGCCCGTCAGGTCCCGGAAGGTCAGCGGGACGGGGAGCACCAGGTTGAGCAGCCGCGCCCCGGCGTTGGGCAGGTCGAACGCGTCGATGAAGAGCGTGAGCGCCTCCGTGAAGGCGGCCAGGGGCGCGGAGGCTCCCTGGACCTTCGCGACGCCGCGGCCGGTGGAGTTGGAGAAGGCGGTGACGGACGTGTCCATCAGGCTGCCGGCCACGTCCCGCAGGCGCCGCAACTGGATGAGCTCCACGGGCACCGCGGACGCGATGCCGCGCAGGTCCTCCGACTGCTGCCGGGGCGTGTGGTTCAGCAGCACGTCCAGCAGCCGCGACATGGCATCCGGCCGCACGATGGCGCGCAGGTCCGACTGCCCGCGCGCGCGCAGTTGATCCAACAGCTTGCCGTAGGAGGCCTGACCGTCACCCCAGTCGTCGGAGCCCTCCTGGAGCGAGGTGGCGGTGAGCTGCTCCAGTGAGTTGATGAGCGCCTCGCGGCGCTGGCGCAGGTCCTGGAGCGCCACCTGGAACACCGTGCCGCCCTTGTCGAAGCCGGCGCGGAAGAGCGCCTCGCCCGCCAGGATGCGCAGCAGCGTGGCGTTGTCGTCGAGGGTCGCCGCGAGCCGGCCGAACTCCTGGACCACCGTGGGGTTGATCATCCCCACCAGCCGCGCCACGCGCGCGCAGTCCCCCAGCTTGCGGATGGAGTAGAAGGCCCGGTCGCGCGACACGGGGTCCACCGCCAGGTTCGCCGCGGCCTCGCCTTCATCCAGCTCCGCGAGGATGGAGTCGCGCCAGCCGCACACCGGCGCCTTGAAGTCGCGGTTGGAGGCCAGGTTCACCGCGATGTCCAGGTCGTCCACCAGCGCCTTGCGCTCCTGGCGGAACCTGCGCTGGCCCGGCGAGTCCAGGTTGCCGTTCATCAGGGCCATGGCCGGCTCGGGCGTGGCCGAGACGCGGATGGGCTGGCCCTTGCTCTCGTCGTCCAGGCGCGCGGCCGTGCTCGGGTAGAGCTTGCGCAGGGCGTACACCACCGCCTTGGGGTCACGCGCGTCGGACACGCCGAGCTGACGGCGCAGGAACTCGTCGAACTTCGACTTCGCGCTCGAGGCCAGCTCGATGGATGCGGCGGGGCTTCTCCCCTTCACGTTCTCGTACATCGTCCCTCCCTTGAGGTCCTGTCATGCGGCCAGGGTGACGCCCACGGCCGGCATCCGCGCGTCCTGCGTGCCGAGCTTCACCAGATGATTGAGCACCGTCCGGGAGATGCGCTCGGGCGGAGCCAGCCTCCGTTCGAGCGCCTCGCGGCTGGCGCTCACCACGTGGCGCGGCGGCAGCCCCGGCGGGATGTACCCGCGCGCCAGCGACTCCGCGCCCCGGTCGATGTGCTCCTGGTCCGACGGCCAGAAGGGCACCACGTCCACCAGCGCGCGCTGCGCCAGGCCCCGGCGGGGCTGGAAGGCAATCTCATCCACGACATGGGGGATGAGCTGGGGCGCCGTGGACAGCAGCAGCCGGGGGATGCGCGCGAAGGGCAGCCGCGCGCGGTACAGCCGGTCCCAGTTGTCGCGCACGTCGCAGGCCCGGCGCTTGAAGCCCATGCGCCGGAGCATCTCCGCCTGGATGAACACCCGCAGGTAGGGCGTGGGGTGCGCGCTGAGCGGATGGAACGTCAGCACCCGGGACGACGGGTACGCGAGGAAGTCCTTCATCGAGTGCACCGACGCGGGCCCCCCGAGCAGGCACGCGATGAGGTCCGCGAAGATCTCCTTGTGCCAGCGGCCCCACAGGCGCGTGAGCCACGCGTTGCCGGTGGCGTGCAGCACCCGCCGCTGGAGCGCCACCTGCGTCTCCTGCCAGATGCCCAGGTCCGCCTGCAGGTTGTGGCCGATTTCGTGGAGGATGACCCCCATGCCCCACGGGGCCTCCACGCGCTCGTAGGGCACGCGGATGAGCGGGAAGGGGTTGCGCTCCCCCAGCAGCCGGCTCAGCAGCACGCCGCGCCGGAAGGTGGCCGGGGAGAAGCCGTGCTCCAGGTAGGTGAGCGGCTTGAGCACCGGACCGTCCAGCAGGCCCGGCGCGGCCTTGCGCACCGCCTGGAAGCAGTCCACCGCGATGGCGTCACACGCCGCCAGCGCCGGCGCGAACCGCGTGCCCCGCTGGCTGAAAACGTCGAAGAAGAGGCCGTAGGCGCGGCGGGCGCGGTCGATTTCGCGCTCCACCAGCGCGTTGCGCTCCAGCACCTCGTCGGGAGAGGGAGGCGCGCCGCGCAGCCGGCCGTTCAGCCGTGCCAGGGCGCGGCGCACGTCGCGGTCGATTTCGCCCAGGCGCGCGTTGGCCGCGGCGAAGTGCGCGGCGGAAGGGGCGTAGGGGACGTCCCGGGGCCGGATGCCCACGTCCTGCGGGGTGAGGCGTGACAGGCGCCCCGCCCGGAACGTGATGCTCTGCATCTTGGCCCGCAGGAACTGATGAAGCACGTCCGCCATGTGCCCGCCTCCCCCCTTGCCGCTTCCCGCCCCTGGCTTCACCGCACGACGATGCGCACCGGCCCCCGCAGCGTGACGGTCCGCAGCCGGCGAAGGCCGGGGCCGCCCATCATGGGGTTCAGCCGGCCGCGGGCCCCCACCCGGCGCAGGCCCGCGCGCGCGCGCAGTTGCCGCACGGCGGCGGTCGGCCGGGCCAGGCGGCGCACCACGCCGGGGCTGTTGATGACGCGCCCGCCGATGCGGCGGAGCATCCGCGGCACCGCCTGGGGGCTCGCGCCCTGCTGGCGCACCAGCCGGGTCACCTGGCGCACCACGCGCGTCACCGCCGGCAGGGCCCGCGGGCCGTAGCGCTGGCTGATGCGCGAGGCGAGCTGCGTGGTCATCTGCCCCACCGCGCGTCCCAGCGCGCGGGCCTGCTGGGGCTGCTGCCGGCGGCGCGCGGGAGACAGGGTGGCGCGGACCACGTGCCGCGCCGCCAGCCCGCCCAGCACGCGGTTGAAGGCGTCCAGGTCCTCGTCGCTGGCGTAGTCCCCGGCGGCGTCCGCGAAGGCGTCCATGGCGTCCGCGCGGAGCATCCCTCCCAGGCTGCGGCCAATCTCCTGGCCCGCGATGCCGCCCAGCCGGGGCGCGGCCTGGCGGATGAGCCGCATGGCGATGGGCATGGCCCTGCGGCGGATGCGCTGGAACGTGGGCCCGGCCACGGTGGCCAGCCGGCGCGCGCCGGCCGCCAGGCGGCGGAGGAACTCCTCCTCGTCCTGGGCGTCCATCGCGTCGGCGAAGGTGTCCTCCAGGGCGTTGGGGTTGTCCTGCTCGAAGCCCTCGGCCTCGAAGCCCTCGCCCTCGAAGCCCTCGGCCTCGAAGCCCTCGCCCTCCTCCATGCCCTCGGCCTCGAAGCCCTCGCCCTCGAAGCCCTCCTCCATGCCCTCGGCCTCGAAGCCCTCGGCCTCGAAGCCCTCCTCCATGCCCTCGGCCTCGAAGCCCTCGGCCTCGAAGCCCTCGGCCTCGAAGCCTTCGTCCTCGAAGCCCTCCTCGCCCTCTGCCAGCAGGTCGGACATCTCATCGCCCTGGCTCGAAAATTCCTCCTCGAAAGGCTGCGGTTGCATGGGTACTCCTCCTTGTCCTGAAGACTTCATGGGTGGAACGGCCTAGGCGCGGCGGACGCTCGCGGCGCTGACCGTGGCGACGGGGATGCGGTGCAGCACCCGCCGCCGGGCGTGCACCCGCCGCGCGGCCAGGCCCGCCGGGACGACGCCCATCGCGGGCACCTGGACCGCGCGCGTGAGCACCCGGTGCCCCGCGCCATGCACCACCCGGGGCAGGGCGGTGATGGCGCCCCCCGGGCCGCGCGGGCGCAGGTTCCCCGCCGCCAGCCGGGCGATGAGGCGCATCAGCCGCAGCCGCCGGCCCGCGGTGCCCGGCACCTGCTGGCACAGCCGCATCAGGAGCTTCTCCACGCCACGCGCGCGCGCGCGCAGCACGCCCTGCGCGGCGCCCCCGAGCGAGGTGCTCATGGGCACCGCCTGCCGCGTCACCACCCGCGCCGCGAGCCCCGCGCCCAGCGGCAGGGCCACGGCGGGCGGCACCTGCCGCGCGTCCGCCATGTCCGCGAGCGCGTCCAGCGACGCGTCGTCGTCCGCGCCGTCTCCGCGCAAGACAGAGGACGCGATGCGCCCGCCCACGCCTGGAATCAGGCCACCCACCGCCCCCGCGAGCGCACCGCGCAATCCCTGTCCCCGCATCAGCCCCTGCGCGGCGCCAATGCCCGCCGCCACGACCCGTCCCCACGGCCCCGCGAGCCCCGCCACGCGCTGGACCACCGGCAGCGCGCGGGCGAGCAGCGGCGCCGCGCGGCGCAGCGCCACGGCCCCCAGCCGGCCCGCCCGCCGCACGCCCCGGGCGATGCCACGCGCGGCGCTGCGGATGCGCCGGGTGATGCCGCCGAGGAACGCCTCGGCGTCATCCGCGTCCATGGAGTCCAGCACGAAGGGGTTGAGCGTCCGCGCGAGCATCACCGCCGCGGGGCCGGACACGAGGCGTTGGGCGGTGGCCGGCATGTACAGGCCGCTGGTCGGACTCGCCTCGAACCCCTCGAAGCCGTCCTCGTCCAGGAAGGCGTCCTCCGCCTCGGCCTCGGCGAACAGCTCCTCGAAGCCTTCGTCCTCGAAGCCCGTGGGCTCGAAGCCCAGGGGCTCGAAGGGGTCCTCCTCGAAGCCCTCCGCCTCGAAGGACTCCAGGTCGCTGAACGCGTCCGCCAGGTCCTCCAGCTCCTGGAGGGCGTCCGCGCCCTCCCAGGCGTCCATGGCGTCGAGGGACTCCACATCGGACAGGTACTCAGCGCTGGTCATCGCTTCCCCCTCGCAGGGTGAGACCTCCACCCTTCACGGGCCGCAAGTTGGCGAGGGGACACGGGGAGCGACAGTCACTCGTTTGAGCTAGTGCTGTCGGCAGGCCCACGCGCGCCCGGCGCGAAGGCCGGGCGCACGGCACGGCTTCAGCGGCTCAGTTCTTCACGCACGCGGCCTGGCCGCCCGCGTCCTTGTACGCCTTCACGCGCTTCATCAGGTTGCCGCCGTCCGTCTCCGGCGTGGTCTGCTCGTAGTTGCCCGCGCCGAAGAGCATCCCCACGCCGCCCGCAGCGGCCACCTCGCCCGGGTGCGTGAGGAAGTAGTCCACGCGGTTGTCGCGCCACTTCTGGTTGGTGTTGGGCAGGGACATGTTGCCCACCGGCAACTGCCACCAGAGGTGCGGCTTGTTCAGCCGCGTGGACACCGCCTTCGCCCAGGTGAAGGCCTGCTGGAAGTGCGGCAGCTTGCGGTTCTCCGGATCCCACCAGACCGCGCTGCCCGTCGTCTGCTGGTACCAGCCCGCGTCGCGGTCGGACGCCTCCACCGTGACGAAGTCCGTGTCGCCCGCGCCCACGGACAGGAGGAAGTCCGCGACCTTGTTCGCCTCGCCCGCCACGTCGAACGACGGGTCCGTGTTGCCCGACACGTCCGTCTTCGTCGCCCACGCGCTCGCGTGCAGGCCCACCTTCGCGTTGGGCGCGTACTTGCGCGCCATGGAAATCATGCACCGGCCCAGCCCCGCGGCGTTGTTCTCCTGGGTGCCGCAGTCCGTGGGGTTCGCCGCCTTCACCGCGACCGGCGTGGAGGTCGCCTTGCCGTCCTTGGGGAAGAACTGGAGGTAGGCCCACATGTCCGGCTCAATCTGGAGCAGCGCCTTCTCCTGGCCCACCTGCTTCAAGAGGAAGCGCCAGTCCGCGAGGTAGCGCCCCAGGAACGCCGCGTCGTTGAGCGCCTTCAACTGCTCCTCGCCCTCCGTGTAGCCGCTGGCCTGGAAGGCTTCGTAGTAGGTGATGAAGGGGAGCTGCCCGTTCGCCTGCGCGGACTTGATGAAGTCGCGCACGTAGGCGCCGGGCGGCTCCTGGTCGTACTGCCAGCAGCCCCACCACGCGCAGCCGGCGCTGTTGGAGCACGACACGCCGCCAGACGTGCACCCGGACGCGCACGACTGGCACGCGTCCTTCGAGTCGAACAGGCCCGCGGCGATGTAGAGGTAGCGCACGTCGAAGGGCGCGGCCTTCGCGGTGGCGTCCTCCATCTGCGCGCCCACCAGCACCGTGCTCTTGCCCAGCGTGGAGAGGAACGCCGCGCCCAGGCACTCCGAGCCGTCGCCCGGCGTCACCCCGGGCCCATCCGTGCCCGGCCCGGGCTCGTCACCCGGCTCACTCGAATCCGAACAGCCCGCCACGGCCAGCAGGCCCGCGGCGAGGAACGGCCAACACTTCCGACGAAAAAGGGCAGGGGTCCTCATGATGTCCAGAACTCTACTCCGCCCTCTCCCCGTGCTGCTGGAGGGTTATTCTCGCGTTTCGGGAAAGTCTTGAGTCATGCTCGCCCCACCGGCTTCCGGCCGGGCTCCCTTTCCCCCCGAGGTGCGCGAGATGAAGCTCCGATTGTGTGTGCTGCTGGTGCCGGCGTTGCTGGCGGCCGGCTGCGGTCCCCTGGATGAGACCCCCGAGCCCGTGGTCGACGAGCTGACCGGGCAGGTGCTCCAGGAGGCGACGACGAAGTACGACATGCACCGCCTGCTGGAGGACTCGGACGTCACGGGCGGCACGGGCATCACGCCGGCCCAGGTGCAGGCGTTCCTCCAGCAGCAGGGCTCGTACCTGGCGGGCTACACGGACCCGGCCTGGGGCAAGACGGCGGCGACGCTCATCGTGGAGCGCTCGCGCGCGTCCAACATCAGCCCGCTCTACATGCTGGCGCGCATCCAGGGCGAGTCCAGCCTCATCCAGAGCGGCACGTCCACCAACCTGAGCAAGGCCACGGGCTGTGGCTGTCCGGACGGCAGCGGCTGTGACGCGCAATACGTGGGCTTCGGCAAGCAGGTGGAGTGCGCGGCGAAGAAGATGCGCGGCTACCTCACGGACCTGGAGGCGGGCCGCGCCACCCTCTCCGGCTGGAAGGTGGGGGTGACGAAGTCCACGTCGGACCCGTGCTCGGTGAAGCCGGTGAACAACGCCACCGCGGCGCTCTACACGTACACGCCCTGGGTGGGCGCGTACGCCATCCAGTGCGGCCGCACCACGGTGGGGGGCTCGTCGCTGATGGCGTCCATCTACAACCGCTTCAAGACGGCGTACCCGTGGACGCTCACCGCCACGGAGGGCTGCTACTCCGGCACGGTGGACGCCGTGGTGCCGGAGGGCTCGTGCGTGCAGAGCTCGTCGGACGCGCTGTGGCGCCAGTGCTCGCAGGGCGTCTTCATTGGCGGCACCACCACGAAGCCGTCCAACTGCAACGTGTCCTTCCCGTACTGCGTCTCCACGCGCCTGGGCCGCGGCGTGCCCGTGCGCACCTGCGTGCAGGCGAGCAGCACCCTGTGGCAGCAGTGCGGCGCGGAGGGCGTGTGGCGGGACGCGCCGGGCGCGGACACCACGGGCGTGGGCCCCATGGGCACCTGCTACGCGACGTACGCGCTGTATAGCGGCAACACCGCCGCCCGGACGAAGGCGCGTCACGTCCGGGCGGTCAGTATTCCTTGGTCCAGATGAGGTCCAGGCCGCCGGAGCGCGCGTCGCCGTACATGCCCTCCAGGCTCCAGCGCGGGCTGAAGAGGTACTGGAAGCGCACGGCGTTGGCGTTCTCCCCCCGCTGGAGGTTGGCGCCCACGCGGCCGGTGTAGCCCACGTAGATTTTGTCCGTCACGTACGTGCCCACCTCCAGCTTGGTGCCGGCGATGCCGCTGTCCCCCGCTTCAATGGAGAGCACGTCCAGGGGCAGCTTCGAGGCGATGGCCTTGCGCGCCTCGTTGGCGACGAACGAGCCCACCACCGAGGCGGCCTGCGCGCCCGCGTTCATGGACGCGCCGGAGCCGCGCTCCAGCGTGCGCCGGCCGGTGGCGAGCAGCGTGTAGATTTCCGACTCCGGCAGGGCCGGGTCGCTCGTCGTCTTCAGCGTCACCTCCTTGCCCTGGCCGCGCACGGTGACGAAGACGGTGACGCCCGCGTTCTCGTTGCGGTGCTCGGCGGTGACGTTGATGTACGGCATCAGCACGGGGCCGGTGAAGCGCACCTGGCTGTCGCGCTGCACGTCGAAGCGGCGGCCCAGCACGTCCACGCGCCCCAGCAGCACCTTCACCTCGCCGAACATGCGCGCCTCGTTGGCGTACTCGACGCGGAAGCCCTCGGACAGGCCCAACTGGACGTTGAGGTCCGTGCCGCGCACCCACAGGTTGCGGGGCGCGTTGATGTTCACCCAGAACTGGCGCTGCGGCGCCTCCTCGTCCTCGCCCTCCTCCGCCAGCGCCTCCGCCTCCGCCTGCGACGTGGGGACGCCCGCGCCGCCGCTGCCCACGGTGGGCTCCGGGTTGCCGGGCATGCCGGGCGAGTCCGGCGCGTTGCGCGGGTTCCGCGCCTTCTGCGACGTGGCCACCTGCGTGGGCGCCTTCTCCTTCTTCTTGCGCTTGTCCACCGGCACGCCGTTGCGGACCATCACCACGTCCACGGGGCGCTCCAGGGGCTGCAGGTCCTTGCGCTTGGCCTCCGGCAGCTCGACGTGCGCCTCCGGGATGGACAGGTCGCTGATGTTCACCAGCCGCTCGCTGAGGCTGCCCTTCATGGACAGGTTCAGCGTCAACAGGGCCATGAGCTGGTCCTCCACCACGATGGGCAGGTTCTTGGTGTGGCCCTTGCCCTCCAGCACGAACTCGCCGCTCCTGCCCTGGCGGTTCGCGGTGGCCGTCAGCTCCAGCGAGCCGTTGCCGGACTTCGCGGTGAGCTTCTTGAGCTCGATGCGCTCCTGCGACGCGCTCAGCGCGAGCTGGATGTCGTTGTATTCGCCGAAGCCCATCAGCCCCAGCCGGCCGTCCTTCCACTCCAGGTTGCCCTTGAAGGTGGGCGCGCCCACGGTGCCGCCCAGGTTCGCGTCCGCCTGCATGAGCCCGCCCAGCGAGCGCACGTACGGGGAGATGCCGGAGAGGAACGTCGGGTCGAAGCGGCGCGCGCGCAGCGACAGCTCCACCGGCGCCCGCTCCACCTTCTTCGCGGGCCCCTGCGCGGACTGGAACGCGGGCAGCGACAGGTCCAGCTCCAGGGTGCCGCCCAGCAGCAGCGACCCGCCGCCGGGCGCGGTGAGCATCGCGTCGAAGAGGGACTTCGCCTGGGAGTAGGAGTAGTGCAGCCGCGCCTGGCCCAGCGCCGTCTGCGCGACGCCCAGGTGCTGCATGCCCGCGTTCAGCTCCAGCTCCGGGGCCTCCGGCGTGCCGCGCGCCACCAGCTCCATGGCCAGCACGCCCTGCGGCCCGCGGTTGCCCTGCGCGGGCCGCGCCGCCATGCCGGGAATCTCGTTCAAGGGCACCGGCCCCACGCGGCCCTTCATCCGGAAGGGCACGCGGCTGGCCACCTCGCGGTCCTGGAGCGCGGCCAGCGGAGCCAGCACCCGCGCCTCCAGCGTGGCCAGCGGCCCGTGGGGGCGCCGCACGTCCAGGGACAGCTTCACGTCCTCGTTGCCCGCCAGCGCCAGCGCGGTGCCGTCGAGGGGCGGCAGGCCGTTGGCGGTGACGCCCTTCGCCAGCAGCTCCACGCGGCCCTGCGGCGCGAGCGCGGAGCCGTTCACGTCCGCCTTCAGCGTCACCGTGCCGTCCGGCTTGTCCACGCCCTCCGCGCCCTGGAGCAGCTTCAGGGGCAGCTCCGCCACCAGCGCCTCCAGGTGCAGCGGCGCCTCCAATGCCTGCGCGGGCGTGGGCGGCTTCGCGATGACGCCGCCCAGCGTGAAGGGCGTCTTCACCAGGACGTAGGACTGCGGCGCCACGCCCTTCACGTCCAGCCGCGCGCCCAGCGTGGCGTCGTTCGCGTCGGAGCTCGCGTGCAGCTCGAAGCCCAGCGCCTGCGCGAAGAGGGCCTCCGGCCGGCCGGGGTAGCGCAGGTCCGCGCCCACCACCTTCAGGTCCAGGCGCGGGTCCTTCGCGGAGCCGTTCACCACCAGCGTGCCGGTGACGTGTCCGGAGGGGCCGGGCGGCTGGTTCGCCAGCTTCAGCACCTCCGCGACGTCCAGCCTCTCCAGCTCTACCGTCAGGGACAGGGGCTCGTTGCGCCGGCGCAGCACGCCCTGCACGGGCACGTCGAACTGCGAGGACACGCGCGCCGCGCTCAGCTCCGCGCCCAGCGTGCCGGTGGCGCGGTCCTTCACGTAGCGCGCCTTCACCTGGAGCCCCAGGCCCGCGTAGCCGCGCGCCTTGCCGTCCGTCAGCGTGAGGTCCACGTCCGCGTCCGGCCGCGCCATCCGGCCCTTCGCCGCGACGTGGCCGGACAGCGTGCCGCCCAGGCCCAGGTCCTCCGGCACCGCGATGCGCGGCAGCTTCGACAAATCGAAGGCGCCCAGGTCGATGCGCGCGTCCACGCGCTCGCCGTCCTTCACCGCCGCCAGCTTCAACGTCTGCGGCCCTGACGCGAGCGCCAGCGGCGGCTCCAGCGCGATGCGCCCGCCGCCGAAGGCCAGGTGCGTGGGCTGCTGGAGCGTCCAGGTGGCCTCCGGCCAGGACAGCGAGAAGGCGCGCAGGGCCAGCCCCTCGTTGTCCGCGTCCACCGTGCCCTCCACGCCCAGCGCGAGCTGCGCGTCGCCGTCCACGCGCACGCTGGCCTTCAGCTCGCGGTTCGGGTCGGTGGTGAGCGCCAGGGACAGGTCGCGGAACGTCCTGCCCGCGGTCCTCAGCTCGCTCACCAGCACGGTGGCGTCGGTGGTGAGCGGACGGGTGACGTCCGGCACGCTCGCCTTCAGCGACAGGTCCTGGATGGCGATGTCGCCGTAATTGAGCGCCACGAAGTTGCCGTCCGCCTTCACCCCCGGCGAGCGCGGCGGCCCCTTCACCTGGAGCTCCAGCGAACCGCTGCCGGACATGGGCGGCACGGTGCCGCCGGGCAGCAGCTTGTCCAGCGCCTGCGACAGGAGCTTCAGGTTGCCCGCGGACAGGCTGCCGCGCGCCTCCAGCGCCTTCGCGGTGCCTTCGCCGGACGCGACCAACGCCGCGCCCGGCATCATCACGCGCAGGTTGGCCACGTTGTAGCGGCCGTCCTTCGCGCTGGCCTTCACCTCGATGGGGCCCACCGACTGGCCCCGGAACTCGGACGGCGTCACGGTGAGGGCCACGTCGCCGTCCAGCGTCTCCACGCTGTCGCCACCGCCGTGCGCCACGAGGTCCGCGGCGATGTTGGTGGGGATGCCGTCCTCCATCAGCTCCGCCAGGTTGACCCCGCGCGCCTTCACGGTGGTCTCCCGGGTGCGCAACGTCTTGAGGTCCACGTCGCCGTCGAGGTCCAGCGTGGCCTTGCCCGCGGAGGCGCCCAGCTTCGCCTTCGCGAGGTCGCCGTCCAGGGACGCGGTGCCCTTCGCTTCAACGGGCACCACCAGCGGGTACGCGGGCACGAAGGCCTTCACCGGCTCGGGCGGCACGGTCAGGCGGCGCAGCTCCACGGCCGCGGCCGTCTCGCCGGTCTGCTTCGCGCCCAGGTCCGCCTCGATGCCCGCGAGCCCCAACCGCGCGTCCACCTGGCGCACCACGTCCTTGCCCTGGCCCTTGAGCACCAGGCGCACGGGCCCCTGGAGCGGGCGGGTGAGGCCGCCCGTGGCCTGCAGGTCCGCGGCGAAGTCCATGTCCGCCAGCGCGTAGTGGCCCTCGCCCTTCGCGCCCAGCTCCTCCAGGCGCACCTGGCGCTCGCCGCCGTCCGGCAGCTCCTGCTGGAAGTCCACGTAGCCGTGGCTGAGCTCGAAGTCCTTGAGGTGGATGCTCAGGGCGCTCTGGCCCTGGGCCGGCGGCTCCTCGGGCTTGGGCTCCCGGGGCTCCAGCGCGCGCATCAGGTTGAGGCCGCGCTCGTCCTGCACCAGGTACAGGCGGGGTGTCTCGATGCGGACCTTCGTCAGGTCCACCCGCTGGCCCAGCAGCGGCGACAGGTGGAGCCGCGCCTCCACGCGGGCGATCTCCGCCGCCAGGTCGCCTTCCGGCGTGTACAGCTTGATGCCGGTGAGGACCGCGCCGTTGAAGTCCAGGTCGAACCCGCCCACCTCCAGCCGGCCGGCGAGCTGCTTGTTCGCCAGCTCCACGCCGAAGCGGGCGATGCGGGCGGACCCGCCGGGACTGGTGGCGTACACGAGCACGCCCGCCACCAGCAGGACGATGAGCCCCAGGAAACCCAGCAGGCCCCACAACAGCCGCCGTCCCCAGCGCTTGCGCCGGTGGGGCGGGGCGGTGGAGGCGGGGGTCGTGGGGTCGCTCAAAACGCCTCTCCGATGGAGATATGGACCGCGCAGAGCCCTTCCGGGGCACCCGCGTACGCCGCGTCAGCGGACATCGTGGCCTTGTCGAACTTGCGCCCGAAGCCCAGGCATCCACCCGAGGACGGATAGATGTACCCGGGATCGCTGACGGGCAATCCCCGCCCGATGTTCAAGCGCCGGGCCAGGTCCAGCCGGATGGGGCCCACCACCGTGAGGTAGCGCAGGCCGGCGCCCACCGCGTGGTAGTGCTCGGGACCGAACAGCTTGGGGGCGTTCTTGCCGAACAGCGCCTCCGTGCCCACGAGGCCGGAGTCATAGAAGACGGCCAGCATCAGGTTGTCCGTGAGCAGGTAGCGCAGCTCCACGGAGGTCTCGAAGAGGCTGTTGCCGCCCACGGGCACGGTGTCCCAGGAATCCAGGATGGGGTTGCCGTTCGCGTCCAGCAGGAGGTTGCCGTCGTCGTCCTTCTTGTACGTGGGCGCGAGCGGCGTCATGGGGGACAGCCGCTGGCCGTTGAAGCCGCGCATCGCGGTGGCGCCGCCGGAGAAGAAGCGCGTGACGATGGAGCTCTGGCCGCCGCCCGCCGGGTCCAGCGTGCCCGCGCGCACCTTCACCGCGAGCGTCAGGTCCTTCTTGTCTCCAATCGAGTGGTAGTAGCGCAGGTCCGGCAGCAGGCGGACGTAGGTGTACTGCCCGAAGAAGGGGCCGCCGCCCTTCTGGATGGAGAAGCCCACGTAGTAGCCGTCGCGCGGCTCGGTGCGGTCGTCCCGGCGGTCCCAGGCGAACGCCACCTCCAGGAAGCTCAGCGCCTGGTCGCACCGGCCCGCGGAGTTCGTGTTCTCACAGCCCAGGATGATGGGCGGGACGCTCTCGTCCAGGCTCACCTGCCCCGTCAGCCGGTAGAGCTGCAGGTTGTACGAGGGGAAGACGGAGAAGGACGGGTGGGGCGTCCAGATGACGCCCGTCTTGAGGTAGCCGCCGTAGAACGAATAGGCCTGCTGGAGGCCCTTCTCCGCGGTGACGGACGCCTGCAGGGCCAGGTCGCGAAAGAGGAAGCGCGGCTGCTCGAACTCCGTGGTGAGGGTGAAGACCGGGGACTCACTGGAGCCCGCGTCGTTGCGCAGGCTCGCCAGCACGTTGGGGATGAACGCGTAGCCCAGGCGTCCGCGCAGCGTGAGCCTTCGCAGGCCGCCGCGGAAGTTGCGGTTGGTCCACTCGCCCAGGATGCGCGCCTCCTGCCGCGCGGCGTCCACGCCGATACCTCCGCCCAGCCGCAGCGAGTGGAAGGGCGACTCGCGCACGTCCACCACCACCGGCACCGTGGCGTTCTGCCGGTCCGGCGCGCCGCGGTTCACCTTCACCGCGCCGAACACGCCCATGCGGAAGACGCGCGCCTGCGCCTCCGCCAGCGCCGCCTCGCTGAAGTAGGCGCCCTTGATGACCGCGCCCTGCGCCTGCTCGATGATGCGGCGGGGCGGCACCTGCGGGTTCGCGTCCGTGGCGATGAAGATGTTGCCGAAGCGGTAGCGCAGGCCCGGGGCGATCTGCAGGTCCACCACGGCCTTCTGCGTGGCCACGTCCACGCGCACCTCGCCGCCCACCTCCGCCTCCGCGTACCCCAGGTCCTTGAGCCGCTGGAGCACCAGGTCCTTCGTCGCGGACCAGGTCTCCTCGCGGAACACGTCGCCGGTCTTCACCGGCAGCTCCTCCAGGATGCGCTCCCGCTCGCGCTGCGAGGGTTGATCCGGCCCCTGGCCCAGCGCCTCCAGGCCGTGCGTTTCGACGCGGTCGATGAGGGTGGGCGCGCCCTCGTTGACGACGACCTTGAGGCGCACGGCCTTGTCGCCGTCCGGGATGACCTCGTTGGACTCCACCTGCGCCTGGTAGAAGCCCTCCGCCTGGTAGAAGCGCTCGATGCGGCGCAGGTCCGCCTGCCACGCGTTGGTGTCGAAGTAGTGCGCCTTGCCGAAGGGCCAGAACGCGTACCAGGGCGTGGAGGACGTGAGGATGCGGTCCTTGATGTCCCCGTCGTCCACCTGCTTCGCCCCCTCGATGTCCAGGGACTTCACCTTCGGGCCGGTGGGCGCGTTGGACGTGGTGGCGCACGCCGTCAGCAGCACGGCCAGCGCGAGGGGCACGGCGGAGCGGAGTCGGAGGAGTCGGACGTCGGCCACGTCACGTTTCTTACCGGAAGGCCAGCCCCTGACGCGTTTCGCAATGTTTCTTTGTGCGGCGAATGTCGCATTCCACGACCTCGGGGACGGGGTCAGTGTCCGCCAATCCGCCGGGCTCCTCCGTGGCGCGTGCAACCCGGCCCGGGGTGCGTCAGATTCGGGTCCCTATGGTCCGGCGAATCGCACTCCTGCTGTCGGCCACGCTGGTGCTCGCCACCGGCTGCGGCGTGAGCGAAGACGAAGTGGTCCAACTCAAGGAGGGAGAGAACCTCTCCGACACGCCGTACTGCGGCTCGCTCGGGTGCGCGGATCCGTTCCGCTTCTGCGCGGAGCTGTTCCTGGAGTTCGGCCGCTCGCCGCCCCTGTGCGTCGTGGAGAACATCTGCGACCGGCTGGAGTGCGCGAAGGCGGGGCGCCGCTGCGCCGTGTTCGACGGCTTCCCCGGCCAGGTGAAGTGCATCGAGGACAACGGCCAGCAGTAGGGCGTCCCGCGCCCGGGGCCGCGGCCCCGGGGCGGAAGAGGCCTTCAGGCTAGCGGCGCGACGAGGCGGTGAGCCACGCCAGGCGCTCCGCGGCGTCCTTCGTCTGGGGCTCCGTGAGCAGCGCGTCCGTGTCCTGCGCGATGCGGTAGGCCCAGTTGGCGTCGCCCATGGTGCCGGGCAGGTTGATGCGGTCGCGCGTGCCCAGCACGTCCTGCCACGGCAGCACGCACAGGTCCGAGCCCGCGTTGAGCGCGGCGGCCAGCGTGGCGCGGTGGATGTCCGGGGTGAACTCGCGCGTCACCGCCACGCCCTGGAACTCCGGCCACGCGCGCGCGGCGTTCTGGCGCTCGTCGTCGCGCGCCTGCTCCCACCACTCCGCCTGCGGCTCCGTGTCGTGCGTGCCGGTGGTGACCAGCGACACGGCGGGGAACTGGTGCGGGTCGCGGTAGGTGTTGTCGTCGCGCTCCCAGCGCAGCACGCGGTAGCCGGGCAGCTTCAGGTCCGCCAGGATTTGACGCACGAACGGGGGAATCACGCCCAGGTCCTCGGCGACGATGCCCGCGCCCTCCGACAGGAGCCGGAAGTGCTTCTCACCCTGGCGGCGCCAGGTGGGCTCGTCCCCGGGGACGAAGTAGCCGGTGGGGTTCTTCTCGTCGCGGATCCACTGGCGGAAGTAGCCCACCGCGTGGTCCACGCGGCGCAGGTCGTAGTAGCTGGCCGCCTTGGCCGCGCGCTTCTTCAGCCACGCGTAGTCGTCCTTCTCCATCGCGGCGAAGTCGAAGTAGGGCAGGCCCCAGTCCTGGCCCGTGGCGGAGAAGTCGTCCGGCGGCACGCCCAGGCGCGCGTCGCGGCGCAGGATGTCCGGGTGGGCCCAGCAGTCGGAGCTGTCCTGCCCGATGATGAAGGGCTCGTCCCCGCACAGCAGCACGTCCTTCGCCTTCGCCTGCGCGCGGACCTGGTTCCACTGCGCCTCGGCCAGCCACTGGAGCCAGGCGTGGTAGCGCACGCGGCGCTCCAGGCCCTGCTCCTGGATGGCGCGCAGCGCGTCCGGCTGGCGCGTGCGCAGCCCCTCCGGCCACTGCCACCAGGGGCGGCGGTCCTCCTTCTCGCTGATGGCGGTGAAGAGCGCGTAGCTCTCCAGCCACTCGCCCTGCGCCTCGCGCCACTTCTGGAACTCCTGGGCGCGCGCCGTGCGCGGGGTCCACTCGTGCTGCTCGAAGTGGTCGAACGCGCGCGCGAACGCGGCGTCCTTCAGCGGGAACACCAGGTCGTAGCGCACGCGCGCCGCGGCGCGGGCCTCCGCCAACTGCTGCTTCTGCGCGTCGCCGAGCGCGCCCTCGCCGCCGGTGGCCTGGAACTCCGGCACCTGGTTCAGGTCGATGAAGAGCGGGTTCAGGCCGAACGCGGAGCGCGTGGCGTACGGGCTGGGGTCGCCGGGCGCGGTGGGCAGGAGCGGCAGCACCATCAGCATCCGCTGACGCGCGGCCTTCATCCAGGAGAAGAGTCCGTCCAGGGCACCGAAGTCACCGATGCCGAAGTCCGTTCGCGAGCGCAGGGAGAAGAGAGGCAGCAGGAGACCGGAGAGCCGGCCAGGAGTGGACATGGTGCGTCGCAATCTGCCCCAGCCCGGGGCCGGTGTGAACTGCCGTCACCCGGGTGTTCACTCGTGCCTGCCTGTCCGGCGCGCCGAGGTTGGCTGGTGAAAGTTGGAGGGAGCTGGTCCCCGGCGGCTCCAGGGGGGCGGGCGTCTTCAGTCCTCGATGTCGAAGTCCAGGTCAACCTCTGCGGCGTCTCCCGGACAGGTGCCACCCGTCTGCCCCTCGACCGTCAGTTTCAGGTGGCCCCGGAGCCGGTCCTCCGAATTCTCCTCCAGCATGAACCGGCCGGACACCCGCTGGGTCGCGTCCTCCTCACCCTCCGCCTCCGGGCAGAACGAACGGGTCCAGGCCTCCTTCAGCCCAGGCGAATGTCCGGGACCGGCCTGGAAGTCGACATGGTTGTTGATCGTCATCCAGCCCTCGGCCGGAACCTGGACCGTTCCGTCGATGGCATGGTCCGCGGGCCCGCTTCCCTTCGCGAAGGATTCGAAGTCCACGTTGACGCAGAGTCCCCTGGAGCCTTCCCGGAACTCCCCCGGAGGGCTGTCGGAATTGCAGAAGGTGAAGACCGGCTCGATGTCGAAATCCTTGGGCCAGTTCTCATTGGGGCGGATCCAGGTGTAGGCATGCGTGGGGTAGTCCTCCCAGACGTCGCCATGCCGCACCCGCATGAGGCCGGTGACGCTGGACTCCCGCCCGCATCCGGTTCCTCCCAGGACCGCGAGCGACAGCACCCCGGCGAGCAGGGCATGGCGGAAAGACAGACGTTCCCTCGGAGGGTTGTGCATGAGGCCGTCTGCCATCATCTTCCGCTTTCGGACAAGTCCCCCACCCATGACCCCTCTTCCCCTGTCCTTCTACGCCCGGCCCACCCTGGAGGTGGCGCGCGACCTGCTGGGCACCCTGCTGGTGGTGGACGGCGTCCGGGGCCGGCGCGTGGGCCGCATCGTGGAGGTCGAGGCCTACCTGGGCGAGCATGACCTGGCGTGCCACTCGTCCAAGGGCCGCACGCCGCGCACGGAGGTGATGTTCGGGCCGGCGGGGCGCTCGTACGTCTACCTCATCTATGGAATGCACCACTGCTTCAACGTGGTGACGGACGCGCCCGGGGTGGCGGCGGCGGTGCTCGTGCGGGGCATGGAGCCCGTGGAGGGCATCCCGCCCGGCGAGCGGACGGACGGGCCGGGGAGGCTGTGCCGGGTGATGGGGGTGAACCTGAACCACAACGGGCTCACGCTGGACTCGGAGGGGCTGCACCTTTTGCCGGGGACGCCGGTGCCGGACGCGCGCGTGGAGCGGGGCCCCCGCATCGGCGTGGAGTACGCCGGGGCGTGGGCCGCTGAACCCTTGCGGCTGTGGGACCGGGACAGTGGACACGTCAGCCGCTTCGTCTCCCGGCGGCCTCGCCGTCGTCCTTGACGCGGAACGTTCTGGCTGGTTGGGTGGAAGACGCCATGTCCCAAGAGGCTCCCCAGGAAGAAGACCGGCAGGAAGAAGACCGGCGGCTCCTGACGCGGGCCCAGGACGGTGACGTGTCCGCCTTCGAGGCCCTGGTGGGCCTGCACCAGGACCGGGTCTACGGCCTGGCGCTGCGGATGACGCGCTCGGAGGCGGACGCGGCGGAAATCACCCAGGACACCTTCCTGTCCGCCTACCAACACCTGAAGGACTTCCGGGGCGAGGCGGCCTTCGGCTCCTGGGTGCACCGCATCGCGGCCAACCACGCCCTGATGCGCCTGCGTCACCGCCGGGTGGCCCAGGCGGCCGAGGCGGAGCTCCAGGCCCCTGAATTCACGGAGCGTGGCACCCTGGCGGACTACCCCGTCACGGACTGGAGCCGGGACGCCGAGGAGAAGGCGCTGGACGCGGAGCTGGGGCAGGCCATCCAGCAGGCGGCCGACCGGCTGCCGGAGGGCTACCGGGAAGTCTTCCTCTTGAAAGACGTGGACGGCCTCAGCTACGAACAGATCGCAGAAGTGACGGGGGATTCCATCCCCGCCATCAAGAGCCGCCTGCACCGGGCACGGCTCGCGCTGCGAGAGGCCATCGACCTGTTCTACAACCGGGACAATCGCGGGGTGTGAAACCCCCAGGGCGCCTCGGCATCTTCGAACTGGAACGAGGGGAGCCGCAGCCAGCCGAGGTTCGGATGTATACCTGCAAAGATTCCATCAACCTCCTGCTGGAATTCCTCGAAGGCGAAATGCCCGAGGAGGAGGCGCGGCACCTGCAGGAGCACCTGTCGGGCTGCAAGCCCTGCGAGGAATTCCTCAGCACCTATCGGGCGACGCCCGGCCTCTGCAAGCGCGCCATGGCGCTGAAGATGCCCCGGGAGGTGTCGGCGAAGCTGACCGAGTTCCTGCGCTCGAAGATCAAGTCCTGCTCGTGAACCTGAAACAACTGTCGCTGCCGGAGCTGGAAGCGGCGCTCGCGCCGGCCCAGCCGTCCGCGACCGCGGTGCGCAAGGTGTTCGCGGGCGTCTTCGCCCACGCCCGTCCCACGGTGGAGGCCGTCGCGCTGGCGCCCCAGGTGCCGCGCCGTGTCGCGGACCTGCTCCGCGCCCAGGCGGAGATGCCGTCCCTGAAGGTCGTCGAGCGGCGGCAGGCGGAAGACGGCTTCGTGAAGTACCTCTTCGAGTCGCCGCTGGGCGGCCGCATCGAGGCGGTGCGCATCCCCATCTTCGAGGAGAAGTACGTCGTCTGCGTGTCCAGCCAGGTGGGCTGCGCGCTGGCGTGCGACTTCTGCATGACGGGCAAGCTCGGCTTCCAGCGCAACCTCCAGACCTGGGAGATTCTGGACCAGGTGATGCAGGTGCGCGCGGAGGCGGACCGGCGCGTGGGCGGCGTGGTGTTCATGGGGATGGGCGAGCCGCTGCTCAACTACAAGGAGACCATCCGCGCGGCGCAGATTTTGTCGCACCCGGCCGGGTTCTCCATCTCCGGCACGGCCATCACGTTCTCCACCGCGGGGCACGTCCCGGCCATCCGGCGCTACACCCGCGAAGGGCACCCGTTCCGTCTGGCGTTCAGCGTGACGAGCGCCATCCCGGAGAAGCGCGCGAAGGTGCTCCCCATCGAGAAGACGCACCCGCTGCCGGAGCTCATTCAAGCCATCCGCGAGTACAGCGAGGCGCGGCGCGAGCGGGCGATGATCGCCTACGTGGCCATCCAGGGCTTCAACCTGGAGCGCGAGGACGCGGAGGCGCTGAAGGTGGCGTTCGAGGGCATCCCCATCAAGGTGGACCTCATCGACGTGACGGATCCGACGGGCAAGTACCTGCCGCCCACGGCGGAGGAGCTGAGCGCGTTCCGGGACCACCTGCAGATTCTGAAGGCGCCCATCGCGCGGCGCTACTCGGGCGGCAAGGAGATTGGCGCGGCGTGCGGCACGCTGGCGGCCAGCCAGTACGGTGGCACGGTGCTGCCGACGCCCGCGGCTTCACCCCGGCAGGCCTGAGGTCCGCTCCCTCCGGGCTGCGTGCGCGGCGGCGGGAGGTGAGGGCTCGCGGCTTCGCGCGGGGTTCGTGATTTCGACGGCAAGAACCGGAGCGCGGGCCCCGGGCTCGTGGCGCTACGAGGACCGTGCGCCGCGTGAGAGGGCCCCGCGCGCGCGACCTCACGAGCGGGCCCGTGTCCGGAGCGCTGTCGGATGACGCATCGATTGGAAGGGAAGGTCGCCCTGGTGACGGGGGCGGGTTCAGGGATTGGCCGTGCGACGGCGCTCGCGCTGGCCCGGGAGGGGGCGCGGGTGGTGGCGGCTGGCAGACGGACCGGGCCGCTCGAGGACACGGCGCGCATGGCGGCGGAGGCGGGAGGGCGGGTGGTGGCCCGCGCCGCGGACGTGACGAGGGAGGGCGACGTCGAGGCCCTGGTCCACTTCACGCTGGAGACGTTCGGGAGGCTCGACGTGGGCGTCAACGCGGCGGGGGGCACGTTCGGCGGGGGGGCCACGCACACGTTGGACACGGCCTCGTTCCGGGACTGGATCGACGGGTACCTGGTGAGCGCGTTCCTGTCGACGAAGCACGAGGTGGGCGCGATGTTGAAGTCGGGCGGGGGGAGCGTCATCAACATCGGGACCTTCGTGGGGTCCACGAAGGCGATGCCCGGGACATCCGGCTACGCCGCCGCGAAGACGGGCCTCATCGGGCTCACGCGCACCGTCGCGGCCGAGTACGCCCCACAGGGCATCCGCGCGAACGTGCTCGTCTCCGGCGGCGCGGACACGCCCATGTTCCGGAACTGGAACGCCTCCGGGGAGCAGCGCGCCGCCGCCGCCAGGCTGCATGCGCTCCAGCGCGTCGCGGACCCGGAGGAGATCGCCAACGCGGCCGTCTTCCTCGCGAGCGGGGAGGCGTCGTTCGTCACGGGGAGCGTCCTGACGGTGGATGGCGGGCTCTCGCTCGTCTGACGCCAGCGGTGGGGGGACCGGCTCGTATGTGTGGATCTCCGCGCGGGGGGAAGGCGTAGGGCTGGTCCGGGAGTCGGCGGCCTCCCGTCCCGCGAGCGGTTTCGCTCGCCTTGGGCCCGGCATGGGACCCATGCCTCTGGCCCGTGCGCGGGGAACAGGAGGCCAGGCTTCCTCCGGGAGGTGGAGCCCCGGAGCCCCGGCCCGTCCGTGTTCACCGCCGCGCGTGGGGTAGCGAACATGGGTTCCGCCGGGCGGCGAGACGACTTAAGTCTCGCGCGAGGGCTTCCGGCCCTGGAGGTCATCGCGCGGATGTGGATCGAGCACGTCGACAAGCTGATTGGGACGCTGGGGCCGCTCGGGTTCCTGGTGCTCGGCGTGGCGGCGATGCTGGAGTACGTGGTGCCGCCGTTTCCCGGGGACACCATCGTGCTCATGGGCGGCGTCTACGCCGTGCGCGGGGAGAAGCCCTGGTGGCTGGTGCTCGCGGTGGTGACGGCGGGCAGCGTGATGGGCGCGTTCATCAACTACTCCGTGGGCAAGTGGCTGGCGAAGCGCTTCGAGGCGCAGCCGGGGCGCTCCTTCTTCGGGCTCACGCACGCGCGGCTGGAGCAGGTGCAGGCGCGGATGCGGCACGCGGGGCCGTGGCTGCTGTTGGTGAACCGGTTCCTGCCGGGCATCCGGGGCATCATCTTCATCGCGGCGGGAGCGGCGCGGATGCCGCGCTTCAACGCGCTGGTGCTGGGGGCCATCTCCGCGCTCGCGCACAGCGGGCTCATCCTGGCGCTGGGCATGGCGGTGGGCGGCAACCTGGAGCGGCTGACGGTGCTGGTGTCGCGCTACCAGTACGCGGTCATCGGGCTGCTCGTGGTGGCGGCGCTGGGGTTCGGCGTGCGGGCGCTGACGCGGCGGCGTGAGTCCGCCGTGGAACCCTAGCGGGCCCGGCCGGGCAGGGAAGTGTGCGGGGACGACCCGCCAGGGTGGGCGCACGTTGCGCCGGCCCGGGGTGGCGCGGTTGAGTCAGGGGCATGTTCCGCGCCCGTGCTCGCTGGTGGCTGCTCCTGGTGCTCGTCCTGGTGGGAGGGTGCCGCTGTGGCGACGACCCCAACGTGGGCGGTGCGAGCGCCAGCTTCCGGCCGCAGGCCGAGGTCGTGGACTTCGGCCGGGTGTTGGAGGGCACGCAGGTGCGCCGCTCGCTGACGTTGGTGGCCACCGGCCGCGCGGGCGTCACGGTGGACGCGGTGACGGACGCGCCCTTCTTCGTCGTCGTGTCCCAGATTGTCGTGGGCGGCAGCGGCACGGGCACGGTGGACATCCTGTTCTCCGCGGGCAACACGCCGGTGGAGGGGGAGCTGGTGCTCACCGCGGGGCGCACCACGACGAAGGTGAAGCTCACCGGAGTGGGCGTGCGTCCGCTGGCATGCGTGCCGCAGGGCGAGTGTCGCGACTCACGCTTCGACCTGGACTCCGGTCAGTGCATCGAGTCCCCGCTGGACGACGGCGCGTCGTGCATCCCGAGCAGCCGTTGCCAGGAGAACGGCCGCTGCCAGGCGGGCGTCTGCGTGGGGCAGCCGCGCACGTGCGATGACGACAACCCGTGCACGGTGGACAGTTGTTCACCGACGCAGGGTTGCGTGACGGCGAGCGTCGCGTGCCCGGCGTCGAGCGACCCCTGCAAGGTGGGCGTGTGCGACCGCAACTCGGGTTGCCAGGAGGTGGACGTGGCGGACTTCAGCCCCTGCGGCGCGGTGAGCTGCAAGGCGGCGCGGGTCTGTTTCAGCGGCACGTGTCGGACGGTGACGCCGCCGGACGGCTTCGTCTGCGCGCCGGCCACGCCCTGCCAGGGTGAAGGCAAGTGCAGCGCGGGCGAGTGCATGCGCCCGGACGCGGGAGACCTGGAGTCCGAATTCAGCGCGGAGCTGGGCGGGACGCCCATCGCGGAGGACGGCGGGCCGGTGCTGCTGGTGGATGACGGGACGGTCTACGCGTCGGTGTGCGGTGAGGACGGGGGCTGCTGGCTCGCCGCGTACACGGAGAGCGGACTGCTGCGCTACGAATCGCCCTACGGGGACGGAGGCGCGAGGACGCTGCTAGCGGCATCGGACGCGGGAGTGGTGGTGCTCGCGCCGGAAGCGCTGGAGGCGTACGCGCCGCGAGGCGCGGGCGAGCTTCGCTGGCGCACGTCGCTGGCGTTCGCTGATGCGGCGCTGGATGGAGAAACGCAGGAGGCCATGCCCGGAACAACGGGCGCTGGCGAACTGGGCTGGCGCACGTCGCGGGCGTTCGCCAATGCGGCGCTGAATGGAGGAGCACCGGAGGGCGTGCGCAGAGCAACGGGCGCGGGCGAGCTGGGCTGGCGCACGTCGCGGGCGTTCGCAAATGCGGCGCTGGATGAAGAAACACCGGAGGGCGTGCGCGAAGCAACGGGCGCGGGCGAGCTGGGCTGGCGCACGTCACGGGCGTTCGCCGGTGCGGCGCCGGATGGAGAAACACCGAAGGGCGTGCCCGGAACAACGGGCGCGGGCGAGCTGGGCTGGCGCACGTCGCGGGCATTCGCAGATGCGGCGCTGGATGGAGGAACGCCGGAGGGCGTGCCCGGAACAACGGGAGCGGGCCGGGTGGCGCTCACGAAGGACGGGGACGTGCTGACGTACGTCACGTGGAGCGAAGACGCGGGCACGGAGCTGCTGCGTTCCCGGCTGGTGTTGCTGAGCGCGGACGAGGGCGTGCCGCTGGCGATGGGACCGGAGGAGGACGGCGGCGGAGCGGCGAGGCTCGCGGTGGACGACGCGCGCGGCGCGTACCTCTACACGCCGTGGGATGGGCGGCTGGCCTTCACTGCATGGGCACCGGCTGAACCGGTCACGGACGGCGGGATTTCAGGCGCGGGCTTCATGTCTTCGGTCGGGCCGTACTCCGCGGAGGTGTCGGGCCCCGTGTACGCGGCGCCCCGCGTCGCACGGGCCGCGGTGTCGACATGGCCCGGTGGCTCGGGCACTGGGCTTGGATTCTCATCCAGTGCGGTCGCACTCGGGGATGCAGGCATCGCATCGCTGAGCCTCGAACCGATTGATGCCGGTGTCCCAGGCGGTGCGCCATCACTGGCGCTCGCGTCGGGACGGCTGCTCGTGGGGGCACAGGCCTTCGTGGACACGGATGGAGGAACGCTCACCGCGCTGGACTGGGACGCGGGCACACGCACGCTGTCGCCCCTGGCCGAGCCCGTGCTCATGTCCCCCGGAGGCAAGGTCGGTCATGTGTTCGCGTCCGCGTGCGACCACACGGACGGCACCCCGTGCACCGGCGCGGAGCTGCGCACCGTGCTGCGCTCGTTCAGTTCGGACGACGGCCAGCTCCTCTCGGAGGTGGACGTGCTGCCCTCACCGCTGCTCCCCGGTGCCTTCCACGAAGCCGCGTTACTGGAGCAGAACACCGTGGGAGTGCTCGCGGACGCGGAGCTGCCGAACGGTCAGCGCCAGGCGTGGCTCGAATGGATCGCCTTCGGCAACAAGCTCAACCAGTGCGCCCTGCCGGGCCGGGTGGAGGTCGCGGGCGCGGTGTTCGCGGGCGACCTGCTGCACGTGGCGCTGCGCCGCGACGGCGTCTGGCGCCTGGAGGCCTATCCCGTCGGAAGCCGCGCCGAATCCCGCGGCTGGCCCCAGCGCAACGCCAGTCCCGCGGGCACACGCCGCACCGTGCCGTAGACAGGCCACCGGAGGTTCCTGAAGTCATCTCGCGGAGCGCACGACGGCCGCGACGAGGTGCTTGAGCGGACGCGAGGGGCGCATGACCAACAGCCCCGCCGGGCAGGCCGGCCGCCAGAACCTGTCCGACAGTCGGACAGGTTCGTGGGCCTCAAGCCCAGGTCCCTCCGCGCCAGCGCACCTCCTCGATGAGTCCGGAGGAGCCGTGCCGGGCCCGGTCCCTGAAAACCTGTCCGACTGTCGGACAGGTTTCAGCGCTTCGCCTCCGGCGGGCGGGGCTCCAGGGCCATGTCAGACCCCTCTGGTTGGATGGCCGAGGCTTGGGCGGGGAGGGTGGCGGGAGATGGAGTGGGTGAGGGCGATTGCGAAGAAGGTGGCCGGGGTGATCCGTTCAGCCGCCCGCGGCGGGGTCTACCCAAAGGTCCTCGAAGCGCACCTGCGGCGGCGTCTGGTGCAGCCGCAGGTTCTGCACGGAGGCGACCGCGACCGCGCGCGTGCGGTCGTGGTACAGCGGGATGAGCGGGCAGTCCTCGCGCGCCAGCAGCTCCGCGCGCTTGTAGAGCTGCGAGCGCAGCTCCGGATCGATGGACACGCGCGCCTCGGCGGTGAGGCGGTCCAGCTCCGGGTTGCGGTAGCCCAGCGGGTACACCGTCTGCGCGCTGGAGTTGAGCAGGAAGTGCAGGAACGCGTCGGGGTCCGGGAAGTCCGCCAGCCACAGCGTGCGGAACGCCGGGACCTTCCCCTCGCGCAGGCGCATCAGGTACTCCTCCGGTGGCATCTGCTCATGCCGCAGCTCCAGGAGCCCCGCCTGGATCAGCGGCCGGAAGAGCACCGCGTCCTCGGCGGACGTGTCGCGGCCCACCGCGTGGTGCAGGGTGAGCTGCAACCGCCGCACGCCCGCCTCTCGCAACAGCCGCTCCGCCAGCGTCAGGTCCGGCACCGGCGTGGGCCCCAGCTCCTGGGCCCCGTCCAGCAGCTCCGGCGGCGTGAAGGTGCGGGCCACGCGCGCGCCCGGGTGGAACTGCTCCACCACGCCCGGGATGTCCATGCCCGCGCGCAGCGCCCGCCGCACGCGCACGTCGTTGTACGGCGCCTCGTTGAGGTTGAGGCCCAGGAACGCCGTGGAGGGCGTGGTGCTGGTCACCACCTGGTGTGCTTCCAGCCCATGCGCCTCCGTGTGCTCCACGTGCAGGAACGACACGAGGTCCACCTGCCCGTCCAGCAACTGCCGCACCGCCTGCGGGCGCGTCTCCGTGAGGACGAACTCCAACCGGTCCAGCAGCGGGAGCCCGCCGCGCCAGTAGGTGGCGTTGCGCTCCAGCACCATCCGGTCCGCCTGCATGCCCACGACGCGGAACGGCCCCGTGCCCACCAGCTTCCCCGCCGGGTCCAGCTTCGCCACCGCCGTGGCGGTCAGCGCCATGAGCTGGAGGAAGAACGCCTTGGGCTCACGCAGGCGGATCTCCAGCGTGCCCTCGTCCAGGACCTCGATGCCCGTCACCTCGCGCGCAAGGCCGCTGGCGTACTCGCGCGCGCCCTCCACGTCCTCCAGCAGGCTGCGGTCCGGCGAGCGCAGCGCCGGGTCCATCAGCCGCTCCAGGTGGCGCTTCACGTCCTGCGCGGTGAGCAGGGCGCCGTCGTGGAAGGTGACGCCCCGGCGCAGGTAGAAGCGGTAGCGGCGCGCGGACGGGTCCGCGTCCCAGCGCTCGGCCAGGTCGGGCACCAGCATGCCGTCCTCCAGCCTCACGAGGCAGGAGAAGAGGCACGCCGTCAGCTCCGTCATCTGGTTCTCCACGGCGAACAGCGGATCCACCGTCTGCCGCGCGCGCAGCGAGCCCGACTGATGCAGGCCCACCCTCAGCGTGCCGCCTACGCGGGCCCGGGGCAGTTGGAAGCGGAACACCTCCGCCTCCAGGCTCGCCGTCTCGTGGCCCAACTGGTCCACCGTGCGGTCCAGCCCGTCGCCAATGCGGATGACCCGGCGCGCGTCCTCGCGCACCTGCGCGATCTCCTCGCGGATGGACGCGTCGCCCCGGGTGAGCACCTGGTGCGCGGAGCGCAACTCCTCGATGGCCGCGCTCAGGCGCATCACCGCCTCGGACAGGTCGCGGCCGGTCCTCGCCTGGGCCTCGGCCTTCTGGCCGGCGCTCTGGCCCACGCGCGACATCTCCTGGATCTGGCGCACCAGGTCCCGAGCGTTGCCGGACTGCTCGATGGCCATGCGCGTGATGTCCTCCACGCGCCGGGCCACGCGCTTGCTGGCCTCCACGACGGTGGCGCCCTGCGCCTCCAGTTGCTGCGTCTCCATCACCGTGGCCTCCACGGCGGCGAAGGTGCGCTGGGTGATGGTGCGGATCTCGCTCAGGGCCTCGGAGGCGCGGTCGCCCAGGGCCACGCCCGCGGTGGCCTGCTCGCGGCCCTCCTGCACCAGCGCCACGGCGGTCTCCACCGCGTCGCGGATGCCCGTCACCATGGTGCCAATCTCGCGCGTGGAGCGCGTGGTGCGCTCCGCGAGGCTGCGGATTTCATTCGCCACCACGCCGAAGGGGCGGCCGTGCTCGCCCGCCTGGGCGGCGATGATGGCGGCGTTGAGGGCCAGCAGGTTCGTCTGGTCGGCGATCTCCTGGATGACGTCCACGATGCGGCCAATCTCCAGCGACCGCGTGCCGAGCATCTCCATCAGCTCGGCCGCCTTGCGCACCGTCTCCTCCACCCGGTACATGCCCTGCACGCTGTCGCTCACCAGCGACTCGCCGCGCTGGGCGGTGGCGGTGACGGCGACGGCCATGCTGTTGGTCTCCATGGCGCGGCGGCGCACGGCGAAGATGCCGCCCTCCACCAGCGCGACGAAGTCCTCCGCCTCGGAGGCGAAGCGTCCCAGCTCGTCGCCCGACGCGGCGATGTGGCTCAGCCGCTCCGTCATCGCCTGGGTGAGGCCGCTGGTGCGCTGGCTGAAGTCGTTGACGGTCTCCAGGCCGTCCACCACCTGGTGCAGCCGCTCGGTCATCTCCAGGAGGGCGCCCGTTGTTTCATGCGCGAAGGTCTCGATGTGCTGCACGCGCTTGATGGCCACCTGGAGGCTGGTGCCGTTGCCGCCCACGGCGCTGAGCGTGCGCTCCACGGCGCCGCCCTGACGGCGCGCGGCCTCCAGCAGCATGCGGGCCTGCTCGCTCACGCCGTTGCCGGTGCGGTGCAGGTTGCTCGTCACGCGCTGCACCTGGGACATGGCCCGGCGCAGGGACAGGATGAGGCGGCGCAGGTCCTCCTGGCCCTCGAAGCCGGTGTGGATGGGCGTGGTGAGGTCGCCTTCCGCCAGCCGGGACATCAGGTCGCGCCGCTCGCGCCGCCGCATGGCCGCGAAGCGGAACCACGACAGGTAGCTGCCGATGAGCCAGAGGAACGGCACGCCGAGCAGCAGCACCATCCACCCGGCCGTGTCATCCGGCTTGCCCGTCACCCAGAACAACACGAAGCCCAGGATGAGGGCGGAGACCAGGGCCGCCACCAACCCGAACGAGAAGAGGTACCGTTTGGCGCCCATGGACGGGGTGGACGCTAACCCGCCTTCTCGCGCCGGTCCTGATTTCGACGCATGCTTCATGAGACATGAAGGCCCTGCTCGCCATCGCCATGCTGGCGCTCCCCGCAAACCCCGCCAGCACGGGCGCCGAGGCCGGAAGGTCGGCGCGGTACGTGTTCTCCTGGCGGGGCGTGCCGGTGGGGACGGTGGGGCTGTCGCTGGACGCCGGGCGGTTCACGTACACCAGCCGCCACCTGCACGTGCGTGACGGCCACGCGGGCGAGCGCGTGAGAGAGGTGGCCCTGCGGGTGGACGCGGCGGGGCGCGTGACGGGCGCGGACGCGGTGCCCCAGGCGCTGTGGCTGTGGCGGGGCCCGCCCCCCGAGGGCTGCGTGAAGGGCCGCGAGGAGCTGTCCGGCCAGGAGGGCCCCCACTGCGTCACGGCCAGAGGCCCCACGAGCGCGGAGGGCACGATGCTGGGCGCCCGCTTCCGCGCCCGCTACGACGACCAGGGCCTGCTTCAGGCGCTGGAGGTGGGCGACTCCCGCTTCACCCTGGCGGCTCCCGGGGAGCGGCTGCGAGCGCCACCGGAGCTCTTCGCGCAAGGGGTGCCCGTGGAGGGCGGCACGGAGGGCGCGCTGAGGCTCGTTCCCGGCGGCACGGTCCCCGCCCGGCTCCCGGAGATGACGGAGTGGACGCCGGCCGAGGCCCGGGCCCTGTCCGCGAAGGTGCACGCGGCCTTCCCGGACAAGGGGCCCTCGGCGGCGGACTGGCGCGCGGGCGGCGAGGGCGAGGCCGGAGGCTGTCTGGCGCACGCGCTGCGCTACGCGGCCCTGGCCCGCCAGCGGGGCCAGCGGGTGGGGCTGGTGCACGGGCTGCTGGTGGTGGACGGCGGCCCCGCCCGGCCGCACGCCTGGGTGCGGGTGGCGCTGCGCGGTGGCGGGACGCTGGAGCTGGACCCCACGTCCCTGGACCCCGTGCGCCCGGACACGCACCTGGCGCTGGCGCTGGTGCCGCCGGAGGGCCCCGCGCTGGAGGCCGGGGAGCGCTGGCTGGCGCTCCTGCGCGGGGACTGGCGCGTGGTGCGCGCTACTCGAACGGAATGACGGACAGCTTCGCGCCGGGCTTCACTTCCAGGATTTCCTTCGCGCGGGCGGGCAGGTGGATGACGGTGTTGTCCAGCCGGGCCTGGCAGCGCACGGAGCGGAAGCGGTTGCGGCCGGACTCGCGCTCGGCGGCGACCAGCACGTCGTCTCCCTCCAGCTCGAAGTCCTCCTCCGCCAGCTTCACCGTGCGGTAGCGGCGCACCAGGGAGATGTCCGCCGTGTCCGCCTCGAAGTGCGGGCCGCCGTCGAACGGGTCGATGCGCTCCACGTACCGGAAGCCCACCCGCTCCAGCATCCGCTGCACGCCGCGCGTGGCCGGGCCCACCTCGCCCAGCACCTTCTGCACGCGGTCCGGGAACAGCGACGCGTAGATGTCCGACGAGGGGAACAGCTCCTTGATGAACTCCTTGTTCTGGCGGCTGAGCCGGTCGGCCTCCAGGTAGGTGAGGCCGGTGAACTTCTTCCCGCAGGCCTCCCACAGCAGGCTGCGCCCGTCCGGGAGCAGCGGCGGCAGCAGCTCCGCCAGCACGCGCGGCCGGAACAGCCGCCGGTGCATGGCGATGAAGAGGAAGCGCACGAAGGACAACTGCTTGCCGGGCTTGTCCGGCGTCGCGCGGTAGGGCGGGTCCACCACCAGGCCGCCAATCTCCGTGGGGCCCTCGTAGTTGTACGCGATGGACAGCACCTTGTGCCGCAGGTGCCGCTCCAGCGAGGCGGAGTAGTGCTCGCGCTCGCTCACCTCATAGTAGATGTGCGGCGCGTCGTATGTTCCGTGCTGGGCGATGATCATCGACGTGCCGATGATGAGGTTGTTGCGCACGTCCTCCAGCACGAAGAGGTACTCGCGCTCGAACGGGTCCTTCACCTTGCCGGCGAAGCTCTTCACCGACTTGTCGATGATGGCCTCGAGCGTCTCCTCGTTGTTCGGCAGGTTGACCGTGTTCAGCACCGCGGCAAGACGCTTCAGGCCGGGCAAATCGGTTTTCTGGACGTCTCGCAGCACGAGCATGGGGCACACGGAAGGGCGCCCCGGGAAGGGAGCGCCGGAAGGGCCCGTGACCTTACACCACGCCCCCGTCCCGTCAGCCCCCCGGATGCTCCCTTGTCAATGACGCGTTGCGTTCAGGACATCGCTCCGCCGTCCGCTCGGTGGGTACGGGCAGGCCGTTCCCATCGTGAAACATGTGTCAATCCAGGAGAGGGCCTGCCTGGTTGCATGCTGTGTTGTCAGGCGTCTGGGAATGGTTTGGCGGGGGAATGAAGTGAGGGAATGAGTTGGGGTAGTGTCTGTCAAAGCTTTGCCGTCAAAGCTTCGGCACTTCCCCCTCCCCAAGGAATCAGCATTGAAAGCACTGCACCTCTGGCTCGTGGCCTGTCTGCTCCCGAGCCTCGCTGCGGCGGAAATCGTCTGGCGGGGCGATTTCGAGACGGGAAACCGTTCCCAGTACAGCACGGAACAGATGGTGAGCTCGGACCGGCTCCAGGTGGTGACGAGCCCGGTGGCGGAGGGGAAGTACGCCCTCAAGGCCACGGTGAAGCAGGGCGATGACCCCATCAACTCCAGCGGCAACCGCAACGAGCTGGTCTACCTGAGCAACGAGAAGGTGGGGTCGGAGTACTGGTACCGCTGGAAGGTGATGTTCGCGAACGACTTCCCCAGCGTGGACGCGTGGCAGCTCTTCACGCAGTGGCACCACGACGGGTGCTGCGGGTCGCCGCCGGTGGAGTTCTTCGTGAAGGGGGAGCTCATCCGCCTGACGTTGAACGACAGCGGCACGGTGTGGAGCACGGCGCTCAAGCGCGGCGCGTGGCAGGAGTTCATCTTCCACGTGAAGTGGTCCCCGGACGCGTCCGTGGGCTACGTGGAGCTGTGGCTCAACGGCACGCAGGTGCTGAAGAAGACGTATGCCAAGACGATGTTCTCCGGGCAGAACAACTACCTGAAGCTGGGCCTGTACCGGGCGGACACCGTCAAGCCGGTGGGCGTCGTCTACCACGACGGAATGATCCAGGCGACGAAGCGCGAGGACGTGTTCCCGGTGGTGAAGCCGGATCCGGAGCCGGTGGTGGACGCGGGCACGCCGGTGGACGCGGGCACGCCGAAGGACCCGGAGCCGGTGGTGGACGCGGGCAGCCCGGTGGATCCGGAGCCGGTGGTGGACGCGGGCTCCCCGGTGGACCCGGGCCCGGAGCCGGTGGTGGACGCGGGCACGCCCGTGGACGCGGGGACGAACACGGGCGTGAAGCCGGCTCCGCTGGACGAGAGCGGGGGCGACGCCAACTTCCAGGGCGGTTGCTCCGCGAGCGGTGGTTCGCTGGCCGCGTTCTCGCTGCTGGGCCTGCTGGGGCTGGCGCGGGCGCGCCGTCGCCGGAGCTGAGGCACGGGCGGATGAAGGTCCCTCCCGCTCCGGTGTGTCCGGGGCGGGAGGTGGGTTGAAGGAGTCCGCGCCTCCATGCGAGGAGGCGCGGCATGACTCCTCCCCGATGGCTGTGCTGCCTCCTGCTGTGGACCGCGTGCGCGGGCCCGGAGGTGCGAGCGCCGCGAAGCTATTCCCAGGCGACAATGGACTCCGCGACCGCGGGGTGCCTGCGCAATCCGGCGTGTGCGTCTCAGGTGGGGCAGGACGCCATCCTGCCGTGGCTGTCCAGGGCGGCGGCCCGGGCAGGTCAGTCCGCTGCGGTGATGCGCCTGTGGGATGCGGCGGAGGTGGCCCGCGTGGAGCGCGTGCTGGTGGAGTGCGCGAAGCGGGCGAACCTGGAGGTGAACGAGCGGCTGCTGGGTCCAGGAGGGAGGACCTCTCCCGCGGTGTGCCGGGAGAAGGTGGTGGACGCGAACGGCAGGGAAATCACCCGGGCGATGCAGTTGGGGGAAGCGAAGCACGCCGCCGCGCTGGAGTGCGTGCAGCGCGCGCTGGGCGTCACGGATGAAGGACGGTTCAGCCTGGAGCCCCGCTACCTGCGGGACACGAAGACCGGGCGGACGCGGTGGTTGGCGCCGGAGGAGGTGGCGCAATGGCTGCGGGACGGCCTGCTCCACCTGCTCACGGGGAGCATCGCGCCGGATGTGGTACTGCACGCCTTGGGGAACCCGCTTGAAGTTCAGCGGGTCTACGACTTCAAGTTCCCGTGTCCGGTGACAAATGACCCCTCATGGGGCCGCTATCCTCCCGGACACGTCTTTGAGAACCTGGATCAAGGCACCGTCTATCGGCGCTTGCTCGGCGAAGGGCTGACTCCCAAGACGGTCTCTCCCAACCTCGGAGTCCAGTGATGGCTGTACGGTTTCCCCGCGTTCAAACCACGCTGAACATCGAAGGGGAGGAGGTCACCATTCTCCGGGAGGGCCTGCGTGTTGTGTTCTACATGCCGGGCTTTCATGAAGAAGTGATGGGCGCGGTCACACAGGCCCTGGACCGTTACCTCCATGCCCTGGAGCTGGAATCACTCGGCTGGTACTTGGACTACGACGGGTACTGGTGGGCGCTGGCCGAAGAGGAACCCGGGTTCCTCCAGCGGAAATTGATGGACCCTCGTGGGGCCAGTATCGAAGCGCGCGGGCGTCCTGATTCAGTGACGGGTATCAGGTTCTCGTATGTCGGGCACTCCACCATCCCAGCCCTGTTCGCTCGGGACTTCCCGCAGCCCATGTGCGCGGTGGAGTTCTGGCTGCCCACCGGATTTCTTGAGACGCGGGGGAATGAAGCTGTTCGTTCGTTGATCGTCGAGCTGGGAAGGGGACTTCCCTTCAGCTCCGGGCACGCCGGGCCCGCGTTGGAGGCGTGGAGTTGGGGGCACCACACCACTCCCATTCTCCGGGACCGGAGTGCCCGGCATCCGGGTTTCGATCTGCCAGGGCCAGGGCTTGGCGCACTGGCGTCGTACCTGGGCACGAAGCTCCGTCCCCCCGCGTGGCTCACGTTCCTGGGGCCGCCCGTGCTTCACGAACTGGGGGGCGCGGAGGCACTTCGCTCCCGGTTGCACTCGCCTTCAACCCGGGTCGAAGCCCTGTCGCCAGAACGCGCCGTGGTGTCCCTGGGCCCTGTTCCCGAAGCGGGGGACCTCGAGGCTGGTGACACACTGCCCGCGTATCGCGAGCTGGCCCGCGTTCTGGAACCGTGGCTCTACGCGCACAAGGGCTCCTGGGGCGACTTCACCGAAGCCGAGGTCCGCCAGTGGGAGCGCCGCTTCCTCTGACCGCGCTGTGGCATCATCCCCGGCCGTCATGTCGCAGACGCCTCGCAAGGTCTCGCTCGTCCTGAGCTACCAGTACCCCGGCAAGTACGCCTTCACCGTGCTCGCCGGCGCCGTGGAGGCGGACCCCGCGCTCGCGGACGTGTCGCTGCACTTCCCGCGCAACCGCGAAGACCTGCTGGCCACCGTGCGCGAGCGCGCGGACGCGGGCGACACCGTCGTCGCCGCGTGGTCCTTCTACTCCGCCAGCTTCGGCCCCTCCGTGGAGGAGCTGGGCTGGGTGCGCGAGCGGCTGGAGGGCCGCGACGTCCTCTGCATCGCGGGCGGCGTGCACGCCACCGCCGAGACGCTCCAGACGCTCCAGGCCGGCTTCGACCTGGTCGCCGTGGGCGAGGGCGAGCACACCCTGCGCGCCCTCCTGGCCCGCGTCCTCCAGGGCGAGGACCCCCGCGCCACGCACGGCACCGCGCACCTCAAGGACGGCAAGCTCGTGCAGCACGGCCACGGCGAGGGCGTGCGCCTGGACGACTTCCCCCCGTTCGCCGCGAAGCACGTGAAGTTCGGCGCCATCGAAATCACCCGCGGCTGCATCTACGCCTGCCGTTTCTGCCAGACGCCCTTCATGTCCAAGGCGCGCTTCCGGCACCGCACCGTCGCCAACATCGCCCGCTGGGCCCGCGAGCTGCGCCGCGCGGGCCGGCGCGACCTGCGCTTCATCACCCCCACGTCCCTGTCCTACGGCACCCCCGACGAGACCGTGAACCTGGCCGCCGTGGAGGAGCTGCTCGCCGCCGTGACGGAGGCCATGGCCCCGGAGGGGCGCATCTACTACGGCACCTTCCCCTCGGAGGTGCGCCCGGAGCACGTCACGCCGGAGGCCCTGGCCCTGCTCAAGCGCTACGTGGCCAACGACAACCTCATCATCGGAGGCCAGTCCGGCTCCGAGCGCATCCTCCAGGCCACCCGGCGCGGCCACGACGTGGAGACCGTGGTGCGCGCCGCGCGGCTCGCCGTGGAGGGCGGCTTCGTGCCCAACGTGGACTTCATCCTGGGCCTGCCCGGGGAGGAGCCCTCGGACGTGGACGCCACGCTGGACCTCATGCAGCGGCTGTCCGATTTGGGCGCCCGCGTGCACGGCCACACCTTCATGCCGCTGCCCGGCACGCCGTTCCGCGACGCGGCCCCCGGCCGCCTGGACGCGCGCACCCAACAGCGGCTGGACTTCCTCGCGTCCCAGGGCCGCCTGTATGGCCACTGGAGGGCGCAGGGCGTGCTCGCGGAGGCCATCGCCGCCCGCAGACAGCCGCGCGCCCGCTAGCCGCACCCGTTACACTCCAGCGATGGCTGAACAGACGCCCTACTGGCTCCTCATCTCCGTGCTCTTCAGCTCCCAGCCCCTCACCCCGGCGCTGGCCATGACGCTGCACGAGGCCGCCTTCGAGCTGTACACGCGCGGCGAGGGCTCACGCGAGGTGGGCGGCGATCTGCTCTCCGGCCGCGTGAACAACCTGCGCAAGGACGTGTCCCTGGGCGGCATCGCCGGGCCCGCCTTCGAGGCCGAGATTGAAACCGAGCGCGGCTCCGGCGTCGTCCGCTTCGTGCTCACCCGCCAGGGCCTGGAGATGATGAAGGCCCAGCCCCCGGACGCCGCCACGGCTCCGGCGAGGCCGAAGTACCTCAACTGAGGAGCCGCCCCCCTGGCCGCCCGGCCGCTCCCGGTCCGGCACTCCGTCACCACCTTGAGGGCTCAAGGGAGGAATGACGGCATGGACCCCAAGGACGAATACCTCAAGAAGAGCGCCGGCATCCCGCTGGACCCCAGCAAGCAGAAGGACCCGGACGAGCACGGCGACACGGTGCCCGCCGAAGGCCGCCCCGAGGAGCTCAACGACGTCACCGGGCAGAACGGCGGGCAGCGCACCGACGTGGATCAGCCCTGGAACGACACGCGGCACCGGCACGCGGGCATCCGCGACCAGTACAGCGACGACAGCGACAAGAAAAAGCCCTGAGGTCTCCCCCAGGGCTCACGTGAATCCAATGCCGTGAAGGACGGCCTGGGGCGCGGGGACTACTCGCGCTCCAGGTCCAGCTTCATGCCGCCCATGTGCAGGATGGACTGGGACATGGACACCGACGACATGATGGCCAGGTCCTCGATGGCCTGCAGCTCCTCGCTCTTGGGCTCCGCGCCCGTCTGCGAGCCCGCGGCCTGCTGCGGCTGGGCCTGGTTGCCCGAGACGTTGATGGGCGTGGAGGTGGCGCCCGCGGTGTAGGCGTTCACCAGCCCGCCGTGCGGCGTGGCCCCCATCTGCGCCAGCGCCGACGACACCACCGACCCGCCCGTCAACTGCGCGCCCATCTTCGGCTGCGCGGCCGCGCCCGACAGCAGCGAGCCGAAGCGGCTGCCCGACACGGAGGAGGCGGTGTTCGTCGCGGCCGGCTGCACCCGAGGACCGGAGAGAGACGTGATGCGGTTCATGGCGGCTCCCGTCAAAAGGCCCCGGTCTGCGAGGCGCGCCCGGAGGCGTGCCTGTGGGGCTTCAAGTTCGTTCCCTGCATTATCGCCCCGGCGCCGGGGAAGTTGCCTGATTCGCCCAACGAACGGCGAAGGCCGCGAAATCCCAGGGAATTTCCCCGGGACGCCGCGGCCTTCAGCGCCTCTTCAGGCGCAGGGATGATCCGCCGGGCCTAGAACTGGTGGGCCTCGGTGGACTCGTGCAGGGCCAGGGTGCTGGCGCTGCCGCCGGAGATGACCTCGGCGACCTGGTCGAAGTAGCCGGTGCCCACCTCGCGCTGGTGGCGCGTGGCGGTGTAGCCGTGCTTCTCCGCGCCGAACTCCGACTGCTGCATCTCGCTGTAGGCCGCCATGCCGCGGTCCTTGTACTGACGGGCCAGCTCGTACATGGAGAAGTTCAGCGCGTGGAAGCCCGCCAGGGTGACGAACTGGAACTTGTAGCCCATGGCGCCCAGCTCACGCTGGAACCTGGCGATGGTGCTGTCGTCCAGGTTCTTCTTCCAGTTGAAGGACGGCGAGCAGTTGTACGCGAGCATCTTGTTGGGGAACTGCTTGCGGATGCCCTCGGCGAAGGCCTTGGCCTGCGCCAGGTCCGGCGTGCTGGTCTCGCACCACACCAGGTCCGCGTACGGGGCGTAGGCCAGGCCGCGCGCGATGGCGCACTCCAGGCCGCCCTTGATGCGGTAGAAGCCCTCGCCCGTGCGGCCCGCCGCCTTGTCGATGAAGGCGTGGTCGTACTCGTCCGCGTCGCTCATCAGCAGCTTGGCGCTGTCCGCGTCCGTGCGGGCCACGAGCAGCGTGGGCACGCCCATCACGTCCGCCGCCAGGCGCGCCGCGGTCAGCGTGCGCACGAAGTGGCTGGTGGGCACCAGCACCTTGCCGCCCATGTGGCCGCACTTCTTCTCGCTGGCCAACTGGTCCTCGAAGTGGACGCCCGCGGCGCCCGCTTCAATCATGCCCTTCATCAGCTCATAGGCGTTGAGCGGACCGCCGAAGCCGGCCTCCGCGTCCGCGATGATGGGGGCGAACCAGTAGCGGTCCTTGCGCCCCTCGGCGTGGTCGATCTGGTCGGCGCGGCGCAGGGCGTTGTTGATCTTCTTCACCACGGAGGGGACGGAGTCCGCCGGGTAGAGGCTCTGGTCCGGGTACATCTGGCCGGCGTTGTTCGCGTCCGCGGCGACCTGCCAGCCGGACAGGTAGATGGCCTTGAGGCCCGCGCGCACCATCTGCACGGCCTGGTTGCCGGTGAGGGCGCCCAGCGCGTTGATGTAGTCCTCCGTGTGGAGCAGCTCCCAGAGGCGGCGGGCGCCCAGCTCCGCCAGCGTGTAGCTCACGCGGATGGAGCCGCGCAGCTTCTCCACGTCCTTCTCCGTGTAGTTGCGCTTGATTCCCTCGAAGCGCTGGGCGTGGAGCTTCGCGTGAGGGGAGGCATCGGAAGTGGTCGGCGTCGCGTCGTACATGCCAGGACTCCTCGGGCTTCTGGTGAAGGGTTGAAAAGACTTCGTTGAAACGGTTGAGAAGCGTCAGGACCGCGGGTCGAGGGCCTCGTAGGCCGGCAGCGTGAGGAAGTCCTCGAAGGCGGGCGCGGTGGAGAGCTGCTCGAAGAGGGCGCGGGACTTCTCCATGTGCGCCTGGCCGTAGCGCTCGGTGGCGCCCTCGCGGTCCATGCGCGCCATCTCCTCCGCGAGCAGCGTGCGGAACAGCTCCGGCGTCACCTTGCGGCCGTCCTCCAGCGTGGCCTCGTGGTGGATCCACTGCCACACCTGGGCGCGGGAGATCTCCGCCGTGGCCGCGTCCTCCATCAGGTTGTAGAGCGGCACGCAGCCCAGGCCGCCCAGCCACGCGGCGGTGTACTGGATGCCCACGCGGATGTTGTGGCGCAGGCCCTCCTCCGTGCGCGTGCCGGAGGGCACCTGGAGCAGGTCGCCTTCCGTGATGCGCACGTCCTCGCGCTTGTTGGCCACCTGGTTGGGGCCCTTCATCTGCGCGTCGAAGATCTCCTTCGCCACGGGCACCAGGCCGGGGTGCGCCACCCAGGTGCCGTCGTGGCCGTTCCTGGCCTCGCGCAATTTATCGGCGCGGACCTTGGCCATCACCGCGTCATTGGCGGCGGTGTCCCCCTTGATGGGGATGAAGGCGGCCATGCCGCCCATGGCGTGCGCGCCCCGGCGGTGGCAGGTCTGGATGAGCAACTGCGAGTAGGCGTTGAGGAAGCCCTTGTCCATGGTCACCTGCCCGCGGTCGGGCAGCACCACGGACGCGTCGGACTGGAGCGTCTTGATGAAGCTGAAGATGTAGTCCCAGCGGCCGCAGTTGAGGCCGGCCGAGTGCTCGCGCAGCTCGTAGAGGATTTCGTCCATCTCGAACGCGGCGGGCAGCGTCTCGATGAGGACCGTGGCCTTGATGGTGCCGCGCGGGATGTCCAGCTCGCTCTGGGCCAGGTGGAACACGTCGTTCCACAGCCGGGCCTCCAGGTGGCTCTGCATCTTGGGCAGGTAGAAGTAGGGGCCCGTGCCGCGCTTCAGTTGCTCGCGCGCGTTGTGGAAGAAGAACAGGCCGAAGTCGAAGAGGGCGCCGGAGATGGGCTTGCCGTCGATGCGCACGTGGCGCTCCGGCAGGTGCCAGCCGCGCGGGCGCACGAAGAGCACCGCGTGCTTCTCATTCAGCGCGTAGTGCTTCCCGTTCTCCGCCGTGAAGGAGATGGTCTTGCGCACGGCGTCCCGCAGGTTGAGCTGGCCGCGCACCACGTTGTCCCAGGTGGGGCTGTTGGCGTCCTCGAAGTCCGCCATGAACACGCTGGCGCCGGAGTTGAGCGCGTTGATGATCATCTTGCGGTCCACCGGACCGGTGATCTCCACGCGCCGGTCCTGCAGGTCCGCGGGCACCGGGGACACGGTCCAGTCGCCCTTGCGCAGGTCCGCCGTCTCCGGGAGGAAGTGGGGCCGCTCGCCCTTGCGCCACGCCTGCGCCACCTTCTTGCGCCGCTCCAGCAGTGCTTCCCGCCGTTCACCGAAAGTGCGGACCAGCTTCGCCACGAAGGCCATGGCCTCCTGCGTCAGCACCTCCGCGTAATCCGGATGCCAGGCGCCCTCCACGGTCACGCCGGGGCCGAAGGCCGGGGGATTCTGGGAGGTGCGCGCGTCCATGTCGGCTCCTGACGAGATGCGTTGTAAAAGCGGCTCAACGGGCTGAAAGATGTCCCTCCCGTCTTGGGAAGGGAAGCCTTGGTGAATTAGAAGCTGCTTGCCTGTAAGGCTGTCAACATCGCCGGGATTAAATCTGTAAATCGACTGACGCAGCCGGCCATAACCCCCCGGAATCACGACGCCGGAGGGGAAGGGCAATCAGGGACAGCGGGTTTCCGTAGGTAGGAATGGGACCCCCATCGTGCCAAGCGGGGGCCTGACGGAGAGGTCACCTCATGGACGTCACGACACAGTGCAGGGCTTGTTCGAGGGAGCTGTCCGGGGAGGCGCTGCGCTGCCCGCACTGCCGCGCGCGGACGGTGCCGATGCACCGGGGCGAGGGGCGGGCGCTGCTGGGCGTCTGCGCGGCGCTGGCGCGCGAGCTGGGCGTGGGCGTGTCGCTGGTGCGGGTGGCGTTCGTGCTGATGCTGTTCGCGTCCGCGGGGATGAGCGCGGCGCTCTACCTGCTGCTCTGGGCGTTCATCCCGGCGAAGGCGTACGGCCGGGCGCCGCTGCAGGGGACGCTGGACTGGGTGTCCAAGGTCGCGAACGCGCCCGTGGACGACGACACGCCCCGCTGGGAGAAGCGCGTCTAGGAGGTGGGGCCCCTGGCGCGCCGTCCCTCAGACGCGCCAGACGCCGGCCACGGACTCCATGCGCTCGGCCACGCCGCGCAGGGCGTGCGTCATGCGCTGGGTGCCGTGCATGGCCTGGAGGGTGTCGTCCATCATCCGGGACAGGTCCGTGACGGCGGCGAAAATCTGGGCGATGCCGGCGTTCTGCTGGATGACGGCGGCGGCGATCTGCTGGGCCGCGGACGCGTTGTCCTGGATGATGTCCGTCAGCGCGCGCAGGCTCTGACCGCTCTCGCGCACCTGGGCCAGGCCCGCCTCGGAGCGGCGCTGGCCCTCTTCCGACAGCGCCACGGTGTCGTGGATGCCGCCGCGGATGGCGTCCAGGATTTCACGCACCCGGCCGGTGGCCTGGATGGACTGGTCCGCCAGGGCCCGGATTTCGCGCGCCACCACGCCAAAGCCCTTGCCGTGCTCGCCGGAGCGCGCCGCCTCGATGGCCGCGTTGAGCGCGAGCATGTTGGACTGGTCCGCCAGGTCCTTCACCGTCTGGGTGATGCCGCCAATCTGCTGCGTGCGCTCGTTGAGGGAGGAGATGCCCTCGGCCAGGCGCTCGCCGTGGTCGCGCAGTTGTTCGAAGCCGTCCAGGCTGGCGCCGAGCGCGAGCTGGCCGGAGCCGCCCGCCTCACGCGCCCGCGCCACCAGCGCGAGCACCGCCTGCGAGCGCTCCGCGGCGAGCTGCGAGGTCTGCTGGATTTCCCTCGCGGTGACCTGCGTCTCCTGGATGGCGGTGCCCTGCCGGGTGAGGTTGCGCTCCTGCTGCTCGGTGGCCGCGGTCAGCTCGCTGACCGTCTGCCCCAGCACGCGGGTGGCCTGCTGGAGGCTGGTGGTGGACTCGCGCAGGTGGTCCATCATCCGGGAGAAGGCGGAGGCCAGCTCGCCCACCTCGTCCTGGTGGCCGTGGGCCTCCACCTTCTGGGTGAGGTCGCCCTCGCGCACCACGCGGGACACCAGCTCGCTCAGCGTGGCGATGGGCCGCGTCACCCCGCGCGCCAGCGCCCAGGCGGCCAGGACGGCCAGCCCCAGGAGGGCGGCCCCCGAGAGCAGGCTGAGCTGCAGGAAGCGCCGCAGGGGCAGGAAGGCCTCGTCCGCCTCCATCGCCGCCACGAAGCGCCAGCCCTCGCCCGCGGCGAAGCGGTGGGTGGCGTCGTTGTGGGCCTCGGCGCGCACGGGGTCCGCGAGGAGGGGCGTGCCCTCGGCGCGGGCGCTGAAGAGGCGGGCGCCGCCCGGGGTGAGGAGCTCCAGGGTGAAGCTCTTCTGGCCCCGGTCCTGGGCCCGCTGGAGCGCGCCCGCGACCACCGTCTCCAACTGGCCCCAGTCATACGCGGCCAGCAGCACGCCCACCCGCGCGCCGGAGATGGGGCTGAGCACGGGCAGGGCCAGGGGCATCACGGGGCGGTCGAGGAAGGGGTCCTTCTTCGTGACGGCGTCCGTGAGGATGGCGGGGTCCAGCCGGTCCTCCAGCGCGGCCTGGAACCAGGGGGCGGCGCGCACCTCCTGGTCGCGGCCGGCGAAGGCCTGGCGCAGCTCCGGCCGGCTCACGGAGACGGCGCGCCCGTCGGGGGTGAACAGGACCAGCCCGGCGAAGCTGGTGTGCCGGCCGTTCAGCGAGGCGAGCACCGCGTCGCTCTTGGCGTAGGTGTCGAAGAGGAGCGCGCCGCGCACGATGGCGTCCTCGGTCCACGCGCGGGCGTTCGCTTCGCGCTCGTGCAGCGAGGATTCGATGAGGTCCTGCAGGCTGTCCGCCTCCACCTGGAGGACGCCGCGCACCTGCTGCTCCACGTTGCGGCGGAGGGTGTGGACCCCGGCCCCGATGGCGGGGACGAGGGCCGCGACGAGCAGCAGGCAGATCCACAGCGTGAGGCGGCCCCGCAACTTCAATCCGGACAGCAGTCGCATGCGTGAGGACCCCGGGTGGACGGTCGGTGTCACAGGTCGAGCAGGGACAGGCCCACGGTGAGCGCGCCAATCACCCGGGCGCCGTCGCGGACGGGGAGGGACACCTGGATGACGTAGGCTTGGGAGGACTCGTCGAAGAAGGGGGCTTCCTTCAGCGCGGGGCCGCCGCGGCCCCCGGCGTAGGTGAGGCGCCACTTGTCCTCGTCGCCCTGCCAGTAGTCGGACGTGCGCCGGCTGGCGCAGACGAGCGCGCCCTGATCATCCATGGCGAAGGCCTCCGCCAGCGCCGGGCCCAGGTGCTCCCGCAGGCGGCGGAGCGCGCCCGTGCAGGGGCCGTCCAGCACGCGCTGCTTGTGCGGCGTGAGGGCCGGGGTGGCCAGCCATTCCGCGTCCAGTTGCTGGATGGTGGCGAGCGGCGTGCGGCGCGCGTTCTGGGCGCGCAGGGCGCGCACCACCTCCGGGTCTTCCGCCAGGCGCCGCAGGTGGGGCATCACCCGGTCCACCTTCCGGAGCTGCGCGGCGCCGTCCGGAGGCAACTGCCCCCAGGCCGCCAGCGCCAAACCCAGCCATTGAATGGACATGCAGGCGCCCCAGGAGCCGTGAGAACGATTGAAAAAGTGTGTCACGGACCCCCTGGCGGAGTCACCCAGGCAGGCGCGATTTGAATAATTCAAGCAATGCTTGTTTTCATCGGGTTCAGGGCAGGCGGCGTTGCACGGGCCTGTCTTGCTGCCTCCACATGCCGGGCACGGTCGGCCGTTGGCTTCCGGTGACGGTTCAGGGCAGCTTCGGCCGGATGATGCGCGGTGCGTCCGGGTTCACGTCCAGCAGGCGTACCGTGTCACCTTCATGCACGGTGCCTGCCTTCAGCACCCGCGCGAGCTGACCCCTGCGGCCCCAGCCATCCTTCAAGAGGCCAGGGCGCAGGGCGTCCAGCTTCCAGCAGGGCACGCAGGGCTCGGTCAGCTCCACCACCACCTCGCCCCCCAGCGCCAGCCGCTGTCCCGGGGGCAGCGCGTCCAGGGCAAGCCCTTCCACCAGTACGTTCTCCTTGAGCGCGCCCTCGGGCACGTCCAGCGCCGCGCGCTGCGCTTCGTCCAGGAGCAGGAGCTGGCGCTTGTGGCCCACCGGCCTGCGCTGGTGGCGGTCTCCTTCGAAGCCGTGCTGCTCCACGGCGCGCGCCTCCGGGACCCGGCGCATGGGGGTGCCGCGCTCCTGGGCCAGGAAGAGGGCCTTGATGATTCCAGGGGTGCTCACGACGTGACACTAACGCCGGGTCCTTCACTCTGTCCTGCCGCGGTGGCGCGGCGGTGTTAATCGCGCGGGACAGCGGTCCTGCCCTGGAGAGAGCCACCGTGAGCACGAAGAACGTTCGCATCGAGAAGGACACCTTGGGTCCCATCGAAGTCCCCGCCGACCGGCTCTGGGGCGCGCAGACGCAGCGCAGCCGCCAGAACTTCGCCATCTCCTCGGAGCGCATGCCCCTGGCGCTCGTGCACGCGCTGGTGCTGGTGAAGAAGGCCGCCGCGCTCGTGAACCAGGAGAACGGCTCCCTCTCCCGGGAGAAGGCCCAGGCCATCGTGAAGGCCGCGGACGAGGTGCTCGCCGGCCAGCATGACGAGGAGTTCCCCCTGCTCGTGTGGCAGACGGGCAGCGGCACGCAGACGAACATGAACTGCAACGAGGTGCTGGCCAACCGCGCCTCGGAGCTCCTGGGCGGCGAGCGGGGCGAGGGCCGCAAGGTCCACGCCAACGACGACGTCAACAAGGGGCAGAGCTCCAACGACGTGTTCCCCACCGCGATGAACGTGGCCGCCGTGGAGGCCGTGGTGAAGCAGGTGCTGCCGGAGCTCGGGGCCCTGCGCGACGTGCTCGCCCAGAAGTCCCAGGCCTTCCAGTCCATCGTGAAGATTGGCCGCACGCACCTGCAGGACGCGACCCCGCTCACCCTGGGGCAGGAGTTCAGCGGCTACGTGGCGCAGTTGGACCGCGCGAAGGGCCACCTCGAGGCGGCCCTGCCGCACATGCGGGAGCTGGCGCTGGGCGGCACCGCGGTGGGCACCGGCCTCAACGCGCCCCCGGGCTACGCCGAGCGCGTGGCGGCCGAGATCGCGAAGCTCACCGGCCACGCCTTCGTCACCGCGCCCAACAAGTTCGAGGCGCTGGCCGCCAACGACGCGCTGGTGCAGGGGCACGGCGCGCTCAAGGGGCTGGCGGCGGTGCTGTTCAAGGTGGCCAACGACATCCGCTGGCTGTCGTCCGGGCCGCGCTCGGGCATTGGTGAAATCAACATCCCGGAGAACGAGCCGGGCAGCTCCATCATGCCGGGCAAGGTGAACCCCACGCAGAGCGAGGCGCTCACCATGCTGTCCGCCCAGGTGATGGGCAACGACGTGGCCATCTCCCTGGGCGGCGCGTCCGGCAACTTCGAGCTCAACGTCTTCAAGCCGCTCATCATCCAGAACTTCCTGCAGAGCTGCCGCCTGCTCGCGGACGGCATGCGCAGCTTCCGCCTGAACTGCGCGGTGGGCATCGAGCCCAACCTCCCGCGCCTCCAGGAGAACCTCCAGCGCAGCCTGATGCTCGTCACCGCGCTCAACCCGCACATCGGCTACGACAACGCGGCGAAGATCGCCAGGACGGCCCACAAGCAGGGCAAGACGCTGAAGGAGGTGGCGGTGGAGCTGGGGCTCGTCACCGCCGAGCAGTTCGACCAGTGGGTCCGCCCGGAGAAGATGACCGGGAACCTGTAGGCCCTTGCCTCACGGCATGGGCAGGGCCCACAGCTCGCGGCCCTGGGTGGGCGTCCAGGCCGGGAAGAAGACGCGGTCACCCGAGGGCACCATGGGCCCACCGGGTGCGGAGGCCTGGGGCCCCGGCGCGATGTCCCCGACGCGCACCGTGCCCTCGGGCGTGCCGTCCGTCCTCCACGGCTCCAGGCCGGAGGCGCCGTCCGACGCGGCGAAGAGGAAGGGGCCTCCGGGCCTGCTCCGCACGAGCGGGCCCGGCGTCGCCACCGCGCTCATCCCCGCCCGCGCCTGCATCAGCAGGGTGGGGGCGCTCCCCGGCTCCGCGCGCCACAGGCCGTAGCCGTTCGCGGGGGTCGCGGCCCAGAAGAGGAGGTGGCCGTCCTGGACCGTCAGGTGGCTGGGCCACAGGGGCGTGCCTTCCGGCCCGAAGCTGCCCGCCATGGGGTTCATGACCTGCCCGTCCGTCCGGCACACCTGGGGCGCGCCCTGTCCGAAGCCGCAGGGGAAGTAGAACGCGTCCCCCAGGGCCACGCCGGGATCCCCCAGCGTCGGATGGGCGCCGGGCATGACGCCCACGGACACCGTGCCCTCGGGGGTGCCGTCGCTCTTCCAGAGCGTGAGGGACTCGCCGCCGCTTCCGGTCCAGAAGAAGAGGTGGTTGCCCATGGCGGCACCTCCGAAGATGAGCGAGTTGAACTCCGGGGGCGTGAGGCGCACGGTGCCCGCCTCGGTGCCGTCGCTGGTCCACAGCTCCGCGTGGTTCATGCTCTTGCTCACCGCGAAGAAGAGCCGCGAGCCCACGGGCATGAGGTTCGTCGCGTAGTAGGGCGCGAGGCCGGTCTTCAGCCGCACGGTGCCCGCCTCCGTGCCGTCCGTCTTCCACAGCTCGTCCGGGCTGCTGCCCGACTGCCCGGAGGTGGCCATGAAGTACGCCTGGCCCCCCGCGATGACGGGGCGGAAGGTGAACAGCAGCGGATCCGTGGCCGTGAACCAGCGGCTCAGCGAGGACGCGAGCCGGGTGGCGTTCCCGGTCACCGGATCGTAGCGCCAGAGGGAGAAGGCCCCCCCGAGCTCCGGCGCCCTGGCCCCGAGCAGGAGCCGTCCGTTCACGACGGTGAGCATCTCCGGTGACAGCGACACGCGGCCGTCCGGGCCCGTGACGGGAGGCTTCGCCTGGACCGTTCCCTCCGCCGTGCCATCGCTCTTCCACAGCCTCCACGCGTCCATCCGGGTGGGGTCGCGCTGGGTGAAGTACAGCGTGCCTCCCAGGTCCACCGCTTCCGTGGCCCCGTCCCAGGCGTCCGCGGGCAGGGGGGATGGCGGCACGGCCTGGGTCGCGGGGCCTGGACTGCCATTGTGCGTCCAGAGCCCGTCCTCCAGGCTCGCGAGGTAGAGGACGCCTCGCGCCCGCAGCTCCAGGCTCATGGGGACCGGCAGCGCATCCGACACGGCCGTGGCCTCGGCGGTCGCTCCCGCGCGCCACAGCCGGAGCGACGTGTCCGTCAGCGAGGTGGCCAGGAAGAGGAGGGCGTCGTCGGTGGCGATCATCCGTCCCCCGGTGGGGCTTGGATCCAACCGTTCACCGCCGACGCGGCCGTTCATGCGCGTCGTGCCCGCCTGGGTCCCGTCGGTGCGGAACAGGCGCGTCCCGGCCTCCGTGCTCGCGGCGAAGTAGACGTGGACGCCCTGGCGCGTGAACGCGATGGGATGGGAGCTCGCGGTGCCGGGGTTCATGTCGGCGATGAGGGCGGTGCCCTCCGTCGTGCCATCCGTCCGCCAGGGCTCGCTACCGGTCAGCGGGTCCTCGCCGCTGAAGAACGCCACGCCGTCCCGCACGAAGAAGCCGTCCGCGTCCCGGCCCGGGGCGATGTCCGCGAACGGGAAGGTGCCGTCCTCCGTTCCGTCCGAGTGCCAGAGGACCGTCTTGCGAAGGCCTCCCAGGGCCTCCGCCCAGAAGATCACCTGGCCGCCCAGCGTCGTGAGGCGCCGCGGCGTCGCTCCCACTCCGGTCGGGGGCAGGAGCACCAGCCGCCGCGTCCCCTCCGGCGTCCCGTCCGTCCTCACCAACTGCCAGCCCCCAACGGCGGTCCGGGCGGTGACCAGCACCGCGTTGCCCAGCGTCGCGGCGCTCGAGTCCCTCAGGGAGAGGCGGGCGTCGGCTGGCAATCCCAGCTTCCGGCTGCCTTCGGGCGTGCCGTCGCTGAACCAGAGCGACGCCGCGTCCTCGCCGGAGTCCGTGAAGTCCGGCGCCGACAGGTAGACGCCGCCGCCGCTCGCGGCGACGAGGAAGCCCGGGCGGCGGGGCAGCGCCAGCAACTGGGTGGTGCTCTCCGCGGTTCCCCGGGTGCGGAACAGCGCGAAGGTGTCCGCGTCGCGAGGCGTGACGATGTCGAGGGCGTAGGTCGTCCGGGCCACGAAGTACACGCTGCCGTCGTCCGCCCGCGTGAAGGAGTCCGGCTCGGAGCCCGGAAACCCGGGCAGCAGGTCCAGCAGCAGCGCGGTCCCCTGCGCGGAGCCGTCGGTCGTCCAGAGCTCGCGGCCGTGGACGCCGTCGTCCTGGGTGAACAGGAGCGTGGTGCCCAGGTCCATCAGGTCGCGGGGCGCGCTCGTCCTAGTTCCGGGCCGGTCTCCCGTCTGTCCATCCCAGACGGGGTATGCGTCCCGGGGACCTTCCGGCGTGCTCGGGCTCTTGTCGCCGCAGGCCATCCCCAGGACCAGCGCACCCGCCAGCAGCAGCTTCACGGACTTCGACGACATGCATCCCCCTCTGCGCTGGCCCCGCAGTGTCGGGTCCAACGTGGCGGGAATCCCTATCAAATCCGCTGGAGCCTTGGACAGACACGCTCCGGTGAGCCGATAGGATTTCCGCGTCAGCGCAGGGGCTGCCCCCGCCGGACCCGCCGTTCACCCCAACGGTGGGTGCGTGTCGGCGGGGGGAGGGGGCGGGGCGGGGGCCCTGGCCATGCGACGGGGCGCCGTGTTCCTACACCCCCAAGCGTGGGGCAGCGCACGCTCCAGCAAGAAGGGAGGAGCGCGCGGGATGGGGGACGATTAGGGTACGGGGGCCATGAACGTCCCCTTCGTCATTGAGACCACGCACCGCGGCGAGCGGGCGTACGACCTCTACAGCCGTCTGCTCAAGGACCGCATCATCCTCCTGGGCACGCCCATCAACGACGATGTGGCCAACCTCATCGTCGCCCAGTTGCTGTTCCTGGAGTCCGAGGACCCGGACAAGGGCATCAACCTCTACATCAACTCGCCCGGTGGCTCCGTCACGGCGGCGCTCGCGATGTATGACACGATGCAGTACGTCAAGTGCCCGGTGTCCACCATCTGCGTGGGGCAGGCGGCCTCCGCGGGCGCGCTGCTGCTGCTGGCGGGCTCCAAGGGCAAGCGCTACGCCCTGCCCAACAGCCGCATCATGATTCACCAGCCGCTGGGCGGCGCGCAGGGCCAGGCGACGGACATCGACATCCAGGCCAAGGAGATCCTCCGCCTGCGCACGTACCTCAACGGCCTGTTCGTGAAGCACACGGGCCACACCATCGAGCGCATCGAGAAGGACACCGAGCGCGACTACTTCATGAGCGCCGAGGAGGCCCGGCAGTACGGCCTCATCGACGAGGTCGTGGAGCGCGCCTCGGGCGTGCCCACGCCCAAGTAGGTTCCATTCCAGCAGGGACCGGAGGAGCAGGCCCCGCGCCGCTGCTCCGGGCAGGCATCCGAAGGGTAGCGGCACCGCAAGCCGTCCCACGGTGCAGCTTGACGGGAGCGTGGCCAGTGTCTGGACATGGCTCCCCGTCTCCTTGCCGTCGCTCTCTTGCCTGCACTCCTGGCGGGTGTGGGTTGTGCCACGGGCCCCACGGGCCGTCTGCCCGTGCCCCCCAGCTCACAACCGGTGCAGGAGCAACTGGGGGAACGCAACGTCGTCGACGCGGGGGCGGAGTACGCCCGGCAGAACGGCATGGTGCTGGCGGAGGCGGGTCAGGCGGTGCGCATCCGCCCCAACTACTGGCGGATCCGCTTCGCGCTCCCGCAGGAGGGCTCCGGGAAGTTCCTGGAGCTGGACTTCGACGAGCTGGCGCAGCGGGTGACGGGGGCGCGGCGCATCGACCTCAACCCCTCCCTGCTGCCCATGCCCAGGACCTCCCTGCCCAGCGAATCGAGCCCCGCGACCGGTGGCTCGGGTCCCCAGTGAGGGCTACGGCCGCCGCGTGACGCGGTCGTGCGCCGGGGGCTGGGCCCGGCACATCACCAGCTCCGCGGCGCCGCCCACGGTGCCCCAGAGCACGGCCTCCTGGTCGAACAGGCGGCCCATGCGCACGGCCTCTTCGCGGGACAGACCGGGGACGAAGAGGCTCTCCTCGGACCAGCGGCGGTCCTCGGCCACGCCCACGGCGGACACGCTCGGGTGGCCCCGGGCTTCGAGCAGCGCGAGCAGTCGCTGCTGGAGGCGCGCGTTGGTGCGGGGCGGACGCGCGTGCGCGCGCGGGTTCCACGCGGTGAGGAAGGCCCAGGTGGTGAAGCCATGCGCGGCGAGCGCGGCGTCGAGCTCCGGATGCAGGCCCTCCACGCGCAGCACGTGCTTGCGGTCTCCGACCAGCGGATGCGGGCGCACGACGTAGCCCGTGGCCTTGAAGGCCGCGTGCAGCGCGTCCCGCCGCGCTTCACTCATGCGGGGTCGCGACCGCCGGGGTCACGGGGAGCGGTGCCGCCGGTGCGCTCGGCTTCGCGGTCTGCGCGGTCTGCGCGCCCTGCGGACTCACGGCCGCGGGCACCGGGAGCAGCGGCAGCGCCGGGTGCCCCTCCCGCAGCTTGGGCGGAATCTGGCTGGCCACGATGGGGGCCTCCTCCGCCGTCTTCCACGGACGGTCGGGCCACCAGCGCTCCAGGGGCGGCGGCGTCAGCGCGAGGAAGTCCTGCCCGGGCCGGGGCGCGGTGATGCCCACGCCGTCGTGCTTCGCGGCCACCAGCGAGCGCTCGATGGGCTCCGTCCAGCCGTGGTACGCCAGCGTCACCAGCCCCCAGTGCACCGGCAGCATCAACCGGCCCTGCACCAGCCGGTGGGCCAGCACCGCCTGCTCCGGCCCCAGGTGCCAGTCCGGCCAGCCCGCGCCGTACTGGCCCGCCTCAATCATCGTCAAATCGAACGGCCCCAGCTTCGCGCCAATCTCCTCCATGGCGGGGAACAGGCCCGTGTCGCCGGAGTAGTAGACGCGGTGCTTGGGCCCCACCAGCGCCCAGCCCGCCCACAGCGTCTTGTTCTGCTGGAGGAACCGGCCGGACGCGTGCCGCGCGGGCGTGCACACGATGTCCAGCCCCTTCACCTTCGTGCGCTCCCACCAGTCCAGCTCCACGATGCGGTTCGCCGGCACGCCCCAGTATTCCAGGTGCGCGCCCACGCCCAGCGGCACCACGAACGTGGTGTCCCAGTCCTTCATCGCTTCAATGGTGGCGAAGTCCAGGTGGTCGTAGTGGTCGTGCGAAATCACCACCGCGTCGATGGGCGGCAGCGCGTCCAGCGCGATGGGCGCGGGGAACCAGCGCTTCGGGCCAATCCACCCCAGGGGTGACGTGCGCTCGCCCCACACGGGGTCGGTGAGCACGCGGTGGCCGTCCACCTCCACCAGCGTGGACGAGTGGCCCATCCAGGTGACGCGCAGGCCGTCCTCGGGCGGCGTGGCGAAGCGCTTCGGGTCGATGCGGTCCACCACCACCGGCATGCGGGGCGTGCTCTCCTCGCTGGAGCGGAACAGGTCCGACAGCGTCCGCTCCCAGTTGTTGAGGATGGGCTGCGGGTTCTCGAAGCCTCCGTCCAGCCACTGCGGCGAGCGCGTCATCCGCTCCAACCGCGCCCCTTCCGGCACCCTGCCGAACGCACGCCATCCGTCGATGACGACGACCAGCAGGAACGCACCCAAGAGGACCAGGCCCCATCCGAACAGGCGCAACAACCTGCCGCCCCAGGACGGCCTCTGGCCGTAGGAGGGAAAGGCCGTGCGGAAGGCCTTCTGTCGGGCCTTGTCCGCGGCCCGCATGGGTCCCGCGTTCATCCTCATCCCCGGACCCTGCTGGCTCCGGTGCACAGGTGTCAATGGGGAGACATCGCGCTACGCCCCGGTTTTTCCTGACTCCGGCGGCGTCGAGGAGGACCCGTGGCCGTTCGCCGCGCTACCGGGTCTGGGCCACGGCGTCCCGGATGGCCGGCCGCAGTTGCTGCTCCAGCGCCATGGCGAAGGCGACCACGCGTTCGACCTGGGTGACCTCCAGCTCCATGCCCAGGATGGCGTAGTAGCCGCTGTCGCGGTCCACCCACGGCGTGAAGCCGAACGCCCCGGGGGACGACACCGCCGCGCAGCCGGTGGACGGCGTGGCGCACTCCAGCCACGCGGTGAGGCCATAGCGGAACGGCAGCCCCACGTCCGCCATGGGCGAGCTGCCCACCTCGACGGTGTAGGGCTCGCGCGCCTGCGCCTCGAAGAGGGACTGGGACGCGTAGCGTGCGCCGTCCACGGTGACGCCCTGGTGGTACACGATGGCCAGGAGCTTCGCGTACTCGTCCATGGTGGCGCGCAGGCCGCCGGCGATGAGCGGGTTGGTGGTACCCAGGGTGTTGCGCGGGAAGGTGTAGTACGCGAGCGCCTCATCGGTGAGCCCCAGCGGCGCCTTCACCTGCTCCGCGAAGAGCTGCTTCCACTCCTTGCCGGTGAGCACCTCCGCCATCCGCGCGGCGACGTGCAGGTGCGTGGAGCCGTAGTCGAAGCGCGTGCCGGGCGGGGCCACCATCGCCGCGGCGGCGATTTGATCCACGCACTGGGCCAGCGTGATGCCGGACTGCGCGTTGCAGTTGGCGGTGGGGTTCAGCCCGGAGGTGAAGGACAGCAGGTGGCGCAGGGTGATGGTGCCCTGGGCGCCCGTCCACCCGAGCACCTGGCCCGTGGTGGTGTCCAGTGACAGCACCCCCGCGTCCACCAGCCGGAACAGCACCAGGCCTGACACCATCTTGGACGCGGACGCGATGGCCACGCGGCGCGTGGGCTCGAAGTCGCCTTGGTTCTTCACGAAGACGCGCCGGTCCTGGGCGTCGTAGACGGCGAGCGACAGGCCCGGCACGCCCGCGTCCGCCACGGCCGCCGTGACGATGGCGTCCACGCTCGCCCACGGGTCCTGGCTTCCGGCGTCCCCGGTGCCCGCGTCAACGGTGGCGCCCGCGTCCGGCGTCTCCTGCGTGCCGCCGTCGTCCGCGGGGCCTCCGGACGTGGGGGGGCTCCCGCACGCGGTCAGGGTGAGGGCCAGCAGCAACGCTCGAAGATGGGGCACCAGGAGGCTCCTGAAGAGAGGGAGCCTCCATCAACCCGCGGCAGGCGGAAGAGTTGCGGCGGGAAGTCGCCGTCAGGACCCGGGCGGCACGACCTTGAACCCGCGCTGGAGCAGCGGGGCCAGCCGGTCCGTCAGGTCCCACGACTCCACCAGCCGGCCGTCGCGCAGCCGGTACAGCGAGTCCCCGTGGAACGTGAGCGGGCGGGATTTGCCGTCCGCGGTGGGCGGCCCCTGGGTGTCCGTGCCCGTCGCGCGCCAGCGCACCATCACCCAGTCGTCCTCCGCCATCACGTGGAGCAGCTCGAACTGGAGGTCCGGGAAGAGGGTGAACCCGGCCTCCGCCTGCGTCCGCACCACCTCCGGGCCGCGCAGGTCCTGGGGCGCGCCCTCGGAGCGGTCCACGTAGTCGGCCGCGACGTACTCCGGGATGCGCTCCAGGCGCTTCTGGTTGTAGATCTCCTCGGTGAACAGGCGGGCGCGCTCCTTGTTGGACTCGCCCACCCGCCGGGCCCGCTCCGCCGGGGACACCGTCGCGCAACCGGTGAGCCCCACGAGCCCCAACACCACCCACGACACACAGATCCTCATGACGCGCGGGAATCTGCCGGGCCCGCACGGGCGCTGTCAGCCGCCGTGTCGTCGAACCGTTCACCGCCGGGCGCCAGCCGCCCCAGCCCGATGGGCGCCGCCAGGCAGGTGTCGGGGATGCCGAACGCGTCCACCAGTCCGACCGCGTCCGGCCGCAATTCCTCGCACAGCTTCACGCGCTCCTTGCGGATGGCCTGGGCCTTGGGGGCCGTGAGCCAGCCGTGCTCCAGGAACCAGCCGCTGGCGGACTCCAGGCAGGACAGGCCGAAGAGGTCCGCCATGCGCCCCAGCACCGGCTTGAGCGCTTCATCCTTCACGTCCGCCACGCCGCGCAGGAACTGCTCCAGCACGATGCGCTCCACGCTCGCGTGCGCCAGGGCCAGCAGGTGCGCCTGCACCTGGTTGAAGGCGTCGAAGGCCTCCACGCCCGCGGTGAGCCGCTTGCGGATGCGCTTGGACACGGACGCGAGCAGGGCCTCCTCGCGGAAGCGCAGGGCGCGCAGTTGGAAGTCGCTGTCGCGCAGGTGGTCCGTGTCCGTGCGCCGGCCGGCGATGGGGTTCCTGTCCGTGAGCACCGTGGTGGCCTGGTCCACGAGGAGGCGCAGCACGGCGAAGACGCGGTCGTCCTCGAAGCGCTGGCGGTAGCCCGTGAGCAGGCCCTTGGCGACCAGTTGCATGAGCACGGTGTTGTCGCCCTCGAACGTGGTGAACACGTCCGTGTCCGCCTTGAGCGCCGCGAACCGGTTCGCGGTGAGGTAGCCCTGGCCGCCGCACGCCTCGCGGCACTCCTGGATGGTGGCGGTGGCGCTCCACGACGCGTAGGCCTTGAGGCCCGCGGCGAGCGCCTCCACCTCGCGCGCGTCGTCCTCCGTGCGGTGGACGTAGCGGTCCACCAGGTACTCCAGCGCGAAGTCCACCGCGTACGCCTTGGCGACGAGCGGCAGCAGCCGCAGTTGGTGCGCCTGGTGGTCCAGCAGGCGCACCTCGGGCGCGCCCTGGGGGCCGAACTGGCGGCGCAGGTCGCCGTAGCGCACGGCGATGGTCAGCGCGCTCTTGGCGGCGGACAGGGACGCGCACGCCACGCTCACGCGGCCCGCGACGAGCGCGCCCAGCATGGTGAAGAAGCGCTTGGAGTCGCCGGTGATGGAGGAGGTGTACTCGCCTCCCTCCGTCACCTGGCCGTAGCGGTCGAGCAGGTTGTCGCGCGGCACGCGCACGTGGTCGAACCACAGCCGGCCGTTGTCCACGCCGTTGAGGCCCATCTTCTCGCCGCAGTCCTCGATGCGGATGCCCGGCAGGACCTGGCCCTTCTCATCGCGCAGCGGGACGAGCAGCGCGTGCACGCCCAGCCGCTCCCCGTCCAGCTCCAGTTGCGCGAACACGGTGGCGATGCGCGCGTGGCGGGCGGCGTTGCCGATCCACTCCTTGCGCGCGGTCTCCGACGGCGTGTGGAGGACGAACTCGCCCGTGGCCGCGTCGTAGCGGGCCACCGTCTCGCAGTCGCGCACGTTGGAGCCGTGGCCCAGCTCGCTCATCGCGAAGCAGCCGGGCAGCTCCAGCGAGGCGACCCGGGGCAGGTACTTCTGGTGGTGCCGCTTCGTGCCCAGGAACAGGATGCTGGAGCCGAACAGGCCGAAGTGCACCCCCGCCTTGATGACGAGGCTCAGGTCGAAGAAGGCCATCGTCTCGAACGCGGCGATGAACGCGCCCAGGTCCCCGCCGCCCTCGCGGCCCTTGGGGAAGGCGAGCTGCCCCAGGCCGTCGTTGGCCAGGTGCTTGAGCCAGTCGAAGACCTGGTCGCGGTAGGCGGTGGTGGAGAGCCCTTCCTTGTAGCGGAAGTCCGCGTCCTCCAGCCAACCGCGCACCCGCCGGCGCACGTCCGCGTAGGTGCGGTCCAGCACCGCCGTCATCGCCGCCGGGTCGAAGGAGGCCGTGTGCGAGCGGGGCTCCGCGTGCGGCACGCGCGACGCCCTGGGCACCAGCGAGCGCACCGCCTCTTTTCCGTCCACGCCCAGGGTGGCCTCGATGGAGGCCAGGGCCCGGGCCAGCTCCGCGGGCGGGATGTTCAGGGGCGCTTCACCCGCGAGCGCCTGGGCCAACTGCACGCCCAGCTCCGCCAGGTTCTGCTGCTCACTGGTGGCCAGCTTCTCCGCGGTGGCGCGGATGTGTTCACGCACCAGGGCCAGCTCGCGGGGCGGGGGCGGACGCAGCGGATCCACCCAGAGGGCCAGGACGGAGCTGGACCTGAGATCCAACCAGGGCTGGGCGCGGGCCGCGGCGCCCAGGGCGCGCAGCTCGTCGCCCGTCAGCTCGCCGTCCGTCCAGGCGACGTACAGCATGGGGACCAGCGGGGCGAGGCTGGGGGTGGACAGGAGCTCCCGGGCGGAGGGGCGAGATGGGGCGTCGAGCATGCGGACTCTCCAGGCGAGGGAACGGAATCCGGGCAGTGTCGCCACGGTGGAAGGCTCCGGCAACGATGGAATGGGGTCCTGTTCACCGGCCGGAGCGGAAGGCGGGCGGTGACTCCCGGCGGCGCCTGGACGTTCATACGTTGCCGGGGACATGAGCGAGCTCACGGACGAGTTGCTGCCCCAGCCGGGGGCGCATGGGTTTGACGGTGGCGACGAGACGCGCAAGCACGAGATGCAGGGCCCGTTCGAGCTGCCACCGGGGCCCGAGGGCTTCTCGTTCGCGCTCTTCCAGGCCACGGGCGTGGGGCTGGCACCGGGACACCGGATGCACCTGTTGGAGAACAGCCAGGTCTTCGACCGGATGTTGGAGGACATCCGCGCGGCGAAGCACAGCGTGCACATGCTCGTGTACATCTGGCGGCCGTGCGAGCTGTCGGACCGGTTCGTGGAGGCGCTGATGGAGCGCTCGCGCGCGGGCGTGCAGTGCCGCGTGGTGGTGGACCCCGTGGGCAGCGAGGAGACGACGGGGGACAAGGACTTCGACCAGCAGATTGAAGGGCGGCTGAAGGACGCGGGCGTGGAGGTGCACTACTACCGGCTGCTCGCGGGCAAGGTGCTGGGGCGGCTGCTCAGCCGTTCACACCAGAAGATCGTCGTGGTGGACGGGCGCATCGCGTACACGGGCGGCTTCGGCATCTGGAAGGTCTGGGAGGGGGAGGGGCTGAAGGAGGACAACTGGCGCGACACGCACATCCGGGTGGAGGGGCCGGAGGTGCGGCGCATCCAGGTGACGTTCGCCAAGCACTGGCTGGAGTCCGGCGGAAGCTTCCTGCCGCGCGAGTGCTTCCCGGAGCTGGAGGCGGACGGGGGAGGGTGCGCGGCGTTCATCGACAGCTCCGGGCGGTTGGGCATCACCGAGGCGGAGCGGATGGTGCGGCTGGTGGTGGCCGCCGCGACGAAGCGGCTGTGGATCGCCAACGCGTACTTCACGCCGCCCAACGACATCCTGGAGCAGTTGGAGGTGAAGGTCCGTCAGGGCGTGGACGTGCGGGTGCTGGGCCCGGGGCCGCACCACGACGTGCCGGTGGTGCGCGCGTCGCAGCGGTCCACGTATGAGCGGCTCCTGGCGGCGGGGGTGCGCATCTGGGAGTACCAGCCGGCGATGCTGCACTCGAAGACGATGCTGGTGGATGACTGGCTGTGCGTCGTGGGCTCCACGAACCTGGATCCGCTGTCGCTCAACAAGTTGAGCGAGGGGTCGCTGGTGTTCGAGGACCGGGAGATTGCTTCGAAGCTGGAGGGGTGCTGGGAGAAGGACGTGCGGCACTCGAAGGAGATCTCCCTGGAGAACGGCGGCCGGACGAACCCGTGGCGGAGGTTCGCGCGGCGGGCCACGCAGTGGGCGGGGCACGACCGGTAGGGCTCAGCGGTGGGAGGTGACGCCCTCCTGCCGGCAGTAGGGGAGGACGGGGCAGGTGGAGCACTTCGGGCGGGAGCCGGTGCACACGTGCTTGCCGAAGGGGACGAGGAGCCGGTTGAGCTCCACCCAGTGGGGGCGGGGGAGCACGGCTTCGAGCGCGGCGAGGGTGCGCTCCGGCGTGGAGGCCTTCACGTAGCCCCAGCGGTTGGTGACGCGGTGGACGTGGATGTCCACGCTGATGACCTCATGGCCGCAGGCGATGCCGAGCGCCAGGTGCGCGCACTTGGGGCCCACGCCCTTGAAGGACTGGAGCACGTCCGGATCCGCGGGGAGCTGCCCGTGGAACGCGTCGCGCGTGCGCACGGCGATGGCGTGGACCTGGTGGGCCTTGCCTTCGTGGAAGGTGACGGGGCGGATGAGGGCGTCGATTTCTTCGGGCGTGAGGCGCGCGAGGGCTTCGGGCGTGCGCGCGCGGCTCAGGAGGCGGAGTGAGGCGGGGAGGCTGACTTCATCGAGCGTGCGGATGGAGAGGATGCACGCGATGAGCTGTTCGAAGAGGGAGCCGTGGCCCTTCGCGGCGAGCTCGAACATGGCGGCGTCCGCGAAGGAGCGGACTTCATGGCGCACGCGGCGGAGGACCTCCTCGATGTCGAAGGGGAGCTTGTCCGTGTCTGACGGAGCCGCGTGCACGGCGCGGGCGCTCTGGATGCGTGGCGCCCGCCGTGGACCTGCCGTCGTCTGCTTCTTGAGCGCCATGCGCGCCTCCTGACCTGGGAAGTTGGGTCCGGAGTTCATGACGGGCCGGGCGCACTTGCCGGGCCGGTGGGCGGGCGGTCAGGCTGGCGGGGTGATACGGCCACATCCCTTCTGGACGCTCCTGCTGCTGGTGCTCGCTTGCGCGAGTCCGAGGATCTATTTCCTGAGCAGTGAGCTGCCCCAGTTGGAGAACAACCCGAAGCTGATTGTCGCGCCTGGACCCTGGGCGCATCCTGAGGTCCCCGTGGTCTACGCGGACATGGGCGCCGTTCCTGATGACCTGGTGCTCCCCGCGCTCAAGGCCTTGATGGCGCTTCCAGGGGCCACGGATGCGTGTGATGCGAACACGGGACGCCCGCGACCCGATGCTACCGAGTACTGCCTTGCGGTGTATCGGACGCCGAAGGACTGGCGTGTCTCCTGGCCCGTCCGGAAACAGATGGGGGAGCGGGGAGGCTGTCAGCCTCCCATGGGCGGTGTCGTGGACCAGGACTTCGGAAGCGACCTGCCCATCTTCGGCTTCGCCCATAACCATCCATGCGGAACGGACATGAGCAGCGCGGACCTGCGGGTGTTTCCGGCCGTCAGACTCGGCGAGGCACGCTGGACGATGATTGAGTACGCCGTGTCTCCTGGTGGGAAGCCTGCTCGGGACTCCCGTGGGCGCCCCATTCCCGCCTGGGCTTGGTTGGCGACAGGACATGCGGACGAACCTCGGTTCCTGAAATGGAACTTCGAGGGGGAGGTCTTCCGCTGGAGCGAGCCGGAGCGAAGCTGGCGGCTCGCGGCCCGATGCGAGCCCGCGCCTCCCAGCAATATCGGGTCGACCCTTTCTCCTCCAAAGTGCTACCCCCGATGATGCGAGTCCATCGTTTCCACTGGCGAGGTGCCCTTTGCTGAAGCCTCATCACGTCCTGCTGCTGGTGTCGCTCGTGGCGGATGGTGGAAGCACGCCCTTTCGGCCCGATGCCGGGGTTCCTGCAAAGGTGGATGGAGGCGCATCGGACGCAGGCATCCAGTGGCCCACGGACCTGCGCCCGCTCGCGACGCTGGATGGGCCCGCTGTCCTGGCGGCCCATGCCGCGCTCCAGCGCGTCCTTGCCAGTTTTCCCAAGCAGGAAGCGGGGGCTTGTGAGTCGTCCGCCCGTTCGCTGGACGTGGTGGTGGGGCTGGAGGGCGGCGTCTACTTCGTCCGGGTCGACCGGCGGCTCGACCGGTGTGGATGGCCCGTGGGCAGTCAATTGGAGTTCGACTGGTTCGAGCTGTATGCCGTATCGCCCGAGGGCAAGGTCCTCGGGCGACGCGCGGTCATGCCTTAGCGCTCACGTCCCCTGGGTCAGGTTCATCGCGTACCAGCGGTCGCAGCCGAAGTGGCCGGTGCGGCCCATGGGGGCGCAGAGCGGTTCGAAGCCGACCTTGCGGTAGAGCTTCTGGGCTTGATCCATGCCCGCCAGCGTCTCCAGGTAGCACTGCTTGAAGCCGGCGCTTCGCGCGAACTCCAGACAGTGTCTCAACAAGCGCTCGCCCATGCCGTGGCCTCGGGCCGTGGGCAGGAAGTACATCTTCCGCAGCTCGCAGACGTCCGGTGCTCCTCCGTCCAGCGGCGCGATGCCCGCGCCTCCCACCACCTGGCCCCCATGCTCCACCACGAAGTACACGTGCCGGGGACGGCCGTAGGCCGCGCTCATCGCGTCCACCTCCGGGTCGTGGATCGCGAACCCCGGGCCGTCCGCTCCGAACTCTGGCATCACCGCGCGGATGATCGCCGCCACCGCCGCGTCGTCCCGGGCCTCGATGGGCCTCAACGTCAGTTCCGTGCTCATGACCTCCACGGTCCCATGACTCACGGCCTCCGGCCAGCGGCGACCGGTGTGCACCTGTGCAGCGCCCTGCACAACCGCCACTCGCCCGACGCACCCCGGTGGATTTCAATCCCGTGCCTTTCCAGGGCATTCTCCGTGGCACGGTCGTTGTAGAGGGGGAAGTTCCATGTACTGTCCTGCCTGCCGACAAGAACGCCTGGGAAGCGCGTCCCAGTGCGTCGTCTGTGGCAATCGTCTCGCCGCCCGCGCCCGCTCCGCCATCGAGGCCGAGCTCGCGCATGTCCACTTCCTCCTGGACGAGGTGCGCCGCTGGGACGTCCACGACGTGCCACCCCACGTCGCCCGCCGCCTCACCGAGCGCTACGAGCGCCAGGCCCGCATCCTCCTCTCCGTCCTCACCGAGACGCCCGTCGACGCGCTGCCGTCCGCGCCCGTCGAGCTTCGCGACGAGGCCGTGGCGCCTCCGACGATGGGGGAGGGCGCTGTCGCCCTCGGCCCCGTGTCGCTTCCCACCGTGGACGCGGCCTCCGATGTGACCCCTGTCGCGCAGGCCGTGACCTCCGACGCCGCGGTGGTGTCCGTCACGCAGGGCTCCGCGGATGACTTCGCCGCTCACGCTGCTGTTGTCGATGACTCCGTCTCGGACGCCTCCGCCTCTGCTGCCGCCGTTGAACACGCCGCTGTCGCTCAGGACGCGCACTCCGCTGTCACCAACGAGGCTGCCTCCGACGCATCCGCGACTCCGGGCTCCACGGGCACGGGCGCGACCTTCCACTTCAACTCGCTCGACCTCATCGCGTGTCTGGGCATCGCCTCGCTGTCGGATGGCTCCGCGGCTCGCCGGTTGAACGCGGGCCGTGTCTCCGCTGAATCCCGCGCGCGCGACGTCAACGCGCAGCGGACCGCTCGCCAGTTGCCTCCGAACCCGGCCGAGCCGTTCATGGAGCCCCCCGCTCCGAAGAGCCGCACCGCCCGCATCGTCGAGGAGACCTCGACGTGGAGCCGCGTGTGGCGGCCGTTCCTCTACGAGAGCATCGCGTGGTTCATCGGCGCGTTCCTCATCCTCTCCGGCACGCTCTACTTCGTCTTCGAGTCCTGGGCCGGGATGACGTCCGTCACCCGCTCGCTCACCGTCTTCCTCATGACCGTGGGCTACTCCGTCGGCTTCTCCGTGTGGGGCGGCTTCCTCGCCCGCCGCGAGTCGCTGCGCAAGCCGGGTCACATCCTCGGTCTCATCGGCTCCGCGGTGGCTCCGCTCGGCGGCGTCGCGCTGGGGCCCCTGGGCTTCGGTGACGCGCTCCAACTCGACGGCGTGCGCCCTCTGCTGCTCGTGCCGCTCCTCTTCGCCTGGTCCGGCGTCGCCGCGTGGCTCGCCCGCAAGCCCGTCGAGTCCTTCGACGCGCCCTCGCGCGCGTTCATCCAACTGGGCCTCGTTGGCGCCACGCTCATCATGGGCCTGGCCCCCGTGGCCGCGCGCGCGGGCGTCCCGGCGGTGTGGCTCAACGCCCTGCCGTGCCTCCTCTTCTTCCTGCTGTCGAGCAAGGCCCCCGCGACCCCTCGGCAGGGCGGCGCGCTCACCTTCGCGCTCGCCGCGCCCCTGTTCCTCACCGCGATGTTCGCCATCCGGTTGCACCTGGCCCTGGGCGCCCTGGGGACCGCCGTTCCTCCTGGCACCTACGCGCCCTTCGCGGCGTTCCTGCTCGCCACCTGCCTGCGCTTCCGCACGCTCGATGAGAAGCGCGCCGCGGATCCGCTCGCCGTCATCACCATCGCGCTCCAGGTGGCCTGCCTCGCGGGCGCCGTCGTGGGCACTCGGCCCGCCTTCTTCTTCACCGCCGCCATCTTCACCGGCACGCTCGTGTCGCTGTCGCGCGGCCCCGTGAACCGCCTGCCGTGGCTCTACCCGGCGTACGCGGGCGCCTACTTCAGCTATGCGTCCAGCGCGCAGTTGATCCCCCACGCCCTCACGCTCCTCCTCAACGCCATCAAGACGCGCATGGGCTACCCGCCCTCGGCGCCGCTGCCGTTCCAGTACGGCGCGCTGACGGCCCTTCCGTTCGTGCTCGCGGGCCTGGTGCTCGCGTTCTTCTCCCAGCGGCGCGGCGAGCGCACCGGTGACGCTCGCGCCCTGGGGCTCGCGGACGTGCTGCTGCGCTGCACCACCTGGGCCGCGCCCGCGTTCGCCCTCTACTCCCACCTGGGGCCCGACTCGCGCCCCTCGTTCTTCGCCACGCTCGCCCTGGCCGGGATGTCCCTGGGCGCGGGCCTGCTGTTCAAGCGCTTCCCGCTGTCCGCCGTGGGGGCGGTGCTCTTCGGCCTGCTGCCCTTCAGCGCCTTCCGCGTCTACGGCGCGGCCCCCGCGGCCGTCGTGTCCGGCGTCCTCGCCCTGGGCCTCGCGGGCCTCGTGTGGCGTCTTGCGGACGAGCGCACGCGGCGCTTCATCTCCGCCGTGGCCGGCGTCATCGCGACGTGCGGGTTCGCCATCGCGCTGGGCACCACCCCCGTCGCCGCGCCCGTCGTGGGCATGACGCTGGGGGCCGCGGGCGCGCTGCTGGCCGCGTACCGGCTGCGCGACGAGAACTTCCTGGCCTACGGGGCCTTCCTCGCGGGCGCCATCCTGCCGAAGCTGGCGGCGGCCCACTCCACGCAGGCGCTGGTCGCGGCGATGGTGGGCGGCTCGCTGGCGCTGGCGCTCCTGGGCGAGCGCGGCGGCCTGCTCAAGCGGTTCGGCGTGCCGGGCCTCCTGTACGCCGGGCTCGCGGTGATGTGGGGTCTGACCAACCACATCTTCATGGGCCCCGTGCTCTTCACCGCCGCCGCGACGGTGGCGGTGGCCTCGCGCAGCTTCCCCGGCGTGCGGCCGTTCGCTGTCGTGCTCGTGGGCCTCGCGCTCCTGCCGGACGTGCCGCACGGCTACACCGCATGGGGGCTGTCGCCGGGGTTGTCGCTGGTGCTGCTCGCCGCCGCATCGCTCGCGGGCTCCATCGTCGCCGCGCGCAAGGGCAAGAGCGCGAGCACCACCACGGCGGGCATCCTCGCGCTCCTCCTGCCGCTGGTGCCGGTGGCCCTGTCCCGCTCCGGCGAACAGACCCTGTTCCTGATGGGCGCGGCGCTGGCGGCGCTCTTCACCGCCCGCACGCTGCCCGTGACGCTGGGATTGATGCTGGCCTCCATCGAGGCCGTCTTCGCGCTGCACACGTCCGGCCCGCTGGCCCTGCTGGGGCTCGCCACGTTCCTCAGCGTCCTGGCCCTCCTGGAGGACGTGCCCGTGGTGCGGCGCATCGCCGCGGGTGGCGAGTCCTTCCGCATCGTCGCCACGCTGAGCGCGATGGTGGTGCTGGCGGACGCCACCCTGGCGTGGGACGGGCACGCGCTGTCGGCGCTTCGCGGCGCCACGCAACTGGCGCTCATCGGCCCGGCGCTGCTTCCGCTGTTGTGGACGCGCTCGCTGCACCGGCCCTTCGCCGCGGCGCTGATGGTGCCCTACGGCGTGGTGACCCTGATGGCGTGGCACCCGCCCTTCGCGTGGACCGCGCTGCTCCCGCTGTTCCCGCTGCTGGTGGTGCGCGTCGTGGAGCACGTGCCGGCCGCCGCCTCGCTGCTCCTGCGCGCGCGGGAGGAGCGCCCACGCCATGAGCTGTCCATGAGCATGCAGGTGGCGCTCGCGTGCCTGGGGGGACTGGCGCTGCTGGTCCCGGAGCAGGAGCTGAGCCAGCGCACGGCCCTGTTCTGCGCCATCGCGCTGGTGCCCATGCCGGGCCCGCTGCCCTCCGTCCGCGTCATCGGCGCGTCCCTGCTGCTGATGTTCATCCCGGAGGCGCGGCCCTGGGCCACGGGCCTGCTGCTGGCCCTGGCGCTGGCGGAGCACCACGCGCCCCAGGCGCTGGCCTCCTTCTTCCGGAGCCCGCGTGACACGGCGCTGCGCGCCTCCGCCACGGGCTCGGCGCTGGCGCTGGCCGCGATGTCCACGCTGGTGTCGCCGACCCCTGGCGCGCTGACGGTGCTGGGCGCGGTGGTGGCGGTGTCCGCGTTCCTGCTGTCGCAGCGCTGGCTGCTCACCGCGGCGGTGGCGGCGTTCGCGCTGGCGCCGCTGGGCCAGACGGGAACCCACGCGGTGGGCGAGTGGCGTCCGGAGGGGGCCCTGCTCGTCGCGGCCGTGGGCCTGGCCTCCGCGCTGCTGTCCGCGCTGTGCCAGTCCGGCGCCGTGCAGCGCACGCTGACGAACGTCACCGCGCGCCTGACGCCCGGCATCGAGGGCACCTGGAGCGAGCCGCTGTGGGCCGGCGGCGCTGGCACCGTGGCGCTGCTCGTGGGGATGCGGCTGTTGGACGCGGGGCCGGGCGAGCTGCCCCTGTCCGTGGCGCTGGTCGCGGGCGCCGCGTCGCTGACGCTGATGGTGACGCGCGAGCGCCTGATGATGAACGCCGCCACGGCGCTGCTCGGGCTGGTGCTGGTCGCCGCGGTGCCGCCGCTGTGGGCGCCCGCGATGGTGGCGGGCACGGGCCTGCTGCTGGCCGCCGCCGGCTTCGCGCTGGACAGGCGCGGCGTGGCGGTGGGCGCGGCGCTGCACCACGGCGGCGCGGTGCTGGCGCTGCTGTCCCTGGCGGGCCTGCGCTCGCTCACGCACCCGGGCATGCCGCTGTGCGTGTTCTTCGCGTGGACCACGGCGTGGGTGGTGGTGCTGCGCCGCCGCGACCGCGAGTGGGTGGGATGGATTGCGTCCCTCTTCGCCGAGCACGCCTTCCTCCTGCACTACGGCGCGACGCACTCCACCGGCCGGGGCGCGCAGTTCCTCCTGCCGTACCTGGGCGCGGCGACGGCGCTGCTCGCCACGCTGGTGCTGTCCGTGGCGGGCCGGGCGGTGCGCGGGCGCATGGGGCGGGCGTTCTCCCTCATCGCCCTCACGGAGGTCCTGTTCGCGGTGCTGGCGGTGCGTCTGCCGGGCGGCGCCGCGCGCGAGGCGTGGGTGGCGTGCGGCGGGCTGGTGGTCCTGCTGTTCGCCCTGGTGCGCCACGCGGCGCGCGAGGAGGACGAAGCCGCGGCGTGGCTCGCGCAGGCGACGGTGGCGCTGGGCTACTTCTGCGTGCGCTTCATCGGCCTGGACGCACGGCCCGACGCCGCGGACAGCCTGGTGTCCATCCTGGGCGGCGCGGTCTTCATCGGCCTGCACCTCTTCGTGCGGCGCGAGGGCTCGGGCCTCCAGGCCTTCCGTCGTCCCGCCGTGGCGGGCGCGTGGCTCTTCCCGCTGGCGGGCCTGTTGACGGTGCCGTGGAGCCATCCGTTCATCGCGGTGGCGCTGCTCGTGGGCTACGCGGCGCACTTCGCGGCGCTCGGGGCGTTCACGAAGCAGCGGGGCCTCGCGTCGACGATGTCGGTCGCCGCCTTCAACACGGCGCTGTACCTCGTGTGGCTGGGCACGGGCTCCGGCGAGCCGCAGTACTACGTCATCCCCGCGGGCCTCTCCCTGCTCCTGCTCCTGCGCGTCTTCCGCAAGTCCCTGTCCCAGGACGCCTACGCGCAGCTTCGCGCCCTGGCGGTGACGGGCATCTACGTGGCGGGCGCGTGGAAGCCGCTGCTCTTCAACGACGGCGAGGCGATGCTCCTGTGCGTGTTCCTCTGCCTCGTGGGCGTGGGCGCGGGCATCGCGCTGCGGATCCGCTCCTACGTGTACCTGGGCTCGGCGTTCCTGGTGACGGCGGTGGCCGCCAACCTGGTGCGCTTTGGCATGCGCGACCACCGCGTGGGCGCCCTGTTCCTGTCGATGCTGGGGCTGCTCGTGGTGGGATTCATGGTGGTGCTCAGCGCCCACCGCGCAGCCCTGCTCCAGAAGTACGCCCGGGTGCGCGACCTGCTCGCGACCTGGGAGGGATGATCCCTGTTTGACGTAAAACGAATCCGGGGTTGAATGCGCCCGCGTTCACCCCCGGAGGACTTGTTGCTGCTGCGCCGTTCGTCGCTCGTCACCCTGATGTCGCTGGGCTGCCTGGTGGGTTGTGCGCACGTCCCGGACGCCGCGCCTCGCATGGCGGTGGAACTCCCGGTCGCGCCCGTCGCGCGGCCTTCCGTGGAAGCCCCAAGCGTCGCGCCGGTGGGCGCGGTGGGCGCACTCAACGTGAAGTCCGAAGCGCCTCCGCCGCTGGCCTTCGTGACGCCGGAGGGCAGCGAGGGACTGGCGGCGCTGCTGGAGGCGGATCCGCACCCGGTGCCGGAGGAGGCGGGCGTCATCGCGGCGGCGCTGGAGGCCGCGGCGCTCTTCACCGGGCCCACGCAGGGGCCGGGCGGCTTCTGGGATGAGCTGCTGCCGCCGCCGTCGAAGCTGGCGCGCGGCATCGTGGCGCGCGCGGCGCAGTTGGTGGGCGCGCGGCGGTTGGACCGCTCGGTGCCCAATGACTGTTCGGGGCTGGTGCGGCTGGCGTACCTGCAGGCCGGCATCGACCTGGTGGCGCACGGCTTCCTCGCGGGAGAGAACGCGGTGACGGGCATCTTCCGGCGCGCGCAGGCGGCGGGCGCGGTGCACCGGCTGAACCCGCGTCCGGGCGACCTGGCGTTCTTCAAGGAGACGTACGACCGCAACCGCGACGGCAAGCGCAACGACGGCATGACGCACATCGCGGTCGTGGAGAGCGTGGCGCCGGACGGCACCGTGACGTTCATCCACCGGGGCGGCAAGGGCGTGGCGCGCAGCCGCATGAACCTGGCGCGCCCCACGGTGCACAAGCTCAACTCCGGTGCGCTGCTCAACGATTTCATCCGACCGGCGAGCAAGGGGATGCGCGCGTACCTCGCGGGTGAGCTGTTCGTCGCGTTCGCCTCACCTGGAGCTTTGTAGTCTCACGGCAGTCGCTGGGGCCTGCTCGCACCGCGAGCGCGTTTGAATCCAGACGCGGCTGTGGCGTCATCCCGCGCATGAGACTGCCCCTGCTCCTGGGAAGCCTGTTGCTGTCGTCCGGCTGCATCGTGGCGGAGACGCGTCCGCACAGGCCGCCTCCGAGGCCTCCGCCGTCACGGCCCGTGGCGATGGGCTACGACGAAGCCGTGCGGCGCGGGTTCGACCAGTGCCGTTCGCGCGGCTACCGCTGTGACCTGCAGGAGGCGCACCTCACCGGCAACGACGTGTGGAAGGTGAAGTTCCGCGTGGACGGCCGGGGCCAGAAGGGCCACCTGCACCTGGACTACGACGCGTACTCGCGCAACCTCATCAAGGTGAACGACAAGGTGAAGGACAAGGGCGGCCGCGGCTGGGACGACGACGACTGGGACGGCCCGGGGCGTGGCAAGAAGAAGGGCCACGCGCACCGGGACGACTGAAGCCCCGCGCGGTTCAGCGTGAGGCCTTCTTCAGCAGGGCCTCGGTGTGGTCGAGCAGCTCCGTTCCACCGGGCTGCTCGTGTCCGGGGATGATGATGCGGGCATCGGGGAAGTGCGCGCGAGCGGCCTTGAAGCTCGCGGGCCACGCGGCGACGTCCGCGTCCTCCAGGTTGCCCAGGCTCTTGGCGCGGGCGTCCTTGATGAAGCAGCCGCCATAGAGGATGCCTGACGCCGGGTGCATGACGACGAGGTTGTCGGGCGAGTGCCCCGCGCCGGGGAAGAACACGGACAGCGGCCCGAAGTCCTGCGCGTCCGTCAGCCGCTTCGAGGGGACGGGGTTGCTCTCCTTGCCCGCGCGCAGCGCGGTGTCCTCCCGGGCGTGGACGGGGATGTCCTGCGCGTCGAGCGTGGGGATGCCGCCGGTCCGGTCAATGTGGAAGTGCGTCACCAGCGCGGCGCGCACGGGGTGGTGGAGCGTGTCCTTCGCCCAGGTGAGCAGCGCCTGGGATTGCTCGGGCGTCCAGCCGGTGTCGACGAGGATGGACGCGTCACCGTCCTCCACGAGGAGCCCGTTCGCGGCGGTGCCTCCCCAGTCCTTGCCCGCGTTCGTGATGTGCATCCACACGCCAGGGGCGATGCGGCGCACGCGCACGTCCTTCGCGAGCACGGTCTCCTCCGGCTTGGCGGCCTTGGAGTTCTTCGTCTTGGGCGGCGCCGCGGAGGCGGTGGCGGCACAGGCGAGGACGGTGATGAGGGTGATGCAGCGCAGGGGGTTCATGGGGCTCCGGAAGGGGACGGCAAGGGAGGCCCGCCGCGAGTGCAAGATGGGTGCACAGCGGATCCGCACGGAACGTGCGGCCTGCGTGCCGCATGCGCGGCCCTGGAGCCACGCTACGGCGCGGACTTCTTCTTCAGCTCCTCGATGGCCCGGTTGAACGTCTGCGGGTTGCAGGCCTTGCCGCCGGGCGGGTTCTCCGCCGCGCGCGTGAGGGCGGGCAGGGCGCTGGGGTTGCCCAGGCTCACCAGCCGCAGCGCGGCCTTCGTGCGCACGCCGCAGTCGCTGGACTCCAGCGCAGTGGAGTAGAGCCCCACCAGCTCCAGGCCCGCGTTGTCCTTCGCGTCCAGATAGCGCAGCGCGCCCCACTGCTTCATCGAGGGAGCCCCCTTGGCCAGGGACTCGAGATGGGAGCGCACCGTCGTGGCGGGCAGCGCCTCCAGGGCCCTGCGCGCGGAGAGGTCCTTCTCGTTGTTGCCGAAGTCCTCGGCCAGCCCGTCCAGGAGCCGAGGCTCCGGCGCCCGCCGGCCCTCCTCGTCGAGGCCCAGGATGAGGCCGTGCTCCTCGTTGTGCCTGTTCAGCGCGTGCTTCGCCGCCGCGCGCAGTTGCCTCGCTTCCGCGTCATCCGGCGCGTCCGGCGCCTCCAACCGCTGGAGCGCTTCCCGGGGCTTGTCGTCGTCCAGCAGCCCGCGCGCCTGCACCCGCGGATCATTCGCGTGCGCCATCCAGGCGGCGCCCGCCACCACCAGCGCCAGCGCGCCCGCGCCGCCCGCCATCACGCGCGGACGCTGCCGCAGGAAGGCCACGCCCTGGAGCGCCTTCGCGCGCAGCACATCGAGCGGTGACGGCTTCGCCCCGGAGTCGGGGGTGCCCAGCGCCGCGCCGAACGGCGAGCCCTCCGTCGCGCGCGCCAGCCGGTACAACTGCACCTTCTCCTCGCGTCCGGGCAGGGGGATGGTGCCGCAGGGCTCGGCGGGGACGTCGGCGCGGTTCCGCACCATGTTCACGGCTTCGGTGAAGGTCACCTCGTCCGCGGCGGCCACGTGCTCCACCGCCTTGACGACCTCCATCGGCTCGCCGAGCACCGCGTCGTTCGTCACCAGCACCTCGCCCGCGTGCAGGCACACGCGGATGTGGAGCTGGTGCTCCTCCGGCACCGTCTGGTTGTAGCGCCACAGCGCCTGCTGCATCGCCATGCCGCAGCGGATGGAGGCGGTGGGGGCCCGGAAGACCGCGACCAGCGCGTCTCCGCGCTTCTGCACCAGCTTGCCGTCGTGCTCTCGCACCAGCGGCAGCAGCAGCCGGTCGTGCGTGTCCAGCATCCGCGCGTTCTCCTCGTGCGTCTGCCGGCTCATCCGGTCGGTGAAGCCCTGGATGTCGGTGAGCATCACCGTCACGTTCTGCGCCTTCGCCGCCGCGGCGCCGCCCGTCACCGCCGCCATCGGGCCTGACAGCCGGCCCGTGGTCCCGAACGCCGCCGTGCCCGTGCGCGGCTGTGCCTGCGCCGGGGGCGTCGTCCCCGCTGGCGCCGGCGCCACGCCGAAGGCCGCCGTGCCCGAGCCCGGGCCTGCCGGCGCCGCCGGGTTCATCCCGAAGGCCGCCGTGCCGCTGGAGGGCGTCATGTTCGCGTGGACGATGGGCGTGCCCTGGCTCGGCGTGAACGCCATCAGCGCCGCGTGCGCCAGGCCCAGCGCGTCCGCCAGCTCGCTCGCCGTCTGCGGACGCTTCGCCGGGTCCTTGTCCAAAAGCCGCATCACCAGCGACAGCAGCCCCACGTAGCGCGACAACTGCGGGGCCGCGCGGTCCAACGGCAGCGGCGCGTGCGAGGCGTGCTGCGACAGGAAGTGGCGCGGCGAAGGCCCGTCGAAGGGCAGCCGCCCGGACAGCACGCGGTAGGCCAGCACCCCGAACGAGTACAGGTCGCTGCGCGTGTCCACCTTCGCGCCTACGGCCTGCTCCGGGGACAGGTACTCCGGCGTGCCCAGCACCACGCCCACCTGGCTGAGCGCGCTGCCCGCCTCCGGCTCCACCAGCCGCGCGATGCCGAAGTCCAGCAGCCGCGCCTGCTCTCCGCGCGCGGACGGGGAGATGAGGACGTTCTCCGGCTTCAGGTCGCGGTGGATGATGCCCTTGTCGTGGATGGCGGCCAGCCCCTCCGCCAACTGCTGGAGCAGCGCCAGCGCCCGGGGCGCGAGCAGCGGTCCGCCCTGGAGCGCGTCATGGAGGCTCTGCCCCTCCACGAACTCCATGACGAGGCACGCGGCGTCGCCGGACTGGCCGAAGTCCACGATGCGCACCACCGCCGGGTGCTCCACCGCGGACAGCAGGCGCGCCTCGCGCTTGAAGCGCTCGGCCATGCCGGCCTGGGCGTGCAGGTCGTGGTGCAGGACCTTGATGGCCACCTTGCGGCCCAGGGAGACCTGCTCACCCAGGTACACCTCTCCCATGCCCCCGGAGCCCAGGGGCTTGAGAACCCGGAATCGACCGTCGAGGACCAGTGCGTCGGGGGCCAGCACGGCGCGGCATCTTGCACGGCTTCCGCTTTGGGCGCATGACGTTCCTCCAGGACGGAATCACCTGGAGAACGCCTGGGTATGCCGTGCCCCGCCGCCTGCTTCCCAGCCAAGGGTTTGCCTAAAAATTCCAGGGCTTAGGGGTCATGGTAGCCTCCCCACCCTCCACCGATGGCCACCGATAGCGAGTCCCCCAAGCCCGTCGCGCCTGCATCCGGCGCCGCCCCCGAGCTTCGCCTGTTGGATCGGCGTGCGTTCGTGGGCTTTCCGGCCTTGGAGGTCCAGCCCGGGCTGCGCATCGCCGACTTCGCGCTCCAGATTCCGGACGTCAGCTTCCCGTTCAACGTCAGCGCGGGCGCCACGCGCTACCAGCGCAAGAAGCTGCTCTTCGGCTTCCTGGAGCTGACGGTCGACGCGGACCTCGTCACGCGCAAGGTGGCGGAGCTGGCTGGGCGGCTCGCGGGCGTGGAGGAGCTGCGGCTGCACTTCCGCCCCGGCTACCTGGAGGGCCAGGGCCGGCTGCCGGCGCCGGAGCGCACGCCGTTCACGTTCAAGATCGCCTTCGACGCGGACGGGGACCGGCTGGCCGTCTACGTCTACGACGTGCGGCTGTATGGCTTCTCCGCCACGCCGTCCGTGCAGTTGCCGGGCCTGCTGTCGGAGGCCGTGGGCGCGCTGGGGCTCTTGCCGGACGTGGAGGTGCGCGGCGCCACCGGCTTCTCCACCCGCGTGCTGCCCGCGCTGTGCGAGCGGGCCGCGCTGAGCCGGGGCTACAAGGTGCCCACGCTGGACACCGCGCGCCTGTCCGCGGCGGAGGTCTCCAGCACCGGCCTGCGCCTGCGCTTCGCCGCCGGAGGGCTGCCGCCGCCCGCCGCGCCGGACGAGGAGCTGATGCTGGCGCTGGAGGGCGCCCGGGCCTTCGCGGACGCGGAGGGGCTGGTCGCGCAGGGACGGCTCGCGGAGGCGCGGCAGGCGTACCTCCAGGCCGGGGACGCGCAGGACGCGCACCCGTTCGCGGCGGAGCGGCTGCTGGCGCTGCTGGTCGCGGATCCGCAGGCGCATGACCTGGCCCTGGACGTGGCGGCCACGCTGTCACGCCGCCGGGACCGCAGCCCCGCGGCGCTGTGGGGCGAGGCCGTGGTGCGCGAGCGCCGGGGAGAAGGTGCCCGCGCGGCGGAGCGCTACCTGGCGCTGTGCGCGCTGGCCCGTAGGACTTCCGAAGAGGCCGCCGCGTTCTTCGCCGCCGAGGCCGCCGCGCGCTCCTCGCGCGACACCGCGCCCCAGGTGGCGGTGAAGGCGCTGCATGAGCTGCTGGGCCTCAAGCCGGACCACCTGCCTTCGCTGAAGGCGCTGGCGCGCGCGTCGGATCAGGCGCGCGACCGGGCGGGCGCGGTGCGGGCGTACCGGCGGCTCGCGGCGCTGGCTCGCGACCCGTTGGAGGCCGCGGACGCGCACGTGCATCTGGCGCGGCTGTGCGCGCAGACGGAGGACGACATCGCGGGGGCCCGGCTGCACTGCGAGGCCGCGCTGCGCCTGTCGCCGGACCAGCCAGACGCGCTGCTGCTGTTGGGCGAGCTGTGCCACCGCGGCGGTGAGCACCTGCGCGCGCTGAAGGCGCTGGACCGGCTGCGTGAAGTGTCCATGGCGCGCCATGAGCTGGACCGCGTGGGACAGGCGGACCTGCTCGCGGGCCGGGTGTGGGAAGAGGGCCTGAAGCAGCCGGAGAACGCGCTGCTGCGCTACCGCGAGGCCGTGTCGCTGCTGCCCGGTGAGCCGGAGCCGCTGTTCGCCTCCGCGCGCGTGGCGGAAGGCCTGGGCCGGTTGCAGGAGGCCCTGAGCGGCTACCAGCAGGCGCTGGAGCTGGCGGGGCCGGCGCCGCGCTCGGAGAGCGTCCGTCACGCCGCGCACGAGAGCCACCACGCGCTGGCGCGCCTGTCGCGCGCGAAGCTGGGCGACCCCGCGCGGGCGCGTGAGCACCTGGAAGCGGCGCTCGCGTTGGATCCGCGCGACGCGGTGGCGCTGGAGGAGCTGATCCCGTACTTCCGCGTCACCGGCCGCTCGCAGGAGCTGGCCGAGGCGCTGGAGAAGGCCGCCGCCCTCAAGGAGGAGCCGAAGGCCCGCGCCGCGCTGTGGGCCGAGGCGGGCGAGCTGTACCGGGGCAAGCTCCAGCAGGCGGACAAGGCCGACAAGCTGCTCACGCTCGCGCTGGAGGCGGACGGCGACCACCGGCCCGCGCTGGAGTCGCTGCTGGCGCTGGCCGAGGCCCGCCGCGACGGCGCGCAGCTCACCCGGTGCCTCGCGGCGCTGGCGCGGCTGACGACGGAGCCGAAGGAGCGGGCGCAGAAGTACCGCCGGCTCGCGGTGGCCGCGCGCGACCTGGCCTTTGATCTGGACCTGGCCGTGCACGCGTTGCAGGAGGTGCTGCGCGCGGAGCCGGACGACCTGCCGGCGCTGGGGGAGCTGTGCGCGTTGCAGCGCAAGCGCTCCGACCTGGCGGGGCTCGCCACCGCGCTGGAGGACCGCGCGCGGGTGGCGGAGGCGCAGGGCGACAAGCGGCTGGCGGCGGCGGCGCTGCGCGAGCTGGCCGGCGTGCTGGAGGCGCGGCTGGGCCGCGTGGGCGACGCGCTGGTGGCGCTGGAGAAGGCCGCGCGGCTCGCTCCGGACGCGGCGGTGCTGCTGGACCTGGCGGACCTGAGCCTGCGCTGCGAGCGGCCCGAGCACGCCCGGCGCGCGCTGGAGTCGCTGCTGGCCACGCTGCCGCGCACCGCGGCGCCGGAGAAGCTGGCGGACGTGCGCGCCCGGCTGGGACGCGCGTGCGATCTGTTGGGTGACCGCGAGGGCGCCATCGCCGCGTACGCGCAGGCGTTCCCGCTGCGGCGGCTGGACGACGTGCTCGCCACGCGGCTGGAGGCCCTCTACACGGAGGCCGGCGAGACGCAGGCGCTGGCCGAGCTGTGGGCCACGCGCGCGCAGGCGCTGGCGGGCGCGGACCGGGCGGAGGAGGCGGCGCCCCTGTTCCTCCAGAGCGCTCGCGCCCTGCTGGAGCGCGGGGAGAAGGCCGCCGCGCTGATGCGCCTGGCCTCCGCGCTGGAGGCGAGCCCCGAGGGTCCGCTCGCCGCGGAGGTGCTGGAGGCCCTGGCCGAGCTGGAGCTGGAGCGCGGCGAGAAGCTGGAGGCGGCGCGGCTGTACGCGCGGCGGGCCACGCTGGTGCCGGATGCGCGGGCGGGCTCGAAGCTGCTCTTCCGCGCGTCGCTGCTGGCCGCGGGCACGAGCCGCGAGGAGGCCTTCCTCGCGGAGGCGCTGGAGCGCGACGCGACGTTCGCGCCCGCGCGCATCCGCCGGGGCGAGCTGCGGCTGGCCACGGATGCCCGCGCCGCGCTGGAGGACTTCGAGGCGGTGCTGGCCCTGCCGCCCGCGGACGTGGACGCCCCGCGCGAGGCGGAGCGCGTGGCCCTCACGCGCAAGGCCGCCACCGCCGCCGTGCGCGCGAACCGCACGGACGCGGCGCGGCGGCTGCTCGCGGAGTTCTGCGCGCGCACGCCGGAGGACCTGGACGCGCGCCTGGAGCTGGCCGCGCTGCACCGCAAGGCCGGCGCCCGCGAGGCCCTGGCGGACCTGCTGGTGGAGCTGTGGCCGCGCCTCTCCGGAGACGCCCGCCGTCAGGCCCGCCGCGAGCTGGCCGAGCTGTGCCTCGCCCTGGGCCGCGCGAGCGCCTCGGCGGATTCGCTGCGCAGCCTGCTGGCGGAGGAGCCGCAGGACGCGTGGGCGGCGCAGGCGCTGCTGGAGCTGCTGCCCCCGCCCGGCACGGGCACGCCGGAGGAAGAGTCCGAGCGGCTGGAGCTGCTGGGCACGCTGGTGTCCGCCGCGTCGGGGGAGGCCCGCGCCGAGCTGCTCGCGCGCCGCGCCGCGCTGCACCGGAGCGCCGGCCGCACGGGGCCCGCGCGCGATGACTGCGCCCAGGCCGCGAAGCTGTCGCGCCGGCCCGCGCCGCTGCTGCTGATGCTGGCGGAGCTGGCGCGCGAGGCGTCGGACGCGCCCGCGGAGCTGGAGGCGTGGCGCCGCGCCGTGGCCGCCGACGCCACCCTGGGCGCCCGCGCCCGCGAGCGGCTGCTGGCCCTGGCCTCCGTGCTGATGGAGAAGGACGAGCGCGCCTCCGCCGGAGACGCGCTGCGCGCCGCCATCGCGCTGGAGCCGCCCGCCGACGCGCGGTGCGATGCCTTCTTCCAACTGGCCGAGCTGGCCCGCCGCGAAGGCAAGCCCGCGGACGAAGCCGCCGCGCTGGCCGAGGCCGCGCGCCAGGGGCCCATCGCCCGCCGCGTGGAGGCGCTCCTGCTGCGCGCCGCGCTGCTCGAAGCCCAGGAGGACCGCGAGGCCGCCGCGCGCGACCTGGAGGCCGCGCTCACCCTGGCGCCGCGCCACGAGGAGGCGACGCTCGCGTTGCAGCGCGTGCTGCGCGACCTGGAGGACTGGGCCCGGCTCGCGGAGCTGCTCGCCGCCGAGGCGCCCCACGCGCCGCCCGCCGCCGCCGCGTCGCTGTACTCGGAGCTCGCGAGCCTCTACCTCGACCGGTTGGGGCAGGGCGCGCCCGCGGAGGCCGCGCTGCGCCAGGCGCTGCGGCTGGCCCCGGCGGACGCGGCGGTGCGCCGCCGGCTGGTGTCGCTGGTGGCCGGCCGGGGCGAGCTGCTGGAGGCCGCGGGCCTGCTGGAGGCCGCGGCGGAGGACGCCGACGCCGCCGAGGCCGCGGCGCTGCTGCGCGAGGGCGTCACCTACGCGCGGCAGGCCCAGGAGCTGGACCGGGCGCTGGCCCTGGCGCGTCGCGCGCATGAGCGGGTGCCCGCGAAGGGCGAGGACCTGGCCACGCTGGCGGACCTGCTCTACGCGCGCGGCGCGGTGCGCGAGGCCCTGCCGTTGCAGGAGGCCCTGGTCCAGGCGGCGGACTTCCGCGCGGCCCCGGAGGCGGCGGAGGCCACCAGCCTGCGCCTGGGCGACCTGGCCGAGCAGGCCGGCGACGTGAAGCGCGCGGTGGCCGCGTACCGGTCCCTGCTCACGCAGCGCCCGCTGTGCGAGCGCGCCGTGGAGCGGCTCTCCGCGCTGCTGGAGCGCGACGACCCGCGCGGCGCCTTCGAGGTGCGCGTCGCCCACGCGCGCGTGCTGGCGCCGTCCGAGGACACCGTCGCGCGGCTGGTGTCGCTGGCGGAGCGGGCGCGCGAGGCGTTGGCGGACGCGGGCATCGCCGCGTCCCTGCTGTCCCACGCGGCGAAGATGGCGAAGGAGCCGCTGCCGCTGCGCCGCCGGCTCGTCGCCCTCTACCGCGAGACGGGCCGCACGGCGGAGCTGCTGGCGGAGCTCCAGCCGGTGGCCGCGCTCAGCCTCGAGGCTGGAGACGTGGACGCCGCGCTCGCGGCCTACGACGAGGAGGCCCGGCTCGCGGAGTCGATGGGCCGCACGGACGACGCGCTGCGCTCGCTCGCCAACGCCCGCGACCTGCTCGCCGCCGGTGAGCGCAACGCCGAGGCCGCCGCGTGCGAGCGCCGCCGCGCGGAGCTGCTGCGCGACGTGAAGCTGGACCTGAACGCGGCGGAGGCCTCGCTGGAGCGCGCCTTCGGGCTGGCCGCGGAGCTGGACACCGCGCGCATGGGCGCGGCCCTGGCCGAGCGCCGCGACGACGCCGCCGCCGAGGCGCGCTGGTGGGAGCGCGGGCTGCCCCGGATGACGGGCACGCGCGAGGGCGCGGCGGTGCTGCTGCGCTTGGCCCGCCTGCACCTGGGCGAGCTCGCGGACACGGCGAAGGCGGAGGGCTTCCTGCGCCAGGCCCTGCGCCAGGACCGGTGGCTCGCGGAAGCCGAAGGCCTGCTCGCGGAGCTGCTGGAGCGCGACGGCCGGCTCGCGGAGCTGGCTGCCTGGTACGAGGAGTGCGCGGAGTCGGAGATCGACGCCGACCGCCACGCGGCGCTGCTGTACCAGGCCGCGGTCCTCTACCGCGACCGCGCGAACAAGCCGGAGGCCGCCGCCGCCGCGCTCATCGCCGCGCGCGCCGCCAAGCCGGACGACCTGAACCTGACCGCGCAGGCCGCGGAGCTGCTGCACCAGGTGCGCCGCCCCGCGGACGCCGCCGAGTTCGACGCCATCCTCCTGGAGGCGGACCCCTTCCGGGAGCCCGTCTTCACGCGCCACCGCGCCTACCTGGAGGAGAGCGGCGAGCGCCAGGCCCTGGCCGAGCTGATGCTCCGCCGCGCCGAGCGCCAGACGCCCGCCGAGGCCGCCGCGAGCTACCTCGCCGCCGCCAGCGCCTTCCGCGAAGAAGGGGCCCGCGAGCGCGCCATCCTCTGCGAGGACCGCGCCTTCGAGCTGGACCCCGCCAACGCGGAGGCCTTCCAGCACGTGCGCGAGCGCGCCGCCGGAGACGTGCGCCGGCTGGCGGACCTGCTGGGCCAGCGCGCGGAGGCCGTGGCCCCCACGGAGGCGCTGCCCCTGCTGCGCGAGCGGGCCCAGCGCCTGCTGGACGCGGGCGAAGCGCTCAAGGCCGCGGAGGCCTTCGACGACTACCTGGGCCGCGCGGGCGGCGACGTGGACGCCCTCTGCGCGCGCGCCGAGCTGGCCGCCCAGGGCGGAGGCCCCGCCGCCGCGCAGCCGTATGACCGCCGGGTGCTGGCGCTGGGCGGGGACTCGCTGCCGGTGCCGGTCCGCGTGCGCACGTGGTTGCGCCTGGGCCACGCGTCGCTCGCGTCGGGCGCGTTCCACGACGCGGCGGATGCCTTCGAAGCGGTGGTCTCGCTGGAGCCGGAGGGCGCGCGCGGCGGCGAGGCGCTGTCGCTGCTCGCGGAGGTGCACTCGCGCACGGGCAACGGCCCCGGCCTGTACCGGGCGTCGTTGCAGTTGGCGCGCAGGGCCCAGGACGCGGCGACGGAGGAGGTGCTGCTGCGCCGCGCGGCCGACCTCTTCGACGACCCGCGCGAGGCCATCGACGCGCTGGTGCCCCTGGCGCGGCTGCGCCCCGCAGACGCGGGCGTCATCGACCGCGCGGTGGAGGGCCTGCGCGCCCTGGGCCGCCATGGCGACCTGCTGGGCATCTACGAAGCGGGCGCGGAGGCCGCGGGAGGCTCGCGCGCCGCGGAGCTGCTGCTCGCCGCCGCGTCCGTGGCGAACGAGTCGCTGTCGGACGCGGACACGGCCTGGGCCCTCACGCGCCGCGCGGCGGAGGCGGACCCGGAGAACCCGGCCGCCCTGCGCGCCCTGGTGGACGGCCTGCGCGCGCGCAAGGCGTCCACGGAGCTGCTCGCCGCGCTGGAGCGGCTCATCCCGCTCACGGACGACGCGGACGAGTCCGCGGTGCTCCGGCTGGAGTTCGCGGGGCTGGCCAGGGACGCGGCCCGCGAGGAGGCCGCTCGCGACGCGCTGGAGGCGGTGGTGGCCCGGGGCGCCTCCGGTGCCGGCTACGCCGACGCGCTGGAGGCCCTGGAGCCGCTGCTCGGTGACGCGCACGCGCGCCGCGCTGAGGTCCGCGTGGCCCGCGCGGAGCTCGCGTCGGGCGAGCAGCGCGTGTCGCTGCTGGTGGCCGCCGCGCGCGCCTTCGAGAAGGCGGGCCTGCTGGAGGACGCGCTCAAGGCCGCGAAGGCCGCCGTCGCCACGGAGCCGGACCTGCGCGCCGCGCTGCTCGTCGCGCACCTGCACCGCGCCTCCGGGGACGCGCCCCGCGCCGCCCGCGCGCTGCTCCAGGCGGCCCGGCTCGCCGCGCCGGACGAGCGCCCCCCGCTGCTGCTGGAGGCCGCCGGCCTCTGGGAGAAGGCGGGCGAGATGGGCGAGGCGCTGGAGGTCGTCGAGCGCATCGCCACCGACGCGCCGGACATGCTGTCCGCGTCGGAGCTGGCCGAGCGCTTCGCCCGCCTGGGCGCCTTCGCGCGCGCCCTGGACGTGGGCTTCGCGCCCGCCATGGCCGCGGGCGAGTACACCGACGCGCTGGCCATGGCCGCGCAGGCGGGCGACGCGGCCCGCACGCGCGTGGCCCTCTGGGCCCTGGTCGCGACGCCGGACGCGGACCCCGCCCACGCCACCGCGCTGGCGGACGGACTGCGCGAGGACGCGGAGTGGGAGGGCCTGCTGGAGCTGGCGGCCCTGTCCTACGACCGGGACGCCGCCTTCGCCGTGGCGCTGCGCGACGAGGTGCTGCGCGCCCGTCCGGCCCCGGCGCTCGCGCGCCTGCGCGCCCTGGAAGAGGTGGGTGGAGAGCCCGGCCTCGGCGCGCGCCTGCTGCTGCTGTTGCCGGAGCTGGGCCTGGAGCCGGAGGCCCTGGCCGAGGCGGTGCTCGCCCGCGTGCGCGCGCTTCCGGAGCCCGCGCGGCTGGAGTCCCTGGCCTTCGCCGCGGACGGCTGGCCCGCGCGCCGCGAGGAGCTGCTGCGCGAGCGCTACGCCCTGGAGCGCGAGCTGGGCCACCTGGAGTCCGCGGAGCGCACGCTGGCGCTCATCGCCCAGGACACGAAGGACGCGAAGGCGCGCGCGCTGCTGCACCTGGAGCGCGGCGAGCTGCTGCAAGGCCCCCTGGCCCAGCCCGCCGAGGCGCGCGAGGCCTTCGAGGCCGCCCTCACCGACGACGCGGACAGCCTCGCCGCCGTGCGGGCGCTGCTCGCGCTGGTGGACGAGGCGCGCGAGTCCACGGTGTTCCTCGCGCTGGCGGACACCCTCGCGAAGCTCGCGGGCGCCGACGCGTGGGCGCCGTACCGCGAGCGCCTGGCGGACGCCTACGAAGCACAGCAGCGCTGGGCCGAAGCCGCCACGCAGTTGGAGCAGCTCCCGGACTCGGACGAGCGGCTGGCCCGCCGGGTGAAGTTCGCCGAGGCGCGCGGCCTGGTGGGCGAGGCGCTGCGGCTGCGCGAGCGCCTCACGCGGGACCCCGCGGAGCTGGAGGTCATCCTCCGCGGCTACCTGGACGCGCAGCTCGTGGGCCCGGCGGTGCGGCTGGCGGAGCGGCTCGCGGACGCGAACCAGCTCACGCCCGCGCTGACGCGGTGGGTGACCGAGCGCTTCTCGCCGACTCCGGACGGCGCGGTGCTCGCGGTGCGCTTCTGGCCCGCGCTCCTGCGGGAGAAGTGGCCGGACGTGGACGGCTGGACGCTGTACGCGGAGGCGCTGCGCGCCCTGGGCCGTCCGGAGGCGGAGCGCACGGACGGCATCGGCGCCGCGCTCGTGGGCAGCGACGCCCCCGCGCCGCGCGCGCCCGTGTCCCGGCTGGAGCGGCCCGTGCAGGACTTCCAGCACCCGGAGCCGGAGGGCCTGGTGCCGGTGACGGAGGCCAGCCTCGCGCGGCTGCACGTCGCGCTGAAGCCGGTGCTCGAGTCGCTGGGCGCGCAGGGCGTGCGCGTGTCCGTCGACCCGCGCGGCGGCGTGGAGGCGTACCTCACGTCGCCGGACGCGCTGGTGCTGGGCGCGGGCGCGCTCGGCTGCTTCGGCGCGGTGGAGCTGGGCTGGCTGTGCGCGCTGGCGCTGGCGCTGGGCTCGGAGGGCGTGGAGCTCACCCGTCCCGGCGCGGTGCTGGCGTGGGAGGACGCGGCGGTGGCGGCCTGGCGCGCGATGCCCGCGTCGCTGGCGGCGGGGCGCGTGCTGGCGCGGCTGGACTCGGACGTGCGCGGCGGTGACCCGGCCGGCGTGGATGTGGGAGCGGTGCTGTCCCGCAGCGAGGCCTTCCGCCAACTGGCCCTGGCGTCGCTGGACGCCTAACCTGGAGCGCGTCATGCACCTGAAGCGACTGGCAGTGGCGCTCTTCCCCGCGGCGGCCCTGGCCGTGGCGGTGGGCTGTTTCAACGACCCCGTCTACCCGGGCGACCAGGTGATGGGGACGTTCCGCTTCCAGGCGAAGCTGGACGCGGCGCGCACCACGTGTGACGCGGGCTCGCGCGACTTCGCGCAACTGGACGACGCGGGCAGCTTCTACTTCGAGGGCACCTTCTCCCGCGACACCGACGCGGGCACGGGCTTCTTCACCGTGCAGGGCTTCTCGCGCGACGCGGGCTACACCGGCCAGAGCGTGTCCTCCACCCACCGCGCCATCGCGCGCCGCGACTCGTGCGGCACCGGCTGCGAGGACTCCGAAATCGAGGAGGCCATGGACGTCATGCTCCTGAGCGACAGCCAGGCGCGCAACGTGGCCCGCGACTGCAAGCGCCTGGACGGCGGCGTGCCGGAGGGCGACCTCCCCGCGCCCACGGAGAACGGCTACGACGTGTCGCTCGCGTGCGGCACGCTCACGGACGTCTTCCTGCCGAGCAAGAGCGGGAGCAAGAGCTGCACGTGCAACCCCAGCACCTGCACCACCGTGTACACGGTGAGCGGCGACCGCATCGACTGAAACACCCGGGGCCCGTCCCCGTCGTGTAACGTGCGCCGCCCCGAAGTGGAGGATGGAATGGCGAAGCGTGCGGTGGTGCTCCTGTCCGGAGGCCTGGACTCAACGACGTGCCTGGCGATGGCGAAGGCGGACGGCTTCGAGCCGGTGTGCCTGTCCATCGCCTACGGGCAGCGCCACGCGGTGGAGCTGGAGCGGGCGAAGAAGGTCGCGGCCACCATGGGCGTGCGCGACGTGCGCGTGGTGACGGTGGACCTGCGGCAGGTGGGCGGCTCCGCCCTCACGGACGACATCCCCGTGCCCAAGGACCGCACGGAGGACGCCATGTCCCACGACGTCCCCGTCACCTACGTGCCCGCGCGCAACGCGCTGTTCCTCTCCATGGCGCTGGGCCTGGCGGAGGTGGTGGGCGCCACGGACATCTACATTGGCGTCAACGCGGTGGACTACAGCGGCTACCCGGACTGCCGCCCGGAGTTCATCCGCTCCTTCGAGTCCATGGCCCAACTGGCCACCAAGGCGGGCGTGGAGGGCGCGACCTTCAAGGTGCACGCGCCGCTCTCCGGCCTCACCAAGGCGCAGATCATCCAGGCCGGCGTGAAGCTGGGCGTGGACTACGGGATGACGCACTCCTGCTACGACCCGGACGCGCAGGGCCGCGCGTGTGGCCGCTGCGACAGTTGCCTCCTGCGCGCGAAGGGCTTCCAGGAGGCGGGCGTGCCGGACCCCACCGTGTACACGGACGGGGTGCGCTGATGCTCCCGGCGGCAGGCCTCACGCTGACGCTGGCGCTGCTCGGAGGCGCGCCGAAGGCGGAGCTGGTGGACGCGGCCACCGTCATCCCGGACCTGGTGCTGGACCTGCGCTACGCGACGAAGGATAACTTCCTCAAGCGGCAGGTGTACCCGGACGGCGCGCGGTGTCTGTTGTTGCCGGACTCGGTGAAGCGCCTGTCGCGGGCCGCGGAGGTGCTGCGGGCCCAGGGCTACCGGCTGAAGGTGTACGACTGCTACCGGCCGCGCGCGGTGCAGTATGAGATGTGGAAGATATTGCCCAAGCCCGGCTACGTGGCGGACCCGCGCAAGGGCTCCAATCACAACCGGGGCGGGGCGGTGGACCTGACCCTGGTGACGAAGGACGGGGCGGAGGTGGAGATGCCCACCCCCTTCGACGACTTCACCCCCGCGGCGCACCACGGCTACACCGGCGGCACCCCGGCCTCCCGCGAGCACCGCGAGGTGCTGCGCAAGGCCATGGAGGGCGCCGGCTTCCAGCGCAACCGGATGGAGTGGTGGCATTACGACCTGCCCGGCGCTACGAAATTGCCGGTGCTGGACGTGCCCTTCACCCCGGCGGGGTGACGCCTGGCCGCCTGCCGGCCCAGTGGTTTCGCGCGGTTGCGTCATGGACTGCGCGTAGGTGGGCGCGCGCGGGGAGTGCCTGCTATTCCTGGCGTCCCATGAGTCAAACGCTCGCGGCCGGCCTGGAAAACACGCTCATTTCTCCGAACTCGGGAGCCGCGGCGCTGGCTCCCACGCTCACCCCGGGTGCGTCCACGACCCAGCGGCGCAACACGGTGCTGCCGCGCGTGGAGTGGAAGGGGCAGCAGCCCAGCGTGATTCCGCTGCAGCGCGAGCGCTTCGAGGAAGTGCGCCCGCTGGGGCAGGGCGGCATGGGCGAGGTGGTGCTCATCCGCGACCACGACATCGAGCGGGAGGTCGCGCTCAAGCGGCTGCCCCCGGGCGCGGACCTGGACCGGGTGCTGCGCTTCGTGGAGGAGATCCGCACGGTGGGCATGCTGGACCACCCGAACATTGCGCCCGTGCACGACGTGGGCGTGGATGAGCAGGGCCGGTACTACTTCCTGATGAAGCACCTGAAGGGCGAGACGCTGGAGTCCATCATCGCCCGGCTGCGCAACTCGGAGCTGGACGCGCTGGTGCGCTATCCGTTCCAGGTGCGGGTGCAGATCTTCCTGGGCGTGCTGCACGCGGTGGCGTACGCGCACGGCAAGGGCTTCATCCACCGCGACCTGAAGCCCGCGAACATCATGGTGGGCCCCTTCGGTGAGGTGACGGTGCTGGACTGGGGCCTCGCGCGCCGCGTGGGGGCGTCCGCGGTCAGGGCCCTCCCGGAGGGCACGCCGAACAACGACCTGCACTCGGCCCGGCCGCTCCAGACGGAGCTGGGCTCCGTGGTGGGCACGCCGCTCTACATGTCCCCGGAGCAGGCGCGCGGCGAGCATGAAGCGATGGACGCGCGCAGCGACGTCTACAGCCTGTCCGTGCTCTTCCACGAGCTCCTGTCGCTGTCGCACTACCTGGAAGGCATCCAGTCCGTGCCGGACATCATGACGGCGGTGCAGACGCGCGAGCTGAGCATGGGGGCCATGCACAAGCACAGCGCGCAGGGCCCGGTGCCCGCGGAGCTGATGTGGTTCGTGAAGAAGGGGATGAGCAAGGACCCCAAGGACCGCTTCGAGTCCGTGGACGACATGGTGGCGCAGTTGCAGGCCGCGCTGGAGGGCCGCATCCACGTGCACTGCCAGCGCACGATGCTGAAGAAGACCCTGCACAAGGGCCTGCGCATCGCGGACCGCAACCCCATGGCCCTCACGGCGGCGGGTCTGGTGGGCGCGGGCCTGGTCATCGCGTCGGCGGTGAACCTGGGCATGTCGCTCTTCGGCGCGATGCTGCACTGAGCTTCAAGGCCGGCACGTAACTTCCGGGCGCGTCCGGGGTTGAATGCATCACCATGCGCGCCCTCCCTGTCTGGTCCCTGGTGGCCGTGTGCCTGTCGTGTGCGTCGCGGTCGCAGGTCACGGCACCTGAAGCGCCCGCGCCCTTCGACGAGGCGCGCGCGGTGCACGTGCTGCAGCGGCTGGCGTACGGCCCCTCGGCGCGCGACCTGGCGGAGATGAAGCGGCTGGGCGTGGACGGGTGGGTGGACGCCCAGCTCCAGCCCGCGTCCGGTGCCGCGCTGCCGCCCGGGTTGAGCGCGAAGCTCCAGGCGTTCCCCACGTTGGGAATGTCCATGGAGCAGATCGTGGAGGACTACCCCAGGCCACCACCGGAGATGCCCCCCGAGGAGAAGCGCGAGCGGGGCCCTGCGCGCGTCGTCTTCGAGCGCTCCTCCGCGCGGGTGCTGCGCGCGGTGGAGAGTCCGCGCCAGTTGGAGGAGGTGCTGGTGGACTTCTGGTTCAACCACTTCAACGTCTCCGAGGACAATGGCGTGGTGAAGTGGCTGGCCACGTCCTACGAGCGCGACGCCATCCGGCCGCATGTCTTCGGCACCTTCCGGGAGCTGCTGGGCGCGACGGCGCACCACCCGGCGATGCTCTTCTACCTGGACAACTGGCGCAGCACGCGTGAGGGGCTGAGCCAGGAGGAGCTGCGCCACCCGCGCCGCTTCCGCCGGCAGGCCGCGATGCTGGAGGACGCGGAGGACGAAGAAGACGCGAAGCCGAAGCTGGGGCTCAACGAGAACTACGCGCGCGAGCTGCTGGAGCTGCACACGCTGGGCGTGGACGGCGGCTACACGCAGGACGACGTGCGCGAGGTCGCGCGCTGCTTCACCGGCTGGAGCATCCGCAAGCCGCGAAAGGAGCCCGCGTTCGTCTTCCGCAAGGTGGCGCATGACGGGGACGCGAAGGTGGTGCTGGGGAAGGCGATTCCGGCGGGAGGCGGGGAGAAGGACGGGGAGCGGGTGTTGGATCTGCTGGCGAGCCATCCCGCGACCGCGCGTCACATGGCGCTGAAGCTCGCGCGACGCTTCGTCGCGGATGAACCCTCCCCCGAGTTGGTGGACCGCGTGGCGAAGGTGTTCCTCGAAACGAAGGGGGACCTGCGCGCGGTGTATCGGGCGTTGTTCCAGTCGCCGGAGTTCCAGTCGCCGCGGGCACGGGCCGCGAAGGTGAAGACGCCGTTCGAATACGTGGTATCCGCGCTGCGAGCGACGAACGCACAGGTGGAGGTGACGCCCCGGCTGCTGCGTCACCTGGCCTTGATGGGCGAGCCGCTCTACCGGGCCCCCGCGCCCACGGGCTTCCCGGAGGTGGCGGAGCCCTGGGTGAACAGCGGAGCGCTGGTGGCGAGGCTCAACTTCGGCCTGGACCTGGTGGGAGGCAGGCTGCCCGGAGCGCGTGTGTCATTGGACGCGCTCGCGCCCAGGCAGGCACCCACGGCGGTGGAGTGGGTGGAAGGCCTGGGACAGGCGCTGTTGGGAGCGAAGCCGTCGGAAGAGACAAAGGCCACCATCCTCGCGGCGCTGGCGGAGAAGCGAGAGGCCGCGAGCGCCGTGGACGAAGCGCCACCCGTGGACGTGCCGCTCATCGCGGGGCTGCTGCTCGGCTCGCCGGAGTTCCAGAAACAATGACCGCACGGCTCTCCCGAAGGCGATTCCTTCAATCCCTGGGCATGACGGGCGCGGGCCTCGTGCTGGCGCCGTCCTTCCTGTCCCGCGCCTGGGCCTCGAGTCCAGGCGATGCGCCCGCCCGTCGCGCACTCATCACGGTGTTCCTTCGCGGCGGCGCGGACGGCCTGTCGCTGGTGCCGCCCGTTGAAGACGACGCCTATCAGCGCGCAAGGCCCACGCTCGCGCTCAAGTTCGAGGGCGAGCACGCCGCACCGAGGCTCACGGGCCCCTTCGGTCTTCATCCCGCGCTCGGCGCACTGATGCCCCTGTGGTCGGAAGGGAGGTTCGCGGTGCTCCCCGGCGTGGGGCTGCCCGTCGCGCCGCGCTCGCACTTCGACGCGCAGGACTTCCTGGAGACCGGCACGCCGGGCCGCAAGTCCACCGCGGACGGCTGGCTCAACCGGGCGCTGTTGGACGCGAAGGACGACGCACCCCTGCGAGCCGTGGCGCTGCAACCCACGTTGCCCCGCGCGCTCTACGGCAACGCGGGGGCTCTTGCGCTGGGGCGGCTGGAGGACTTCCGGCTGCGCACCGGACGCCAGCATGGCGACGCCCGTCAGGGCTTCTCCGCGCTCTACGCCGGGGCGGTGGATCAGGCCCTGAAAGGCGCGGGCGCGGACGCCTTCGAGGCCATGAAGAAGCTGGATGGAGCCCGCCTCGCGAAGCTGCCCGCCTCGCCCGGCGTGACGTATCCGGCGACGCCGCTGGCCCGCCGACTCCAGGACATCGCGCGACTCATCAAGGGCGACGTGGGGCTGGAGGTCGCCGCGACGGAGATGGGCGGTTGGGACACGCACGTCGCGCAGGGCGTCACCCAGGGGGCGTTCGCGAAGCGGTGCGAGGAGCTGGGCAACGCGCTGGCCGCGTTCGCGGCGGACCTGGGCCCGAAGCTCGGCACGGTGACGGTGCTGGTGATGACGGAGTTCGGCCGCACGGTGAAGGAGAACGGCAATCAGGGCACGGACCACGGCGTGGGCGGCGTGATGTTCGCGCTGGGAGGCGGAGTGAAGGGCGGCGTGCACGGCCGCTTCGAGTCCCTCACGGTGGACCGCCTCCAGGACGGACGGGACGTGCCCTCCTGGACCGACGTCCGCGCCCCCCTGTCCGAAGCCCTCCGGACCTGTCGTCCTGGAGTGGCCCTGACGAAGGTGTTCCCCGGCTACAGCGAGGACCGAGTCCTCGGGATGTTCACCTGAGCGCCACCGGGTGACGCGCAAGCGGCCGAAGTCCGCCACGCTCCAAGCGCCGGCCCTCCATGTTGACCAGTCTCCCCGCCCGACTCGGACGCCCAAAACCTGTCCGACAGTCGGACAGGTTTCGCGTGGTGCGGATGGGCGGAGCCCCTCCTGGCCGTGCTTCTCAAACTTGTCGGACAGTCGGACAGGTTCTTGCGGTTCGGAGGGGAGAGCCCGTCCTGGCCGCGCTTCTCAAACTTGTCGGACAGGAGGTCTGCGCGGAATAAGCAGTCCTACGAGCCGCATAGAGGTGGGGTGACATCGCAAGAAGAAGCCCCCAG
>NZ_JAIQDD010000031.1:0-100369 GCF_020036995.1 Corallococcus sp. AS-1-12 | reverse complement strand
TCTTCTTGCGATGTCACCCCACCTCTATGCGGCTCGTAGGACTGCTTATTCCGCGCAGACCTCCAGTCGGACAGGTTCGCGACCTGCGCCTCTGGCGGGGCGGCCCTTCGCACCGGCGGGCGGGGGTTGGGAAAATTGACCGGACGCTACGGGCCTGTAGCGTCCTGGGCATGGCTCCTCCCGTCGCAGCCCTCGCCACCCCCGCGATGTTGCGCCGTACCGACCCCGTCCGCGGGGCGGTGGAGCGTCTGGCCCGGACGCTGCCTGCGCGTGAGGACGCCACCGTCCTCCTGGACTTCGTAGAGGACGACCTCCGCGAAGGCCTGGATGCCCTGGGCGACGTGCAGGCGCACTTCTACGACCTGCTCCTGGCCCTCCACCGCGAGACGCTGACGCCGGTCGCCCTGATGAACGCGGGCGAGAACCTGCACGTGCTCCAGCGCCTGGAGGACCTGAACGAGGTGGTGACGCAACTGCGCCGCCGCCTGTCGCAGGCCGCCGGGATGATCCGCCACGGCTGAGGCCGGGCGCTCCCTCGCGCGGGAGGACGCGCACCGAGCGCGCCTCCCGGCGCGGAGTCTCAACCGCGCATCACCACTTGAGGTCTTCCTTGCCCTGCGCCTCCAGGGGCTTCTCACCGGGGCGCTTCACGCCGGACAGCGTCAGCCGCACCGCGCCCAGGTCGATGGCGCCCACGGCGGCCAGCGGGAGGCGGCGGTCGTCGTCGGTGATCCACACGTGCACGTCGCGCGTCTGCGACGGCCGGTCCAGGCGCACAGCGGTGCCGGCCAGGTGCCAGGCGTCGAACTCGCCCAGGGGCAGCGACACGTGCTCGCGCTCCACCACGGTGGCCGTCATGCGCCACATGCGGCGGATGCCGTACACGTCGAAGCACACCGGCAGGTCCTTCTTCAGGGGCAACTGGCGGATGAGGTAGATGGCGCCCGCGACGTCCAGGCCGTCCTTGTCGTAGGCGTAGTCGAAGTGGCCCTTGGGGCGGTCTCCAATCTGGTAGTCCACCTTGACGCTCTTGTCCTGCGCGCCGAAGTCCACGTTCACCTTGCGGCGCTGCTCGTTCTCCACGGCCTCCTCGCTGTAGCGCGAGGGGCGCAGCGTCTTGGGGTTCAGGTAGCTGGTCGCGCTGCCGCGCACCCGGCGCACCTTGGAGAAGAGCGTGTTCGTCTGCGCCTCCACCACCACCGGCAGCGAGCCGTTGGCGGGGCGCTGCACGCGCATGGTGAGCTTGCCCGCCTTCGCGCCCATGGCGTCCATGTCGAACTCGAGCAGCTCCCCCGGCTTGAAGGCCAGCGGCGTGCGCAGCACCGGCAGGCCCTGCTCGCACGGCTTCACCGCGACGACGGGCTCGTCGGGGGCCGGGGTGGAGGACGCGTCGCCGGTGTTCTCGGGAGTCGCCGCGGGCTTCGCCGGGTCGGCGGGGTCCGCCGGCGCCGGGAGCCTGGCGGGGCTCAGGAGGTTGAATGGGCGGGGCTGGGCCTCCTGGGCCTGACCCGGGATGGCGCCAAGGGCGCTGAAGGCGAGGCAGGCCGCGACGAGGGTGCGCATGGGTTTCATTCTGCTTCCTCCCAGGGGGGAGTGACTACGGGGTTCCCCCGGAAGTCCGACGTCCGGAGCGCTTCGCTTGTTCAGCCGATTGCCGCTTCACGATGCGCTCGGTCATTTCCTTGCGCACCGCTTCCCACTCCGCCGGGTCCCGGGAGATTTCGTACCCGGACTTCGCCAGCCGCTTCGCCGCCGTCTTCGCGAAGGCGCCGTCGCCCAGCGACGTGAGCAGGCGCAGGTATTCGTAGTCCTCCAGGCCGTCACGGATGTGTTTCAGCCGCAGGGACACCACGGGTTGGTGCTCCGTGCCGCCCAGCTTCGCGGGCGTGCCCGGGTAGAAGAGGGTGCCGTCGCCGTTGCCGCCGAACTCGAAGAGGTCCGCCCAGACATCCTTCTTCGTGTTGTAGGCGAACACGGTGTCGAAATAGAGCTCGCCGTCCACGCCGCTCTCGAAGGCCAGCGGGCCCATGGCGCGGTTGAGCGGGGCGGGGTGGTCCACCATGTACGAGGCCCAGTCGCTGTACGCCTTGTCCAGCGCCTTGTCCCCGGGCGGGCCGCCCGTGCAGCCATGGGACATACAGCTCTGGTACCACCACACCTTCGCGCGCGACGTCAGCCGCGCGCGCGCGGTCGCGGCGTTGGCCACGTTGTGGCACGTCTGGGGCCCCTCGCGCGGGTAGAAGCAGTTGATGATGGGCGTGAGGATGTCCACGGAGCCCAGCAGCGCCGGGTTCAACGCCGTGGTGACGAGCACCGGGATGTCCGCCCCCGCGTCGCGCACGCGCTGGGACTGCGCCTTCACCAGCGGGAAGTCCGCGGGCTTCGGTTCGTCCTTGGCGTAGAAGAAGAGCTGCGCCTTCCAGCCCTTGTCCGCGAAGTGCTTCTGGAAGGCGCGGTAGTACGCGGACTTCTCCGCGTCCGTGGAGGCCTTGCGGTTGTCACGCACGTCCGCCGTGGTGAAGCGCGCGCCGGAGGGCAGCACGCTCCCGTCCAGGAAGGGCGCCATCTCCGCGTCGTACGCGGTCCAGTCCAGCACCGCGCGGCCGTCCTGGAACTTCACCGGCGGCGGGTCCATGCCCATGCCGTGCGCGCTCACGCGGTGCTCCAGCAGCGCCTTGCCGTACTCGCGCAGGAGCGCCTTCGCCTCCGGCGACTCCGCCGGGAGGCCGTGCCCCTTCGCGATGCTGTACAGCGAGATGCCGAAGCTGTTGGGCAGGGACGACGTCGCGGGGATGCCGAAGGGCTGCACCTCCACGCTGAAGGGAACGGCCGGCAGCTCCTTCCCGTCCACCGCCGCGCTCAGGACCCCCGTATAGGTGCCCGGGGCCTGCTTCGCCGGGACGCAGACCTCCACGTAGACGACCGTCGGATGTCTGGGATTGGCGGGCGCCGACAGGGGCACCAGCGCGTCGGGCCACAGGCCCGGCCTGCCCTCGCCGTTGGAGGGCGTCTTCACGTCCAGGTAGGCCTCGCGCCATGCGTCCGCGGTGAGCGGCGCGCCCGGCCCTTTGAGGGCCAGGGGCTTCATCGTCACGCGCGTCACGCCCTGGGGGAGCACCAACTGCGTGCCCTCGCATTCACCCCGGGCCGCGCTGAGGCGGGCCTCCTTCGCGCCCTTCGGCGTCGCGTCCGGCCGCACCTTCACCAGCGGCGACACGACCTGCACGCCGCCCGGCGCGGCGGAAAGCGCCGCCGCCACTGCCCATGCCCAACCCACGCCCATGCCCCCTGCCTTCCCCTGGTTGGCGGACGACCTGCTCAGTCGCCCGAGTTGTCCGCCCGGGCCACCGCCACCACGCGGCCCGGCTTGTAGTCCGTCAGCTCCGCCACGACGGTGCCCAGCGCGAAGTCCGCTTCGATTCGCACCGGCACCTGATGCGCATCCGCGCTGAGGTACGCCACCATGTCGCGCTTGGATTCCAGCTTGCCGCCGAAGTCGGTGTGCACGCGCACGCGCCAGGCGTCCCGCGCCCCCGCGGGCGTCGTCACCGTCTCGCGGCCCTCCACCGTGGCGCTCATGGTGAACTGCTTGCTGCCGGTGAACACCGGGTACGCATAGGAGCGGCCCACCACCAGCTCCTGGCCGCGCAGCGCGAACGTCGCGCCCGCCACGTCCAGGGTGCCCTCGGGCAGCGTGTGCTCGGACTCGCGCGGCGGGTCGCTCTCCTTCTGCTTGATGACCTTCGCGCCCGCCCCGTCCGCCGACAACTGGATGCGCTGGCGGCGGCGCTTGCGGTTCTCCTCCGAGTGCAGGTCGCTGCCCGTCACCCGCCGGGCGCCCGCGTCCCAGTACGTCACGAAGCGGCTCTTGATGGGATAGACGCCCACCAGGTCGTCCGACTTCGCCGTGGACACGATGGGCCACACGCTCTGGCCCCACTGCGTCATGGGCGCGCCCACCGTCACCGTCGCCGTGCCGGCCGTCAGCCCCAGGTAGCGCACCCGGTACTGGGCCTGCTCACCCGGGCCGAACGCCGCGCCGGTGGGCTCCTGGGCATGCGCCAGCGTGGACCCCATGAGTCCCACCACCGCCGCCGTGAACCCCCACCTGGACAGACCGCGCATCGGGTGTGCTCCCTTGCTTGCAAGTTAGGTGGCCGGCCCGCCCTGGCCAGCCGTGCTGCGCAACCGCCCCCGCCACCGGACATTTCCAGGACGGACGGCCGTGGGACAGCATTCAAAGCCGCCCGGCCGCCCTCCAGACGCGCCAGGGAAAGACTGACAGGTGACGGAAATGGCGGTCCGCAGGGGTACACGCCCGTAAGGGCCGCTGACAAATGGCGGACAGTCCGGCGCGCCTGCCTGGATGCCCGGCAGGGCACCCCCGGACGCCATGCCCGGTGCTAGCGTCCAGGGCCATGGCCAACGACTTCCATTTCGACGACGACGACTTCGCCAAGGAATCGGGCGCCGGCGCCGGCAGCCGTATCTTCAAGGAGTTCGACTGCCCCGGCTGCAACGCCAACAACCCCGTGGACGACACGTTCACCGACGGGGACGAGGTGCGCTGCAACTACTGTGGCTGCGAGTTCAAGGCGCTCGTCAACCAGGAGGGGCGGCTGCGGTTCCGCGAGCTGTGAGCGGGCTTCAGGCGCGCTCGCCGAAGATGGCGGTGCCCACGCGCACGACGGTGGCGCCTTCCAGGATGGCCTGCTCGAAGTCGTGCGTGGTGCCCATGGACAGGGCCGTCAGCGCATGGGCCCGCGCCAGCTCTCGCAGCCGGGCGAAGCCCTCGCGCATCCGCGCCACGTCGTCCGTGGGCGGCGGCAGCGCCATCAGCCCCACCACCTGGAGGTTCGGCAGCTCGCGCACCTGGGACAGGAAGCCGCCCAGCGCGTCCGGGGCGAGGCCGTGCTTGGTGTCCTCGCCGCCCAGGTTGAGCTCCACGTAGCAGGGCAGGGCAGGGGTGCCCGCCCTGCGCTTGGACAGCTCCGTGGCGACGTCCAGCCGCTCCAGCGCGTGGAAGGCGTGCGCGACGCGGGCCACGTACTTCACCTTGTTCGTCTGCAGCGACCCGATGGCGTGCCAGCGCAGGCCGTCCAGGTCCTTGAGCTCCTCGGCCTTGTCCCGCAGCTCCTGGGCGTAGTTCTCCCCGAAGTCGCGCTGCCCCGCGGCGTACGCCTCACGGATGAGCGCCGCGGGCTTGAGCTTGGACACCGCCACCAGCGTCACCGACGACTCCGGCCGCCCCGCGCTCGCGCAGGCCTTCGCCACGCGCTCGCGCACCCGCGCCAGGTTGTCCGCCACGCTGCTCATGGCCGAGCCTCCGTCCAGGGCAGCGGCATGCCCACGCGCCCCAGCAGCGCCAGCGTCTCTCCCAGGGGCAGGCCCACGACGTTGGAGTGGCTGCCCTCGATGCCCTGCACCAGGAAGCCGCCCTTGCCCTGGATGGCGTACGCGCCCGCCTTGTCCAGGGGCTCGCCGGTGTCCGCGTACCAGGCGATCTCCTCCGGGGAGAGCGCGCGGAAGGTCACCCGCGTGCGCACCACCTGGGCCTCCCGGGCGCGGCCCGCCACCGCGATGCCGGTGAAGACCTCGTGGACCCGGCCGGACAGCCGGGCGATCATCCGCCGCGCCTCCTCCGCGTCCCGGGGCTTGCCGAGCAGCTCCGACCCCAGGGCCACGGTGGTGTCCGCGGCCAGCACCCACGCGTCCGGGTGTCGGGTGGCGACCGTGCGGGCCTTCTCCACGGCCAGCCGGAGCACGTAGTCCGGCGCAATTTCTCCGGCCATCGGCGTTTCATCGATATCCGCCGCCGCCACGGTGAAGCGAAGGCCCAACTGGGCCAATAAATCCTTGCGCCGGGGCGATGCGGAGGCGAGAACGAAGCGAGCGGTTGGATCCATGGGCGGGTGCGGAAGGTTTCGCGCTCGCGGGCCTTAGCAGACTTGCGCTCCAGAGGGCACCTCGATGAACCCCGCGGACCTCCTGTCGGCCATGAAGCGGACAGTGGAGCAACTGGCCGCCTACAACGAGATGGCCAAGGCGCTGACCTCCACGCTGGAGCTGCGCGAAGTGCTCGCGCTGGTGATGCAGAAGGTCAGCGCGCTGCTCAAGCCGCGCAACTGGTCGCTCATCCTCCAGGACGAGCGCAGCGGAAAGCTCTACTTCGAAATCGCCGTGGGCGAGGGCGCGGAGGCGCTCAAGGCCCTCCAGCTCAACCCGGGCGAGGGCATCGCCGGGGCGGTGTTCTCCTCCGGCGTCGCGCGGCTCGTCCACGACGTGGCCGGCGACTCCAGCTTCGCGCCCCGCTTCGACGAGGCCTCCGCCTTCCACACCCGCTCGCTGCTCGCCGTGCCCCTGGTGGCGCGCGAGCGCGTGCTGGGCGTGATTGAGCTGGTCAACGGGCCCGCGGAGCCCGGCTTCACGCATGACGACCTCACCGCCCTGTCCGCCATCGCGGACTACGCGGCCATCGCCATCGAGAACGCGCGCAACTTCCGCCGCGTCCAGGAGCTCACCATCACGGACGAGCACACCGGCTGCTTCAACGCGCGGCACCTGCGCGCGCAGTTGGAGCAGGAGGTGAAGCGCTCGGCGCGCTTCCGCCACCCGCTGTCGCTCGTGTTCCTGGACCTGGACCACTTCAAGTCCATCAACGACCGGCACGGGCACCTGGTGGGCAGCGCCACGCTCAAGGAGGTGGGGGACCTGCTCATCAGCCTGGGCCGCCACAACCTGGACGCCGTCTTCCGCTACGGCGGCGACGAGTTCGCGCTGATGTTGATTGAGACGGACACGGAAGGGGCCCAGGTCATCGCCCAGCGCATCTGCGAGGCGTTCCGCGCCCAGCGCTTCCTGCGCGAGCAGGGGCTGGACGTGGCGCTCACCGCGAGCGTCGGGGTGGCCTCCTTCCCAAGGCACGCCACCACCGCCACCGACCTCATCCGCGCGGCGGACTTCGCCATGTACGCGGCCAAGGGCCGGGGCCGGGACCGCATCGCGGTCGCCGAGGCCCCGTCGACGGAGGGGACCCCGCAAGAGGTCCCCTACGCCCGCTCCGGCGGGTGACTACCCCGCGGAGCCCAGCACCGAGTCGATGGCCTCGGTGTTGGTGACGACGTTGCCGCTCTTCTTGAGCGACTTGAGGAAGGACTCCGTCAACTCAATCTGCTTGGCCTGACGGGCCTGGGTGCGCAGCTCGTCCTTGCGCTTGTCGAAGCCCGCGGTGTCCGGCTTCTCGCGCTCCACCACCTGCGCGACGATGTTCGCCTCGCCCACGGTGAAGACCTCGCCCAGCACCACCGGGCCGTTGGCCTCGAAGGTGGCCTTCACCAGGCCCGGCGCCGGACCCAGGTGCGGCACGGAGTCACCCTGCGCGGTGAAGCTGTCCGTCTCCACGGCCTCCGGCTTCGTCTCCGCCTCGAAGCGCAGCAGCGCGGGCTGCTGGCCGGCGGGCACCGGGAACTGCTCCTTCAGGGACTTGCCGGCCTTCGCCGCCGCCAGCGCCTTCTCGGCCTCCGCCTTCGCCAGCCCCTTGGCCTCTTCCTGCTTGAAGAGGGTGGTGGCGATCTCGCCCTTCACGTCCTCCAGCTTCTTGGCCTGGGCCTCCTTCTTCTCCTCCACCTTCACCAGGTGCACGCCCAGCGCGGACTCCACCGGCTGCGTCACTTCCCCGGCCTTGAGCGCGAACGCCGCGTCGGCCAGCGCCGGGTCCCACGTGGTGCGCTCCACCCAGCCCAGCTCGCCGCCCTTGGCCTTGGTGGCGTCGTCGTCGCTGCTCGCGCGGGCCAGCGTGGCGAAGTCCTTGCCGCCCTCCAGCTCCTTGCGCAGGCCCTCCGCCTTCGCCTTCGCCTGGGCCTTCTGCTCGGGCGTGGCGTCCGGGGCCACCTTCACCAGGATCTGACGGGCGCGGATCCGCTCCGGCACGTTGTAGACGAAGCTGTTCGCCGCGTAATAGTCGGCGATCTGCTTCTCGTGCGTCTTCTGGAACTCCGCGAGCTTCGCGGGCGTGGGCGCGGGGACCTTGTCCGCGTACATCGTGGGCAGGAAGCGGGCGAACACCAGCTTCGCCTGGTTGCCTTCCTTCTCGTAGCGGGCGCGGACCTCGTCGTCCGACACCACGGCGCCCGTGCGCACCACGTCCAGCATCTTCTGGGCGGCCATCTGGCGGCGCAGCTCCTGCTCGTACTCCTGCGGCGTGCGGCGGTAGAAGTCGCGCAGCACCTGCTGGTAGCGGGCGAAGTCGAACGCGCCCTCCTTGGTGTGGAAGTCGGTGTTCTCGTGGATGACCTTTCGCAGCTCCTCGTCCGAGGGGGTGATGCCGTGGCGCTCCGCCGACTGGGCGAGCAGCTCCGCGTTCACCAGCCGGTCGAGCACCTGCTTGTCCAGGCCGAACTGGCGGGCCACCGACTCCGGAATGGGGTTGCCCTGCGAGCGCAGGAAGTTCATCTGCCGCGACCAGGCCATGCTGAAGTCGCGAACAGGGATCTCCTTGCCGTTCACCGTGGCGACCGCGCCGGCGGTGGGCGCCTGGCTGCCCGTGTCCGCGAACCCGTTGCTGCCAGGGCCGAACTGGAGCGTGAACACCACGGCGATGCCGATGATGAACAGGAGGGAGAAGACCTTCCGGGGATTCAAACCGTCCATTGTCGTCACTTCACGGTCGGAAGCGCCCGCGAATCACCTTGCGGAAGGTCTCGCGGCGCCGTGTTGTTGGTAGCCCGGCCGGTGGGGATGCATGAGTGTCAACACCCCCTCATCCGGGCCTTGACTGCCTAGGACAACAGACCGGAAAATGCAAGCGATTCAGCCAGCTTAGCCCGCCCCTCTCCCCCTTCCACCCGCGTCCTTCGCCCACCCCGGGAAAGCCCCCGTCCGTGCTGTCTCTTCTCAAGCGGTACCGCCGCTTCCTCCTCGTGGCCGCCCTCCTCTTGTACCCGCTCGGCGCCTTCCTGCTGGGCGGGCGGCGCGGCCGCGACCCGAACTTCGTCGACCGGGGCGTCATCGCGCTCACGGCCCCCGTGCAGCAGGGGCTCACCGCTGGCATCGACGGCGCCGTGGCCGCGGTGCGCAACTACCTGGATCTGCGCGGCGTCCGTCAGGACAATGACGCGTTGCGGCTGGAGAACCTGCAGCTCCGGGCGACGGTGCAGGCCCTGGGCGAGGCGCGCTCGGAGAACGGGCGGCTGCGCAAGCTGCTGGCGTACGCGGAGGCCGTGCCCGGGCCGGAGATTCCGGCGCGGGTGGTGGGCGTCAACCCGGTGGCGAAGCTCCTGTCGGTGCGGATCAGCAGCGGGGAGAAGGACGGCGTGTTCCGGGGCATGTCGGTGGTGACGCCGGACGGCATCGTCGGGCAGGTCATCCGGTCCACGGGCGGCTACGCGGACGTGGCGCTGGTGACGGATCCGCAGAGCCGGGTGGCGGTGCGGGTGCAGCGCTCGCGGGCGCGCGGCACGGCGGCGGGCGCGGGCAACGGCCCCCTGACGCTGGAGAACATGCTGCGCACGGAGGACGTGGAGGACGGCGACCTCATCATCACCTCCGGCACGGACGGCATCTATCCGCCGGGCCTGGTGGTGGGGCGGGTGACGCAGTTGGAGAAGAAGGAGCACGGCATGTTCCAGGGCGCGGACATCACGCCCGCGGTGGACACCAGCCGGCTGGAGGAGGTCCTGGTGGTGGGCAGTCCATACAGTGAGATGACCGCCACCGGCGGGGCCTCCGCGGAGGGCGCGCAGAAATGAAGTTCCTGGTGACCGTCATCCTGGCGTTGGTGCTGCTCACGCTGGAGTCCGTCTTCGTCCAGCAGGCGGGGCTGGTGCTGGGCCGCGTGGACGTCACGGTGGTGCTGGTGGCCTTCCTGGCGCTGCGCGCGAGCCTCACGGAAGGGGCGTGCTCCGCCTTCGCGGTGGGCTACCTCCTGGACCTGATGAGCGGCCAGCCCACGGGCCTCTTCACCTTCCTGGCGGTGTTCACCTTCCTGGTGGGCCGGCTGGTGGCGTCGTTCGTGGACGTGCGGGGGCCCGTGGCCTTCGCGCTGTTCGCCATGGGCGCGGACCTGGGGCACGGCCTCCTGTCCACGTTCTTCACCTGGCTCACGGTGAAGGACGGCTCCACGGCGCCGCTGCTCTCCGGCATGCCGGTGCAGTTGGCGCTCACGGGCGTGGCGGCGCTGCTGCTCTTCCCGGTGTTCAAGCGGTTTGAAGTGGCGCAGGAGCGCCCGGCGGGGTTGCTCCGTTGACGCCTCCGACCATTGGCAACACCACCCCGGGCCGGGACCTGAAGCGCCGCTTCCTGTGGCTGGGCCTGGCCATGTCGCTGGGCCTGGTGGCGCTGGCCATCCAGCTCTACCGGCTCCAGCTCATCCGCCATGAGGAGTACGCCGCCAAGAGCGTGGCGAACTTCGTCAAGGAGGTGCGCCTGCGCGCCGACCGCGGCGTCATCAAGGACGCGCGCGGCACCATCCTGGTGGACAGCCGCCCGTCTTTCGACGCCTTCGTCACGCCCGCCTTCTGCACGGACTGCTTCGAGCAGGTGATTCCGCGCCTGGGCGAGCTGCTCCAGTGGGACCCCGAGCAGCGCAAGAAGATTGAAGACCTGGTGCGCGCCAGCCGCCGCAACGCGCCCTTCCAGCCGGTGCCGGTGCGCGTGGACCTGACGCGCGACGAGTACGACCGGCTCAACGCCCGGCGCGACATCCTGGACGGAGTGGAGGTGGTGCCCGTGCCGCACCGCAACTACCGCGCGGACACGGTGCTGTCGCACGTGCTGGGCTACATGAACGAAATCACCCAGGAGGAGCTGGAGCGCCTCAACGGGGACGGCGCGAAGTACGCGCTGGGGGATTACATCGGCCGGCGCGGCCTGGAGCGCTACTTCGAGTCCAAGCTGCGCGGGCAGGACGGCGTGCGCAAGGAAGTGGTGAACGCGCGCGGCCAGACGATTGAGGAGCTCAACGACAAGCTGGGGGAGAACGCCGTCATCCCTCCCACGGCCGGCAGCAACGTGGTGCTCTCCATCGACATGCGCCTGCAGGAGGAGGCGGAGCGCGCGTTCCCGGGCGTGACGGGCGCGGTGGTGGCCATCGACGTGAACACCGGCTTCATCAAGGCGCTGGTGTCCCGCCCCGGCTTCGACCCCAACCTCCTCACGGGCCGCGTGACGCCGTCGCAGATGGCCACGCTGGCAAGAGATCCGCTTCACCCGATGATCAACCGCGTGGCCGCCGAGCACTACAGCCCGGGCTCCACGTTCAAGGTCGTGACGCAGTTGGCGGCGTTCAAGTCCGGCGCGTTCCGGCCGGAGACGGTGGTGCACTGCTCCGGCGGCTACCGGCTGGGCGCGCGCGTGTGGCGCTGCCACAAGGACAGCGGCCACGGGCCGCTGGACGGCCGGGGCGCCATGAAGGCGTCGTGCGACGCGTGGTTCTACAAGGTGGCGGACACCATCGGCCTGGACCCCATCGCGGAGATGGGCAAGTCGCTGGGCCTGGGCCGCCCCACCGGCATCGGCGTGGTGGCGGAGGTGCCGGGTATCATGCCGTCCAGCGCGTACCACGACAAAGCCTCGCCGGGCGGCTACACCAAGGGCATGGCGCTCAACAGCGCCATCGGGCAGGGCGACGACAACGTGACGCCCCTGCAACTGGCGCTGGTGTACGCAGCCGTGGCCAACGGCGGGAAGCTCTACAAGCCGCAGATGGTGCAGCGGCTGGAGAACCTGGACGGGCAGGTGATGGAGGAGTTCAAGCCGGAGGTGGTGTCCAAGGTGGACATCAACCCCGCGCACCTGAAGGCCATCGTGGAGGGCCTGGAGGCGGTGGCGCAGGAGCCCGGCGGCACGGCGTACCGCGCGAAGCTCAAGTCGGGCCTGCCCTCGGACTTCCTGGTGGCGGCCAAGACGGGCACCGCGCAGGTGGCGCGCATCGGCACCGTGCGCCTGAAGACGCACCAGATGAGCTACTTCGAGCGCGACCACGCGTGGTTCGCCGGCTTCGCGCCCGCGGACAAGCCGGAGCTGGCCGTGGTGGTGCTCAACGAGCACGGCGGCCACGGCGGCGTGGACGCGGCGCCCACGGCGCTGGCCGTGATGAAGAAGTACTTCGAGTTGAAGGCGCAGGACGCCACGTCACCGCCGCCCCGCGCCAACCAGCCCTACACGCCTTCCCTGCCGCCGGCGCCCAGCCTGGATGAAGCGGCGCTCACCCGCGCCGTGGTGCCCCCGCCGCGCGTGAACCTGCCGGGAGAGCCCATCCAGCCGCCCTCGGAAACCGGAGACGACAGTGCAACTGCGGATTGAGCGCCGGATGATGCCCCACGTGCCGTGGGGGCTCATCGTGTGCGTGCTGGGCGTGTGCGCGCTGGGCATCTGGAACCTGGCGTCCGCGTCCCGCCCCCCCATGGCGCCGGTGTGGACCAGCCAGGCGCTCTACCTGGGCGTGGGCCTGGGCGCCGTCCTGATGGTGTGCCTGGTGGACTACCGCTGGATTCAGCGGATGGCCTTCCCCATCTACGTGCTCAACATCCTGGCGCTCCTGGCGCTGAGGCTGGTGGGGCACACGGCGAAGGGCGCGGAGAGCTGGTTCGTCATTGGCCCGTTCCGCCTGCAGCCCGCGGAGTTCATGAAGATTGGCGTGGTGCTGATGCTGGCCAAGGTCTACCACGACGACTTCCAGCCCAATCAGCCGTCCTACGGGCTCGTCCGGTTGTGGAAGCCGGTGCTGGTGGTGATGGTGCCCTTCACGCTGGTGCTGGTGCAGCCGGACCTGGGCACCGCGCTGATGATCTTCCTGTCCTCCGGCACCGTCATCCTCTTCGGCAAGGTGCGCTGGTACCTGGCCGCCACCATCGTGGCGGGCGTGCTGGTGGGCGGCCTCATCATCTGGAACGACTACGTCCGGGAGATGCCCGAGCCGCGCACCACCGTCGTGCGCCACTACCTGAAGAAACACCAGAGCCAGCGCATCTCCGGGTGGTTGGACCCGGAAGCGGACCTGCGCGGCAGCGGCTATCACGCCGCCCAATCCAAGATCGCCGTGGGCTCCGGGGGCCTCACCGGCAAGGGCTGGCGTGAGGGAACCCAGACAGGCCTGCGTTTCCTGCCGGAACAGCACACGGATTTCATCTTCTCCGTGTGGGCCGAGGAGCACGGCTTCTTCTCCTGTCTCCTGTTGCTCGTGCTCTACGGCGGCATCTTCATTCTCGGGTTGGGCGTGGGATTCAACGCACGAGACCGTTTTGGAGCGTTCGTTGCCGTAGGGGTGGTGGCCACACTTTTCTGGCAGGTGTTCGAAAACATCGGCATGGTCATTGGCCTGTTGCCGGTGACGGGCATCACGCTGCCCCTCATGAGCTACGGCGGCTCCTCGATGCTGTCGGTGATGTTGTGCATCGGGCTGCTGGTGAACATCAGCATGCGCCGTCACATGTTCTGACGGCCGCGGAGGCTTCCGATGGTGGTGCAGAGGAAGGGTGTGACGACGGGGAAGGCCGGCACGGCGGTCCGCGGGCCGGAGGACACGCAGGCACCCCGGCCGTTCGTTCCGCCGGTGGGCGCTTCGCGCGGCGTGCCCGTCCCCGCGCCCGGTGCCGCGCCCCGCATTGAAATGAACCAGGGGGAGCCGGAGCACCGGCACTTCCCGCGCGCGCAGTTGGCCACGCACTTCGACCTCTGGGTGGAGGACGGCGCGGGCGGCCGGCGCTTCTCCGCCGGGCTCACGTCCGTGAACGTGAGCGTCAGCGGGGCCTTCCTCGCGAGCACCTTCTTCCTGCCCATGGGCACGGTGGTGCGCACGCGCTTCGCGCTGGAGGAGGGCGCCTCCCCCGTGGAGGCTCGCGCGGAAATCGTGCGGGAGGAGCGGGGCCCGGAGGACCAGGGCCGCAGCGGGTTCGCCCTGCGCTTCCTGGACTTCTCCGGTCAGACGGAGGTGGCGCTCGCCCGGCTCTTCCTGGGCATGCGCCTGAGAGCCTTCACGGAGGACTACCTCAAGTCCCAGCGCGCCCGCTCCCTGCCCAATGAGCTGGAGCGGGTCATCGACGTGATGGCGGCCTGGGAGCTGCTCAAGGCCACCACGCCCGGAGACCCCTGGCGCGGCGAGTAGGGCCCCGGCGTGTGAAGCTCAGGCCGGCTTGCCGGTGGCGATCTGCCTGCGGCGCTCGGCCTGGTAGTGCGCGGAACACAGACCCTTGGAGCGCTGCTCGCGCGTGCAACCGCTCACCGTGCAGCGGCGGTCCATGGGCACCGGCCCGCCCGCCACCGTCTTGGGGGGACGGCCGCGGCGGCGACCCGCCATCACCGCGCCATTGCCCGGCGACGCCGCGACGGCGCCCATGCCCGGCATTCCCGTGTTCAGCGCGCGCAGCATGCCGCGGCCGATGGCATCACCCAGGGCCTCCGCCCATGACGTCAGGGCAGGGGTCAACGGTGCTTGCGAGGTCAATTCTTTGCGAAGGCGTGCCATGAAAACTCCTGTAGAAACTCGCCAATCAAGACAGGCGTGTACTCGCGACTTGTGTCTGTTGTGGCGAACTCTGTCAACAAGACATGTTGGGGTCGTGTTTGACTCGTAATGCAATTTCAATGTCTGTTGAACAAAACACGACGGGAGGATCGTCCGGCTGTCCCAGGAGGGCGTTTGTCTCAAGGGCAGAGAAACGTCTGCGTCAGGGCGCGTCCGTCCCCCGGTACGTGAAAGCCCTTACCGTTGCGGTGAGTTGTCTTTCTACAGACATATCGAACCGTTGGCCGTGTCACGCCCGGGTGTCTGGTTGGGAGCGCGGCCACGGCGTCCCCTCTCACCGGGCGCCAGTCCTGGCGGTGAAGGCCAGGGGCGCCACGGGTGGGAGGGGACGGTGGGGACGGTGGGTGAAGCGGGCCCGTCCCCGGGAACACACGGGCTCAGAGATTCTTCCGGACCACTTCCTCGATGCGCGACTTGGGCACCGCGCCGACAATCTGGTCCACGACCTTGCCGCCCTTGAAGAGCAACAGGGTGGGGATGGAGCGGATGCCATACTTCTGGGGCGTGTCCTGGTTCGCGTCGATGTCCATCTTCGCGAACGTCACCTGGCCCTTGTACTGGGCGGACAGCGCCTCGACGGAGGGCGCGATCGCGCGGCAGGGGGCGCACCAGGTGGCCCAGAAGTCCACGAGCACGGGTTGTTGCGAATCCAGGACCTGCTTCTGGAAGTCCGAATCACCGATGTTGATCACGTCGCCAGCCATGTCGTCACCTCGTGTCTGCTGCTTGAATGGGGTACGTCCTGAGCTTCGCGCCCGGCGGGCGCCTAAGGGGGCGGGAATGCCGGGCCGCTCTGGTGGAACGGATGCCGCATCTGCCCGGGGGTTGCACCCCATTTCCGGGCCCGCCGGGGATGAGGGTGGTGTAGGCTGCCTGGCGTGACGAAGCTCTTCCTGTCCCAGGCCCAGCTCGAGGAGTGGGCACTGGCGGACAAAGCAGACCTGCGCGAAGGCCGCCTGGTGGTCGCCGCCGAGGGTGGGAGCGCCTGGCCGCTCACACCCGCCGTCCACGTGGTGCAGTTGGTGTCCGGGGAGGACACGCACCAACTGGTATCCCGGGTGAAGACCGAGGAGCAGCTCGGCCGCCTGGGGGCTGAACAGATGGCCGACTCCATCCTGGTCGGGGACTCCGCCTACGAGGTGGTTCCGGGTTATGTCGCGGAGGTGGGGGCACCCGCCCCCGAGCGCAAGCCCAATTCGGAGACCGACCTGCTGGCGGCCTTCATTCTCAACAAGATGTAAAAAGGGCCGGGGCAGGAGTGAATGCCTCCTCGGCCGGGGTTATGAGCCTGCCGCCATGAGCCATACGCTCGTCTCGCTCGCCTGCCACGCCTACGGCCTGGCCGCGCTCGTCTACCTCGCCTTCCTGGTCCGCCAGTCCCAGGTGCTCGCCGTCACCGGCCGGGTGCTGGTGGGGGCCGGGCTGCTGATGCATTGCGTTGCGCTCATGCAGATGCTGGGCGCGCAGGGGGGCCGGCTGGTGGGCCCCGCGCAGGGCATGTCCACCTTCGCCTTCCTGCTGCTGGCGCTGTTCCTGGCGCTGGACGTGCGCTACCGCAAGCCCGTCATCGGCGCGTTCCTCACGCCGCTGGCGGTGGCGGTGCTGCTCATCGGCATGCTGCTGCACGGCGGGTCCACGCCGCTGCCGGAGGCGGTGCGCCAGCCGCTGTTGCCGGTGCACGTCACCATCGCGCTGCTCGGCCTGACGGCCTTCGGCGTCGCGGCGGGGGTGGGGGTGATGTACCTGCTGATGGAGCGGGAGGTGAAGGCCAAGCACTTCGGGCTGCTCTTCTCCCGGCTGCCGTCCCTGGAGTTCCTGGACACGCTCAACCGGCGGCTCGTGGTGTGGGGCTTCATCGCGCTGTCGCTCACGCTGGCGACCGGCGCCCTGTTCACCACCACCCTGCGGGGGCTCACCTGGGCGCTGGAAGCCAAGCACGTGGCGACGTTCGTCGCCTGGGGCGTCTTCGCCGCGCTCGTCAACGCGCGCATCTTCGCCGGCTGGCGCGGCCGGCGGGTGGCGCTGCTCACCATGGCCGGCTTCTGCCTGGTGCTGGTCTCCTTCCTGTCGTCCTACGACCTGTCCGCCGCTGGCCCGGGGATGCCGTAGCCATGGAATTCATCTGTATTGGCGTGTCACACCGCACCGCGCCCCTGGGGGTCCGGGAGCGGCTGGCATTGCCGGAAGCCCGGCAGACGGAAGTGTTGCAGCGGCTGGCGCAGGCGCCCGTGGAGGCGCTCTGGGTGTCCACGTGCAACCGCGTGGAGGTGTACCTGGCGGCCCCCAGCGCGGACCTGGCGCGGGAGCGCGCGCGGGAGGCGCTGCACTCGCTGGGCGGCGCGGAGGCGCTGGAGCACCTGTACGAGCACCAGGGCGAGGCGGCGCTCGTGCACCTGTTCCGCGTGGCGTCCAGCCTGGACTCCATGGTGCTGGGCGAGGCGCAGATCTTGGGGCAGGTGAAGGACGCCTTCGAGCGCGGCCAGGGCGCGGGCGCGGTGCGCGGGGAACTGACGCGCGCGTGCGCGGCGGCGTTCGGCTGCGCCAAGCGCGTGCGCACGGAGACGGCGGTGGGGCGCGCGGCGACGTCCATGGCGTCCGCGGCCGTGCAGCTCGCGAGCAAGGTGTTCGACGGGCTCAAGGACAAGACCGTCCTGGTGGTCGGCGCGGGAGAGATGGGGGAATTGGCGGCGCGGCACCTGAAGAACGCGGGCGCCGGGAAGCTCCTCGTGACCAACCGCACGCTCGCCCGCGCGGAGGCCCTGGTGGCGGAGGTGGGCGGCGTGGCGAAGCCCTTCGAGGAGCTCTTCACGCTGCTCGCTGGCGCGGACGTGGTGGTGACGAGCACCGCGTCGCCGGTGCCCCTCTTCACGCGCGACAACGTGGGGGCGCTGGGCAAGGCGCGCAAGGGACGGCCGCTGTTCATGGTGGACCTGGCGGTGCCGCGAGACATCGACCCGGCGGTGGGGACGCTGGACTGGGTGCACGCGTACGACGTGGATGACATCCAGAAGTTCGTCGCGGACAACACCGCCGCGCGCGCGGAGGAGGCGCACAAGGCGGGCGGGCTGGTGGCGCAGGAGGTGGCGCGCTTCGCCCGGGAGCGCGCGCTGCGCGACGGCATGCCCGTGCTGGCGCGCCTGCGTCAGCGCGCGGAGGCCATCGCCCGCGCGGAGGTGGAGCGCACGCTGCTGGGCCTGGGCGACGGGCTCACCGACAAGCAGAAGAAGAGCATTGAAGCCATGGGGCGAGCCATCGTGAACAAACTGTTGCATGAGCCCACCGCGCGCCTGCGCGCCGTGGGTCCCCAGGGCGAGGGCAACCGGCTGGCCGGCGCCGCCGCGGAGCTGTTCGGCCTCACGGAGGCGGAGGCCGCCGCCATCACTCCGGAGGACCCCGCCGCGCCCCCGCAGGAGGCGCGCAACACCGTGGTGGCCAACGGGAGCCGGCGATGAAGACGGTGCGCATCGCGACGCGGGAGAGCCCGCTGGCGCTGTGGCAGGCGAACCACGTGGCCTCGCTCCTCACCCGGCACCACCCCGGTTTGGAGGTCACCCTGGTGAAGATGACCACGGAGGGGGACCGCTTCCTGTCCGCGCCGCTGTCCCAGGTGGGCGGCAAGGGCCTGTTCGTGAAGGAGATAGAGCAGGCCCTGCTGGATGGCCGCGCGGACGTGGCGGTGCACAGCCTCAAGGACATGACGTCGGTGTTCCCGGACGGGCTCATCCTGGCGGCGGTGCCGGTGCGCGAGGACCCGCGCGACGCGTTCTGCAGCCCGGGTGGGCACACGCTGGCGATGCTGCCCGCGGGCGCGAGGGTGGGCACGTCGTCGCTCAGGCGAAGCTGCATCCTGCGCGCGCGCCGGCCGGACCTGGAGATCGTCTCCCTGCGCGGCAACGTGCAGACGCGCCTGCAGAAGACGCGCGACCTGGAGCTCTCGGGCGCCATGCTCGCCGCGGCGGGGCTCAAGCGCCTGGGCCTGGACCACCACATCACGCAGGTGGTGCCGGTGGCGGAGAGCCTGCCGGCGGTGGGGCAGGGCGTGCTGGCCATCCAGTGCCGCGAGGCGGACGCGGACGTGCGCGCGCTGCTTTCTCCCCTGGAGGACATCCCCACGCGCAACGCCGTGCGGGCCGAGCGCGCCTTCCTGGCGAAGCTGGAGGGCGGCTGCACCGTGCCGCTGGCCGGCCACGCCACGGTGGAGGACGGCCAGGTGTACCTGCGCGGCCTGGTGGGCCGGCCGGACGGTTCGCTGGTGGTGCGGGGCGAGGTGAAGGGCCCCGTACCGGAAGCGGAGCGGCTGGGCGAGGCGCTCGCGGACGAGCTGCTGTCGCGCGGGGCGGGAGACATCCTGCGCGATTTCGGCCGCCGCGAAGGCGCGCCCCGCGCCTAGAGTGCCGGCCCGTGGACCGGCGACTGGATGGCATCCGAATCTTGGTGACGCGCCCCCGTGAGCGGGCCGAGGAGCTGTGCTTCCTCCTGGAGGACGAGGGCGCGGACGTCCTCAGCCTCCCGCTGCTGGAGCTGCATCCGCCGGAGGACCCGCGCCCGCTCGCGTCCGCCGCGGAGCACGTGCAGCGCTACCACTGGGTGGTGTTCGCCAGCCCCTCCGCCGTGGAGGCCTTCCTGGAGGCCCTGCGGCTCGCGGGGACGCTGGACCGGCTGTCCCGCGTGAAGCTGGCCGCCGTGGGGCCGCGCACCGCGAGGGCCGTGGAGGGCTACGGCCTGAAGGTGGAGGCCGAACCCAACGAGGGCACCGGCGCGGCGCTCTTCACCGCCCTGCGCGACGTGCTGGGGCCGGAGGACGACGTGCTCCTGCCCGCGGCGGAGGAGGGGCGGCGGGAGCTGGAGGACGGCCTGCGCGACCTGGGCGTGCGCGTCACCCGCGTGACGGCCTACCGCAGCGCTCCGGCCGTCGTCGAACCGGAGGCGCTGGCCCAGTTGGCCGCGGCCCCGCCCCAGGTGGTGCTCTTCGCCTCGCCGCGCACCGCGGAGGCCTTCGTGGAGGGGGTGGGCCGCGAGCCGCTGGCCCAGGCGAAGGTGGTGGCCATTGGCCCCACCACGGCGACCGCGCTGACGCAGTTGGGCATCCCCGTGGCCGCCGTCGCGGAGCGCCCCACGCCCGAAGCGCTGGTGGATGCCACCGTTCGCGCCGTTCACGGGTAGAGTGTCCGCCCGGTGACGTCCGGGCGCCCAGGCGGAGCGCCCCGTGCGGACGTGACGTGACGAGGTGCGGGTGATGATGCGTGGGACGCAGCGGAGTGTCTTCCTCCTTGGGCTGCTGGCGCTGGCCACGACGGCCCACGCCCAGGGGGGCTACCAGTTCCTGGAACACTGGGTGCTCAACAACAGCCAGGACCCGTTCCCGTACTACGTGGACGCGCGCACCAACCAGCCCGCGGGCAATGACATCTCGCTGGTGGAAGACGCGGTGAAGAAGGCCTTCCAGGCCTGGCAGGACGTGGACTGCGCGTGGCCCGCCTTCACCTACAAGGGCCGCTCCACCATCGTCCCCATCCCGGACGTGAACGACCGGCTGGACGGCTTCAGCGTCGCCGCCATCTGGGTCACCGACCCGAACAGCACCGAATACAAGGACGTGCTCAACGCCGGCGCCAACGTGGCCGCCGCGGTGCCGCTGAGCCACGGCGGCAACGTCTACCAGTGCGACATCTTCCTGGACGGCGTGAGCCACCGCTTCACCACGTTCTCCCCCACGCCCGCCGGCTACGTGGACATCCAGACGGCGGTGATGCGCGAGGTGGGCCACTGCCTGGGCCTGGGCAGCACGTACGAGTACCCGGACGCGGTGATGTACTTCTCGCTGAACGCGGGCACGCAGCGGCGCACCCTGTCGTCCTACGACCGCGGCGCGTTCTGCCAGCGCTACCCCCAGACGGGCGCGGTGGGCTCGCCGTGTGACACCACCGCGTGCTCCGCGGGCCTCACCTGCGTCACCACCCAGTCCACCACCAGCGGCAACTCGATGAAGATCTGCTCCAAGGCGTGCCCGTCCGGTTCGCCCGGGGCCTGCCCGGACCCCTACCAGTGCCGCGCGTCCACCCTCATCGCCGGCTCGCAGTACGCCTGTCTGCCGGAGGCGATTGGCACGGGCACCAAGGTGGGCAACCCCTGCGCCAGCGCCTCCACGTGCGGCGCGCCGGAGTCGCGCTGCCTCACGGCCGCGGACAAGACCACGGCCTTCCCGGCGTGGACGGACGGCTACTGCACGGAGTCCTGCGTGGCCAACGCGGACTGCCCCACCGGCTCCACCTGCACGTCCGTGGGCTCCGTGGGCAAGCGCTGTCTGAAGAACTGCCGCCCGGGCAAGGGTGACTGCCGCGAGGGCTATACCTGCAACACCCTGCCCGACAACGGCGGCGACGTGTGCGTCGCCGACTGCGCCACCAACAGCGACTGCGGCTCCAACTACGCCTGCCGCTCCTGCGACCACGCCTGCGTGCAGCAGCTCACGGGCACGCGCAGCGTCGGCGACCCGTGCCTCCAGGATTCGGAGTGCGGCTTCAACCAGCAGTGCCTGAAGCTCAACGGCAACCCGCAGGGCGTGTGCGCGGAGCCGTGCTCGGTGGCCACCTGCACGTGCAGCCCCGGCAACACCTGCCGCCCGGCGGGCACCGGCGAGGACCGCTTCTGCTTCCGCGACTGCGGCGCGGGCACCTGCTCCTCGCCGCTCCAGTGCGTGCCGTTCCAGGAGGGGACCGCCTGCATCGCCCCCTGCCGCAGCAACCAGGACTGCCCCAACGGCCTGTACTGCGGCAACGGCGGCCAGTGCTACGACCCGTACGCGCAGACGGACGGCGGCACCTGCACCCTGTGCAGTGACGGTGGCACGCCGCCGCCCCCGCCGGTGGACGGCGGCACGGATGACACGACCAGCGACCCCGGCGGCTGCGGCTGCCAGAGCGCGCCCTCCTCCGCGGCATTCCTCGTGGGGCTCGGGGTGTTGTTCCTGGCCACCCGCAGAAGGAGGAAGGTGTGACCCAGGCGGCTCCCCCCGGAAGCAGCGGCCCCTCGCGCGCGGCCACGGACTTCACCCTGGGCTTCCTCCTGGAGGCCCTGGTCGCCCAGCGCCTGCTGACCCCGCAGCAGGCGCAGGAGGTGCAGGCGCGGGAGCCCGCCGCGCGCGCCCGCGTCCTCAAGGCCCAGGGGGGGACGGGCAAGGACTCGGCCCGCTATGACGTGTCGCCCGTGGAGGTGGTCGCGGCCTTCCAGATTCCGGCGCCGGGGGGGCGGGGCGTGCTGGACGAGGACCGCGTCACGGAGGCCGCCGCGCGCGCCGCGGGGCTGGCCTACCGGAAGCTGGATCCGCTGAAGATGGACATGGCGCTGGCCACCCGCACGGTGTCCCGGCCCTACGCGCAGAAGCACGTGCTGCTGCCCCTGGAGCGCACCGAGCAGGGGCGGCTGCGCGTGGCGGTGGCCAACCCCTTCGACCGCGAGCTCTTCGAGTCCTTCCACCGGCTCACCGGCGAGCCGGTGGAGCCCGTGCTGTCCGCGAAGACGGACATCCTGCGCTCCATCGCGGACATCTACGGCTTCAAGAACACGCTGGCCAAGGCCGCGGACGACTTCGGCGGCGCGAACGCGCAGATCGCCAACTTCGAGCAACTGGTGTCGCTCAGCGGCACGCAGGAGCTGGAGGCGTCCGACCGGCCCGTGGTGCAGGCGGTGGACTACCTCCTGCGCTACGCCTTCGACAATCGCGCGTCGGACATCCACATCGAGCCCAAGCGGGCCACCGCCGTGGTGCGCCTGCGCATCGACGGCGTGCTGCACCCCGTCTACACGCTGCCCGCGCAGGTGCACCCGCCCATCGTGTCGCGCGTGAAGATGCTCTCGCGCATCGACATCTCGGAGAAGCGCCGCCCCCAGGACGGCCGCATCAAGACGGAGCGCGACGGCCGCGAGGTGGAGCTGCGCGTCTCCACGCTGCCCACCGCCTTCGGTGAGAAGGTGGTCATCCGCATCTTCGACCCGGAGACGCTGGTGCAGGACATCGCCCAGTTGGGCTTCGACCCGGACGAGAAGGGCCACTTCGAGTCGTGGATTGACCAGCCCCACGGCCTCATCCTGGTGACGGGCCCCACGGGCAGCGGCAAGACGACGACGCTCTACTCCGCGCTCAAGGCGGTGGCGGGGCCGGACGTCAACGTCACCACGATTGAAGACCCCATCGAGATGGTGTGGGACACCTTCAACCAGGTGCAGGTGCAGCCCAAGGTGGGCCTGGACTTCGCGGGGGCGCTGCGCCACATCCTGCGCCAGGACCCGGACGTCATCATGGTGGGAGAGATTCGCGACGCGGAGACGGCGGAGAACGCCATCCAGGCCGCGCTCACCGGCCACCTGGTGCTCTCCACGCTGCACACCAACGACGCGCTGGGCGCGGTGGCGCGCATGAAGGACCTGGGCGTGCCGGCCTTCCTCCTGGCGCAGAGCCTGCTGGGCGTCATGGCCCAGCGCCTCCTGCGTCGCGTCTGCGTGCACTGCGCGGAGGAGGCGGTGCTCACGCCGGACGAGCTGCTCGCCCTGGAGGTGCCCCTGCCGCTCCTGCCCGGCGGCGTGAAGCTGTCCAGGGGGGCGGGGTGCGTGCGCTGCCGGGGCACCGGCTTCTCCGGCCGCACCGGCGTCTTCGAAATCGTCTCCACCAACCGCGAGGTGCGCGAACTCATCGCCCGCGAGGCGCCCCACGAGCACCTGGTGCAGGCGGCGCGGCGCGGGGGCATGCGCACGCTGCGCGAGGCCGCCGTGCGCAAGCTGGCGCAGGGCCTCACCGCCTTCGACGAGGTGGTGCGGATGACGTCCGCCTTCTAGAAACACGAAGGGCCCGCCGTGATGCACGGCGGGCCCCGCGAAGCTGCCCGGAGCGGGCAGGGCGGCTTCTAGAAGCGCGCCTGCAGCAGCGTGTTGAAGCCCAGCGCGTGCGGCTTCTCGAAGTTCGGCTGCGCGATGCCCGTCACGTCGTCCTCGAACGTGGTCCGGTTGGTGTCGTACGTGTAGTAGACCTCACCCACGGCCGCGACCGTCTCCGACAGGTCCCACCGGAAGGTGGCCTTGGCGGACCAGATGAGCTCCGCCTCGCAGGCGCTGGTGCCGCCGCAGGTGCTGGGCAGGATGCTCAACTGGTTGGCGTCACGCACCACCACCGTGCGCGTGCCCGTGAGGGCGGGGGGCGGGTTGCTGCCGCCCACGAGCGGAACCGGGCTGCGGAAGGACGCCGGCTGCTGCGCGCCGATGATGAAGCCCGGCGTCAGGTGCAGGTCCGCGATGTTGTAGTCCACGCCCACCGCGCCGAAGACCTCGGGCTTCAGCACCGTGCCCGTGGGGAAGTCCTGGAACGGGGGGAAGCCCGGCACGTCGAACTGGATGAAGGACAGGCTGCGCACCAGCGCCAGCGCGTTGAAGCGGAAGCGGTTCAGCTTCGCGCGGCCCTGGAAGGCGAGCGCCACGGCGCCCTGGGGCTTGGTGGCGCCGAACTTGTCCGGGTCCTGCAGCGTCTGCGTGAGGTAGCTGCCCTCCAGCGACAGGGAGTAGGACAGGCCGCCCGGGTACGTCTCCGGCGCGAAGAAGCGCTGGTAGATTTCCGGGTCGTTCTTGTAGAGCCGGAAGTCCACGCTCGTGCCCACCGGCACGCCCACGTGGTAGACGACCTGCGCGGACACGCCGGCCGAGTTGACGCCCGCCTCGATGGACTGGTTCGCCAGGCCCGGGACGATGCCCTTCTGGAAGTAGCCGCCGCCGGCCTCCACGCGCAGCGTTTCCAGGATGTCCCAGCCCGCGCCCGCCATCACGCCGTAGAGCGTCTCCTGCTCCAGGATGAGGTCGTTGAGCACCAGCGCCGTCTTGCCGCCCACGTACGCGTACCAGCGGTCGCGCGTCACCTGGAACTTGGCGCCCGGCACACCCGACGCGGTGGCGCGGTTGGTGAAGATGGAACTGCCGCCCCAGGAGATGCGGTACGCATAGCCCAGACGGAAGCGGTCCGCGGACACCGGGAAGCCGGTGAGCGACAGGCCTTCCTTCTCACCCCAGCCCGGCGGCTGGTAGTTCAGGCGCACGTAGCTGGAGTTGTCGAAGATGTCGACACCGCCGGACGGGCGCTCCAGCACCAGCAGCGTGAGGGCCGCCTCCGTGGTGAGGCCCTCGAAGAACGCCGGCATGCGCTTGTAGAGCACGACGTTCGACAGCGACTCGAAGCCGGAGAACCGGGTGTTGAAGTTGTCGTAGAACTGCGTGTTCTGGTTGCCCGCGCCAAAGCGCGCGTTGGGGCTGTTGGGAGTCGTCTCTCCCGCGCCCGCCAGCACGTTGTCGTCCGCGAAGACGAACGACAAACGGGTGTCCACGAAGTCCCCGGCCCAAGCGGGCGCGGAAAGGGTTGTCAGGCCCGCCAGGGCCAGCGTCTGCAACGTTTTCAATGTCCCTCCAGGAAGCGGTCCGGGGGAGACCGCTCCTCCCTGCGCCCCGGCTTTCGGCCGGGGCGCGCAATGCGACTCGTCAAAGGTGAATGGCGACTACGGGCACGGCTTGATGGGCTTCGGGCACTCCATCCCGGGCCCGGGGTAGCAGCACAGGTCGTCCTGGTCTCTCGGCAGGACGTTCCAGCGCGGACGCGCCGGACCCACGTGCTTCAGGTGACCCACGACGTCGAAGGTGGCCGCCCGCAGTTGCTTGCACTGGAGCGCCTTCGCCGCGTCGGCGTCGTTCTCGTTGCAGTCCGGGTTCAGGTCCGGCACCGCGTCCTTGATCTGCAGGCTGATGCGCGAGCGCGTGTCCGGCGCGACCTTGCAGGCGGCGTTGGCCGTGGCGGCGGCGTCGCGCACCAGCGCGACCGTCACCTCGGAGCCCTTCAGGGTGTACTCGTAGCGGGTGTCCGCCGGGATGAGCGTGTCCGTCTGGTCCGCCGTCACGTTCACCGCGCCGAAGCGCGCGCGCACCGGCTGGGTGCAGATGATGTTCATCCGGTAGCCCGCGGGCAGCGCCTTGTCCGGCCGCACGGACGTGGTGCCCACGTTGACGTTCATGATGCGGCCGGGGACGGACTCGTCCATGCCCAGGGACGCCGGGCCGGTGGCGTTCATCTCCACCACGAACTGACCGAAGTTCGTGTACGTCGTCTTCTCCGCGCAGATGGTGCCGGCGTACTCGCCAATGCCCAGCGTGCAGTCGATGACGCACTTGCGCTCCGGCAGGTCCGGATCATCCGGCGGCTCCTCGAAGCAGTTCTGCCAGGTGCGCGACGCGCTGCTGCCCACCGGGCAGAACATGGGCATGTCGTTGTTGCCGTTGGCGTCGCAGTTGCGGAAGACCTTGGGGAACTTCACCCGGCGCAGCTTCACCAGGGAGGACTCCAGGCTCTCCATCTTGTAGTTCTTGTAGCTGTAGCCGCACAGGATGTCGTCCAGGTACGGCGAGTTGCTGTAGCCGCACAGCCGGCCGTTGACCTCCACGGGCGGCACCTGGTCCAGGTACTTGTTCCACTGGTCCTGCGGCAGGAGGCGCACGTTCTCCCGCAGCGTCCACGCGGGGAAGCTCATCTGCGTGGTGTTGGTGAACTCCGCCACCGTGCCGGACAGCGTCCAGAGCAGGTCGCCGGAGTCCAGCCCCTCCGGGAAGGAGTAGTTGTAGATGTAGATGCTGTTGAAGCGGCCGGGGTTGTAGCCGTCCGGCTCCGCCGTCTGGACGTTGGCGCCCGCGACGCTCTTCTCCAGCACGCGGCAGGCCGTCATGTCCGTGACGTAGAAGCCGCTGGAGTCCGTGCCCGTCACCAGCAGCATCATCTGCTTGCCGTTGTTCGGGTCGGACGGGTCGCAGTTCTGCGTCAGCGGCTCGCCGGACTCCGGGTTGCGGCCCACGCGCATGAACTGCTTGGTGAAGACGCTCGTCTCCGAGCCGCCCTCCGGCAGGTTGATGGTGGCGAGCGACGGCTCCTCGAAGCGGATGCCCGGGGACAGGCCGGTCGCGAGGGTGCGCGTGGCCGGCTCCTGGGGCAGTTGGGACAGGTCGCCCACGACGCCGCCGTCCGCGTAGAGCAGCTCCAGGTCCTGGTCCTGCACCCAGACGTGCGTCTCGCCGTACAGGTGGGCCACGCGCACGCTGCCGGTGCCCTTGCCGTTGGTGAGCTGCGCCCAGCGGTGGCGGTACTCACCGGTCAGGTCGCCCGGGATGATCCGGAAGGACACCGGCCCGTTGAAGGACGTCATCTCCCCGCCCAGGCCGTCCAGCGCGGTGATGGACAGGCCGATGTCCACGTCCCCGCGGGGCAGGGTGTAGGGGCAGTCCGCCGTGCCGCGCATCTCCGGCGGCACCGCCGCCTGGTCGTTGCCGTACTTCGCCGCGCAGGCGTTCACCACCGGCAGCAGCGTCCCGGGCGAGCCCGCGGTGGTGATGCTGGTCACCTCCACGCGGAAGGAGGTGAGCCCGGTGGGCGCCTCGGACTCCTTCGTGTAGCAGCCGGCCGCCAGGGCCAGCGTGGACAGCAGGAAGAGCCGCTTCATCACTTCACCCTCCGCCCGATGCGGCCATCCTCGATGGCGCTCGCGATGGGCATGGCTGTGGGCTTCTCACAGAACGAACGCAGTTGGCTGGTCACGTTGCCGCAGGTGGGGTTGCCGCCCACCAGCAGGTCCCGGCAGGTGCAGCGGCCGGTGTAGGGGCCCTGGGGCAGCGCGCACTGCTCCACGGCGGCCTGCTTCGTCATGTCCGGCAGGCCGCAGCGGGCCATGGCCGCCGGCTGCTCCTTCGGGTCGTCCGTCACCTTGAGCAGGTCCCGGCACGAGCAACTGCCCACGGTCCTGTCGAGCCCCTGCTCGAAGTCCTTGGACACCTTGCAGGAGTTCAGCGTCTTCTCGTCCACCGTCCACTTGCCGCCGACCAGCGACCCGCAGCGCGTGCCGTTGCTGGACGTCTCGCGGCCGTTGAGCAGGTCGTCGCAGTTGCAGAAGCCCTGCATGTAGCCGATGAGCGAGTCGCGCAGGCTGATGCCCGTCTCGATGCGCGTGGTGTTGCGCTTGAGCACCGTGAAGCCGGAGCCGCCCTTGGCGATGTAGTCGTTCACCGCGACCTTGTAGGTGCCGTTGGTGTCCAGCGGCTTGCCGTTGATCTCGATGTCGATGCCCGTGTGCGCCCAGCAGCGCGAACCGGCGGTGTCCTCCAGGCAGGTCCAGGGCGCGTGGCCCTCGCGGTTCTCCTGGGGGCAGTCCGTGGCCACCGTGGCCGGCGTGCACGCGATGCGCAGGTCGTTGAGCTGCACCTGGGCGCAGTCCATGGTGAAGCGGGCGCCGGAGATCTGCGCCTGGCTCACGCACCCGCGCTCCGCGGAGCGCTCGGTGACGAAGTCGAACATCTCCTGCATCTCCACGCCGGACAGGTACATGATGTTGATGGTGTTCTCGAAGGGGAACACGTTGAACATCGCCTCCTGCGTCACCACGCCCGCGTAGAGGTTGTCGCGGATGCCCAGGGAGTTGGTGAGCGCCATCTCCGCCTCCACGCGGTTGCGCTTGCGCATGGAGTCCGCGGCGATGTTGCCCAGCGGGCTGTCACCGCCGTTGGAGTTGTTGCGGCGCTGCACGTCCAGCGGCGCGTAGGAGAAGATGGAGGTGAGCTGCAGCTTCACGTCCATGCCCAGCAGGTACGGGATGAGCAGGTCCGTCGTCTGCGCGTCCTCCTGCTTGCCGCACTCCACCATGGCCTCGCGCACGCCCGGCGCGTTGATGAACTCGCCCGGGTCCCAGAAGATGTTGTCGTCGAAGCGGTACTTGCGCATCGCCTCGTTGCACCAGAGGCCGTCCACCGGGAACGCGTGGTAGTCCTGGCTGACGACCTCGGCGCCGTTCTCCTCGCCCCGCTGGTTCGGCATCTTCACGACCAGCTCCAGGCGGCCCACGTACTTGGCGAACGCGCCCGAGTGCGACAGCACGACCTTGCGGCCGGCGGGGTCCGTCACCAACTGCGGCGGGTTGAGCACCACGTGCAGGTGGCCGCCCAGGACCACGTCCATGCCGCTGACGCCCGCGATGTGCACGCGCACCACCGACTTGTCGTTGCCTTCCGGCCCGAACCACTCCAGCACCTTCCACGCGTCGTGCGCGCGGTTGATGAAGGGCTTGGCGCGGCCGTACTCATAGTAGGCCTCGTAGCCCTGGATGAGATCCTGGTCCTCGGTGAGGCCCAGGTGGCTGACGATGACAATCAGGTCCGTCACCGGACGCAGCAGCTCCACGTAGGAGCGCGCGGCCTCGTTCTGCTCCAGCGGCGTCACCTGCAGGCTGTTGCCGCCCTCCACGATGGAGTTGAGCGACGAGATGTTCGCCATGCCGATGATGCCCACCCGCAGGCCCTTCACCGTCCGGATGGTGTAGGGGTTGGTCACCATGGAGGCGCCGTTGGTGCCGGTCGTCTTCGGGTCGTCCCAGTAGTAGTTGGCGGCCAGCAGCGGGAAGTTGGCGAAGTTGCGCGCCTTCTGGACGAAGTTGAGCGCGCCCGCGTCGAACTCGTGGTTGCCCACCACCGCGGCGTCCAGACGGGACTCGGAGAGGAAGCGGAACTCCGCCTCGCCCGTGTTCACGTTGAAGATGGGCGCGCCCTGGAAGCAGTCACCGGAGTCCAGGTGCAGGACGCGGTCGCCCTTGGCGCGCTCGCGCTTGAGGATGGACGCGATGCGCGTGGCACCGCCGAACGGACCGGCCTCCGGGATGAGTTCCAGGTCCTGGTCTGTCTTCAGCGGCGTGAAGTCGTACGGGACGAGCCGCGAGTGGATGTCAGAGGTATGGAGGAGGGTAAGCCGCACCTCCTGACCTTCAAGGTGGTAATCCTGGCCTTCCAGCACAGGCATGCACGAGGCGAGGGCCAGGGCGCAGGCGCAGAAGAGGCCGAGCAGTGCGCGACACATTCGTGGCGGATCCGTGATTCGTAGGGAGTGACGACTTGAGGACGGCGCAACCTACGGGATCAAGGGTGCACGGGCAAGCAACGCCACCGTGGCACCTCCACCTACCAGGACACCAGGAGAGCAGGCAGACATGCGTCCCAGCAGTTCCAATGTGACTGACATCGAGATCATCGAGGATTTCTCCGCCACGGCGCGTTGTGACGAAGGTTTCCTCCGGGTGCGCCGGCTGCGCTGCCGCAACCGGCGCGCGGATGGCTCGTCGTCTCCGGTGTACCGGGTGGACGTGGTGGACCGGCCCCGGTTGGACGCGGTGTCGGTGCTCATCTACCGCCGCGCCCCGGATGGAAACGTGGAAGTCCTGACGCGCATGAATTTGCGGCCCGCGGCCTACTTCCGCCGCGAGCAGACCGCGTCCATGACCGTGCCTGACACGGTGAGCCATCTGCGCGTGGAGGAGATCGTCGCGGGCCTGCTGGAGCCCGCGGACAAGGGCGAGGAGGGGCTTCGCCGCCGCGCGGCGGAGGAGGTGAAGGAGGAGGCGGGCTACACGGTGCGGCCGGAGGACATCCAGCTCCTGGGCGGCGCGTTCTTCCTCGCGCCGGGCATCCTGTCGGAGAAGGTCTTCCCGGCCGCGGTGGACGTCACCGGCGTGGCGCAGGGCGAGGTGGAGGGAGACGGCTCTCCCCTGGAGGAGGGCATCCACCTGCAGTGGCGGCCGCTCCTGGCGGTGCTGGACGCGTGCCGCCGGGGTGACATCGCGGACGCGAAGACGGAGGTCTCCCTCACGCGGCTGCTCGCCCGGCTTTCCTGAAAGCCGCTTGCTGTTTCCGGGCCGAGGACGGACGGGGTAGGGTGCCGCCCCGTTCCGCTTCCTTTAGCAGGCGAGGTTCGTCGCATGTCGTCGCTGCCCCCGTGGCTGGCCCAGCTCCTCCCCATCGTCATCCTGCTCGGGGCCATTGGCCTGGTGCTCTCCCGGCTGCCGAAGGTGGAGCTGGGGCACACCGATGCGTTCCGCCGCCGCCGCTTCTTCAACTGGTTCCCGCTGGGCCTGACGTACGCGTTCCTCTACATGGGGCGCTACAACGTCAACGTGGCGACCAGCGCCATGGGCGCGCAGACGTCCAACGCGGACTTCGCCACCATCTTCTTCTGGGGGACGCTGACGTACGGCGTGGCCTTCCTGCTCAACGGCCCGCTGACGGACAAGCTGGGCGGCCGCTTCACCATCCTCCTGTCCGCGGGCGGCAGCGCGGCGGCGAACATCGCCATGGGCGGCCTGGTGTACGCGGTGCTGAAGAACGGCTGGGCCCCGCCGGGCGGCGTGGTCGCGTGGCTCGCGTTCCTCTACAGCGTGAACATGTACTTCCAGAGCTTCGGCGCGGTCTCCATCGTCAAGGTGAACGCGTCGTGGTTCCACGTGCGCGAGCGCGGCCAGTTGGGCGGCGTGTTCGGCATCCTCATCTCGCTGGGCCTGTACTTCGCGTTCGACTGGTGCCGCTTCATCGCGGACGCGGCGCCGGTGTGGTGGGTGTTCTTCGTGCCCGCGGCGCTGCTCCTGGCCTTCCTGGTGCTGGACTTCTTCGTCATCCGCGACACGCCGTCCCAGACGGGCCACCCGGACTTCGACACGGCGGACGCGTCCAGCGGTGAGACGGGCCCCGCGCTCAGCGTGCCGCAGTTGTTCGGCAAGCTCCTGAGCAACCGCGTCATCCTCATCATCCTGGGCGTGGAGTTCTGCAGCGGCTTCCTGCGCAACGCGGTGATGCAGTGGTTCCCCAAGTACGCCAAGGCGGTGGGGGAGTCCGGCGGCTTCGTGGCCTCCAACTGGGGCATGCTGTCGTGCGTCGCCGGCATCCTGGGCGGCATGTTCGCGGGCGTCATCAGCGACCGCCTCTTCGACTCGCGCCGGGGCCCCGTGTCCGCGGTGCTCTACGCGGGCCTGCTGCTGGGCGCGGTCGGCGCGGTGTTCCTGCTGGGCACGGTGGGCGCCGGCTGGTCCGTGGTGTTCATGTCCCTGTGCGTCATCGGCGTGCACGGCATGCTGTCCGGCACGGCCACCATGGACTTCGGCGGCAAGAAGAACGCGGGCATCGTGGTGGGCATCATCGACGGCGCGGTGTACGCGGGCACGGCCATCCACGCGCTCGTGTACGGGCGGATCCTCCCCACCGGCGACGCCATGAAGGACCCCGCCAACTGGAAGCCGTGGCCCCTGGCCATGCTGCCGCTGGCCGTGGTGGGCCTGGTGCTGGCGTCGCGCGTGTGGAACGCGAAGCCCCAGCCCAGGGCGGCGCCCCTGCCGGTGGGCGACGTCGTCCCGGGCGCCCTGCCGGGCGCGTCCTCTTCCCGTACGGGCACCAACGGTTGAAGCTCCACGGGAGCGCGTCCGGGTGTGTCGCCCCGGACGCTTGCCCATCCTTCGGTGAGGGTGGCTCCCGTGTGACAGGCCTGTGACATAGACTGGCGTCCGTGTCCCAGGCCCCTGAAGCACTCCACAGCCGGTTCGACGTCCACGACCGCAAGCAGTTCGAGATCAAGCTCGAGTACCAGCCCACGGGCGCGGACGAGACGCGCTACCTGGTGGAGGCCTACCTCTTCCTGCCGTCGAGCCTGAACATCGACGCGGAGACGTACCCGCGCGCGGACTTCTACGCGGACATCCACAACTACGTGCGCTTCAAGACGCCGGTGATGGGGCTGGGAGAGCTCCTGTCGTCGGAGGGCTCGCCGCTGGTGAAGCTGGAGGCGTGGCAGCGCACGGGCGTGGCGCCGGAGGCGGACGTCGTCTACCAGGCGAAGCTCTTCTCGTGCGTGCTGCGGGGCGCGCTGCGCCGGTTCGCCACCACGGTGGAGACGCGCTGTGACGCGAAGGTCGGCGAGGCGGGGAGGGTGGACCTGGAGGCGGTGGTGCGGCAGGCGGGGGACTCCGTGCCCGTGGTGCTGGAGCGCTTCCGGGCGTGGCTGCGCGCCACCGGCGAGGCGAAGCTCCAGGAGAAGACGCGCGCGTCGCTGCGGCTGGTGGACGAGTACGTCAGCCTGCTGGTGGAGCAGTTCTTCCGCCGCGCGGTGGCGGACATGGACGCGCTGCCGCGCACGGGGCCGTGGCTGCCCCTGCGCAAGGGGCTGATGGAGGCGGTGCTGCGCGAGGAGTCCTACCGCAAGGAGCACCGGCTGCGCTCCGTGTTGAGCCCCACCGGGGACAACGAGGAGTACATGCAGCGGCTGGGCTTCCTGAAGAAGTTCTGCATGAACGTGCTCTTCCTGTCCTCGCGCAGGCGCCAGCGGCGGCAGGGCTGGGAGGAGGTGCTGTTCGCCATCGCGGCGGGCGTGGCCATGGCCTTCGCCACGTCGGTGGCGCTCTGGGCGCAGGTGCGCTTCACGCAGGTGAGCCTCAACTTCTTCCTGGTGGCCGTGGTCGGCTACATGATGAAGGACCGCATCAAGGAAGGGCTGCGGCGCATGTTCAGCCGCGTGGCCGCCACGCACCTCTACGACCGCACCACGGACCTGGTGGACCCCGTCACGGCGCGCGCCATCGGCACGTGCGAGGAGCGCGTGGACTACGGCGCGGCGGTGAAGGTGCCGCAGGCGGTGTCGTCGCTGCGGCTGCAGGACGACTTCCTCACCGTGTCCCAGGGCGAGCTGTCCGAGGCCGTCATCCGCTACCAGAAGCGCATCGTGCTGGACGCGCGCCTGCTGCCCCGCTCCGAGCGCGGCCTCACGGGCGTCACGGACATCCTCCGGCTGAACGTGGGGCGCTTCCTGCGCGACATGGACGAGCCGGAGTTCGCGCTGGAGTACGTGGACCTGGGGGACTTCTCCGTGGGCCACATCCGCGGCGCGAAGCGCTACCCGGTGGACCTGGTCTTCCGCTTCACGGTGATGGAAGACGGCGTGCGTCATGAATCCGCGCAACTGGTCCGCCTGGTGTTGGACCGCAACGGCATCCAGCGCATGCAGAACTTCGCCCGCGCCCCCGGAGTCCTGGCGGAGGGCACGGAGCCCGCGGGGTCGGTGCCCATCCAACCGGCCGCGTGGCGCCAGGGCGCGTGATTTGATGGGCCGCCCCGCGCCGGGGGCATGTATCTTCCGGCGTCCATGGCTTTTGAAGATCTCAAGCAGCGCGTGAAGCCGGACTGGCGCGAGGCCCTCCGGAACATCCTGGACAAGGCCCGCTCGCTCGGCCCCCAGGCGGTCCTGGCGTTCGACCTGGACTCCACCCTCTTCGACAACCGCCCCCGCCAGGCGCGCATCCTGCGCGAGTACGGCGACGCGCGGTCCCTGCACCTGCTCTCCGTGTGCGAGCCGCGCCACTGGGACACCGGCTGGGACATGCGCGCCGCCATGCGCGCGTGCGGCCTGGAGGACGCGGAGGTGGAGCAGCGCTACGCGGACGCGCGCGCCTTCTGGCAGGAGCGCTTCTTCACCAGCGCCTACTGCGTCTCCGACGAGGCCATTGATGGCGCGGCGGACTTCACCCAGGCGGTGGCCGCCACGGGCGCGCAGGTCGTCTACCTGACGGGCCGCCACGAGGCGATGCGCGAGGGCACCGTGGCCTGCCTCGCGCGCTGCGGGATGGTGACGCCCCCCGGCGCGGACGGGCGCGTGCACCTCATCATGAAGCCCACGCTCGCGGAGAACGACGACGCCTTCAAGCGCGACGCGCACGCGCGCCTGGGCCGCATGGGCACCGTCGTGGCGGCGTTCGACAATGAACCCACACACGCCAATGACTACCGCCACCGCTTCCCGGAGGCGACGGTCATCCACCTGGCCACGGACCACTCGGGACGGGCCGTGGAATTGATGGATGGCATCGTGTCGGTGCCCCATTTCTCCATGGAGGACGTGACGCAGCGCGCCTGAAAGAAAGGCGTGATGGACGACGGTTTCTGAAAGGCTTTGGAAGTCCCATGGCCGCGCGCTAAGAGGCGCACGGCGTTCGCCGCCCTTCCCCCTCGGGTCTTCAGGGGCGGCCCAGACGGAGGCATGCCGCGGTGGCCAGCGCGTACTCGAAGGACCTGTTGTTGACGATGTACCGGAAGATGTACCTCCTGCGCCGCTTCGAGGAGCGGGCCGGCCAGCAGTACACGCTGGGGAAGATCGCCGGCTTCTGCCACCTCTACATTGGCCAGGAGGCCGTGGCGGTGGGCTGCAACGAGGCCATCCGCCCGGATGACTACATGCTGTCCGCCTACCGCGACCACGGCCAGCCGCTGGCCCGTGGCAGCGACGCCGGGATGATCATGGCGGAGCTGTTCGGCCGGGGCTCCGGCTACAGCAAGGGCAAGGGCGGCTCGATGCACATCTTCGACATCGAGCACCACTTCTACGGCGGCTACGGCATCGTCGGCGGGCAGATTCCGCTCGCGGCGGGCATGGCCTTCGCCAGCCGCTACCGCAACGAAGACCGCGTCACGGTGTGCTTCTTCGGCGACGCGGCCGCCAACCAGGGCTCGTTCCACGAGACCTTCAACATGGCGCAGAAGTGGAAGCTGCCGGTCATCTACATCTGCGAGAACAACCGCTACGGCATGGGCACGGCCATCGCGCGCACGTCCGCGGTGCCGGAGATCCACAAGCGCGCCTCCGCGTACGGCATGCGCGGTGAGGCCGTGGACGGCATGGACGTCCTCAAGATGTACGAGGCCGTGAAGGACGCCGCCGAGTACTGCCGCGCGGGCAAGGGCCCCGTGCTGATGGAGGCGAACACCTACCGCTTCCGCGGCCACTCCATGGCGGACCCCGCGAACTACCGCACCAAGCAGGAGGTGGAGGACGAGCGCAAGAACGACCCCATCCCGAAGCTGCGCGAGTTCGCGATGAAGCAGGGCCTTGGCCTGTCCGAGGCGGACTTCGAGGCCATTGAAGAAGAGGAGAAGCGCGCGGTGGACGCGGCGGTGAAGTTCGCCGACGAGTCGCCCGAGCCCAGCGTGGACGAGCTGTGGCGCGACACCATCGTGGAGCCGGGCGAGGAGGACGTGCGCCCGCGCGAGCGCGTGCTGGGCGTGAAGGTCACCAACTGGCCGAAGTACCCGTCGGGCCAGGAGCTGAAGGTGACCTGGGACCTGGAGCCCCGCGCCGAGGCCGAGCAGGCGGACAAGAAGGCGGGCCTGAGCCGCTAGCGCTCACGTTCCCTCCAAGCCACTACCCTTTCGAGATTCGAGTTCGGAGCCGACGATGCCCGAGTTGATGTATCGCGAAGCGTTGAACCAGGCGCTCGCCGAGGAGATGGAGCGCGACGCCAATGTGTTCCTCATTGGCGAGGAAGTGGGCCGCTACAACGGCGCGTTCAAGGTGTCCCAGGGCCTGCTGGACAGGTTTGGCAGCGCGCGCATCATCGACGCGCCCATCAGCGAGCTGGGCTTCACGGGCCTCTCCGTGGGCGCGGCGGCGGTGGGCCTGCGTCCGGTGGTGGAGATGATGACCTGGAACTTCGCCATCCTGGCGATGGACCAGATCGTCAACAACGCGGCCAAGCTGCGTCACATGAGCGGCGGCCAGTTGCGCTGCCCCATCGTGTTCCGCGGCCCGGGCGGCGCGGGCGGCCGGCTCTCCAGCCAGCACAGCCAGGCGCTGGAGGCCAACTACGCGCACTTCCCCGGCCTGAAGGTGATTGCCCCGGCGACCCCGGCGGACGCCAAGGGCATGCTCAAGAGCGCCATCCGGGACGAGAACCCGGTGGTCATGTTCGAGGGCGAGCGCCTCTACGCCATCAAGGGCGAGGTGCCGGAAGGCGAGCACATCGTCCCGCTGGGCAAGGCGGACGTGAAGCGTGAGGGCACGGACGTCACGCTGATCACCTGGAGCCGGATGTACTACTTCTGCATGGAGGCCGCGGAGGCCCTGGCGAAGGAAGGCATCAGCGTGGAGGTGCTGGACCTGCGCACCCTGCGCCCCCTGGACGAGGAGGCCATCCTCGCGAGCGTGCGCAAGACGAACCGCGCGGTCATCTGTGAAGAGGGCTGGGCGCTGGCCGGTGTGGGCGCGTCCGTGGTGGACCTCATCCAGTCCCAGGCGTTCGACGACCTGGACGCGCCGGTCGTGCGCGTCACCGGGTTGGATGTGAACATGTCCTATGCGGCGAACCTGGAGAACGCGACCCAGCCGGACGCGCCCAAGATCATCGCCGCCATCAAGAAGGTCCTGTACCGCGAGGGAGCCTGAACGCGTATGGCGACGCCCATCCAGATGCCCAGCCTCTCCCCGACGATGAAGGAGGGGAAGATCGTCAAATGGCTGAAGAAGGTGGGAGACAAGATCTCCTCCGGAGACGCCATCGCCGAGGTTGAGACGGACAAGTCCAACCTTGAGGTGGAGGCCTTCGACGACGGCTACCTCATTGAAATCGCCGTGCCCGAGGGCGAGGTCGCCACGGTGGGTTCGCCCATCGGCTTCCTCGGTGCCAAGGGTGAGAAGGCCACCGGTGGTGGTGCGCCTTCGGCCCCCGCGCCCCAGAAGGCGGAGGCCCCCAAGGCCGCGGCTCCCGCCGCCGCCCCGAAGCCTCCCGAGCAGGCCCCGGCTCCCGCCGCCAGCGGCGCGGGCGAGGGGATTGCCATCCTGATGCCCAGCCTCTCCCCGACGATGACGGAGGGGAAGATCGTCAAGTGGCTGAAGAAGGAAGGGGACAAGGTCTCCTCCGGGGACGCCATCGCCGAGGTGGAGACGGACAAGTCCAACCTCGAGGTGGAGGCGTACGACGACGGCACGCTCGCGCGCATCACGGTGCAGGCGGGTGACATGGCCAAGGTCGGCGCGCCCATCGCGTTCCTCGCGCCCAAGGGTGCCAGGGCCGGGGCCTCCGCTCCGGCGGCCGCGCCCCAGGCTCCGGCCGCCCCGAAGGCTTCCGCTCCCGCCGCCGCGGCTCCGTCCGCGCCCGCCGGGGGACAGGTCGTCCCGCTGCGCCGCGAGCCCCAGGCTCCGGCCTCCGGCGCTGGCGGCCGGCTGCGCGCAAGCCCCCTGGCGAAGCGCATGGCCCAGGAGCGCGGGCTGGACATCAGCCAGGTGCGCGGCACCGGCCCGCTGGGCCGCGTGGTGAAGCGCGACGTGGAGCAGGCGCTGGGCCAGGGCCTGGCGAAGGCTCCCGCGCAGGCGCCGGCGGCGAAGAAGGCCGCGCAGCCGGAGGTTCGCGCCTTCGGCACGCGTCCGGAGCCGCAGGCGGTGCCCATGTCCTCCATGCGCAAGGTCATTGGCCAGCGCATGTCGGAGGTGAAGCCCGGCGTGCCGCACTTCTACCTGACGGTGGAGGTGGAGATGGACGCCGCGGTGAAGATCCGCGAGGAGGCCAAGGCGCTGGACCTCAAGGTGTCCGTCAACGACATCATCGTGAAGGCGGCGGCCATCGCGCTGCGCCGTTCACCGAAGATGAACGTGTCGCTCCAGGGCGACCAGGTGCTGCACTACGGCACCGTGGACGTGGGCATCGCGGTCGCCATCGAGGATGGGCTCATCACCCCCATCATCCGCGACGCGGACCTCAAGGGCCTGCAGGCCATCTCCGCCGAGTCCCGCGACATGGCGGAGCGCGCCCGCAAGCGCGCCCTGAAGCCGGCCGAGTACAACGGCGGCTCGCTCACGGTGAGCAACCTGGGCATGTACGGCATCGACCAGTTCATCGCCGTCATCAACCCGCCCCAGTCCGCCATCATCGCGGTGGGCGCCGTGGCGGAGAAGGCCGTGGTGCGTGACGGCCAACTGGCGGTGCGCAAGATGATGACGGTGACGCTGTCGGGTGACCACCGCGTCATCGACGGGGCCACCGGCGCGGAGTACCTCCGCGAGCTGAAGGGGCTGTTGGAGCACCCCTCGCGGCTGCTGTTCTAGCGGTCGAGCGGTCCGCCGGCTTCCGCCCCCGTGTGACACGCACGGGGGCGGGGCCTGGCATGGGGCTACTCCCGCGTCGGCTCGTCCTTCTCGACGTCCTTCTCCAGCTTGCGCTGGGCCTCGGTGACGTCCGCCTGTTCCGCGCGGCGCGTGCCCGTCTCCAGCTCCTCCTCGTGCTCCTGGCTGCGGCCCTGGATGCCGGGCCACGGCTCCGGGCGCGTGGCCTCCACGTGCTTCACCGGCTTCACGTCCTCGTTCTTCGTGTTCGCCATGGTGCGTTACTCCTCCCCGGAGTCGGGGGTGTGGGTAGGACTTCCGTGGCGGTACGGTGGGATGCCCGCGCTGGTGTGGCCACCCGGTGGGATGGAGGGGCAGAGCGCCTGCCTGCCTGACTCCCTTCGGACGGCGAAAAAAGGTCGGCAGGCGGCGGGGTTCGCTGCTTAACTTCTCACTCAATGAACGACGACATGACTCGTGAGCGCCTGGGACTTGGACTGCGGGAGGTGGAGCCTTCAGGGGCCCCGCTGACCCCGGTGGTGTCCCTGGCGCACTCGCTGCAGCAGGCGCTGCGCGGCGCGGTGTATCCGCTGACCGCGGAGCAGTTGATCTGGGTGGCGCGCGAGAACGAAGCGCCCTCCCACGTGGTGTCGCTCCTGGGCACGCTGCCGCGGGGCCGTTTCCCGTCGGTGGACACCGTGGCCCTCGCGCTCGGGAACGCCTCCGTCTGAGGCGGAGTGCTGTGCGCGACGTTCGCTTTCGGCCTGGGTACAAGGTACCCCCAGGCGCGCGGCCGGACGTGCGCGTTATCCTCGGCGCGACCAGCCTGTCTTCCGGATGAGGAAGCCACGGTCTGGAGGAGCTCCATGAACGCCTCGGACCTGCCCGCCGTGCTGTACGTGGACGACGACGCCCTCAACCTGAGGGTGTTCGACGCCAACTTCGGGCAGCGGTTTCGCATCTTCCGGTGCTCGTCCCCCAACGAGGCCCTGGCGCTCCTGGAGCAGCGGCGCTCGGAGATTGGCGTGGTGCTGTCCGACCAGCGCATGCCGGGGATGACGGGCGTGGAGCTGCTGGAGCGGGCCCGCACCATCGCGCCGGACGCCAAGCGCATGCTGGTGACGGCGTACGCGGACATGCAGGCCGTCATCGACGCGGTGAACCGCGGACAGGTGACGCGCTACTTCGTCAAGCCGTGGGACCGCGCGGAGCTGCTCGCGGCGCTGGAGGACTCGCTCAAGATTGCCCGGCTGGAGCTGCGCATCCGTGAGGTGGAAGGCCGGATGATGAAGTCCGAGCGTCTGGCCACGCTGGGGCAGGTGACGGCGGGCATCGCGCACGAGCTGATGGGCCCGGTGGGCTACCTCACGCAGAACGTGTCCTCGCTCCAGCGGGACATGGAGCGGGTGGTGCAGTACGTGTCGAAGCACCTGGCCACGGATCCGGACGCGGAGGTGTCCTCCACCATCGAGGACCTGCCGTCCCTCATCAAGGACCTGTCCGAGGGCGCCACCCACCTGCGCGGCGTGGCGCTGGGCCTGCGCGCGCAGGCACGTGGCGAGGACATGGAGGCCACCGCGGAGGTGGCGGAGGTCGTCTCCTTCGCGGTGAAGCTGGCGCGAGCGGAGGTGCGCGACCGGGCGCGGCTCACCAGCAACGGCGAGCCCATCCGCATCGTCTTCGGGCCGGTGAAGCTGTGCCAGGTGCTGCTCAACCTCATCGTCAACGCGGCGCAGGCCATGGAGGGCACGGACCGTCCGGGCCGCATCGACGTGCGGTGGGCGGCGCGGGAAGAGGACGTGGTGCTGACCGTGTCGGACAACGGCTGCGGCATCCCCATGGCGCTCCAGGAGAAGGTGTTCCAGCCGCTGTTCACCACGAAGCCCGTGGGCATCGGCACGGGGCTGGGCCTGTCCATCTGCCGGGAGCTGGTGACGCAGTTCGGCGGTCAGCTCCGCCTGGCGTCCACGCCGGGCGAGGGCACCGAAATCGAGCTCACCTTCAAGCGAGCCCCGCTCCCTTGAGCCCGAAGGCGTTGTGCAGCAGCCGCCACACCCGGTAGAGGGTGTCGCTCTCCTGGGCCCGCACGTCCCGCACCAGGAGTGCGCGCCGGGGCGCGGTCTCCGGGCCGTACTCCACCACGAGTGCGTATCCGCCCTTCGGAGGCTGGACGATGTGCACCGCGCGCACATCGTCGAAGGGGAAGACCTCCGTGCGGGCCGCGCCCGGCGCCCACGCGAGCGTCTCCAGCCGCAGCGACTCCGTCTTGAAGTGCAGCACGAAGCGCCGCCGCCGCAGCCGCGCCTCCGTCACCAGCGCGCCGCCCACCAGTCCCCCCGCCAGCAGGAGCAGCAGCGTCGCGGGGCCCGGCGTCCGGGCGGTGTCCAGCACGAGCAGCAGCAGCCCCACCCCCGTGCACACGGCGGCCCCGGCCACGAGGAGCGTGGGCAACAGCCGCAGCGTCCAGGGCGGCGGCAGGGACTCCCCCACCAGCCGCCCCCCGTCGTAGAAAAGCCGCACGTCGCCCAGCCGCGGGGGCACCCGGTTCTCCCGCAGCGCGTCTTCGAAGCTCACCGGGAGAGCATAGTGGGCGCGCCTGTTTCCCACCCTCGAAGTTGGACGAGAGCTGTGCGATCCTCCCAATTCATGGATCTCCCGTTCGAGACCGGTGAAGGTGAAGGGGAAGGGCGGGGGACGCTCGCCTCGAAGGTGCTGCTGGTGGATGACGAGCCGGTGGTGCTCGACATCTGCGTGCGCCTGTTGGCGCGCGAAGCGGACCTCATCGTCTCCCCCGTGGGCAGCGCGGAGGAGGCGCTCGTCCTCTTGAAGGACCAGCGCTTCGACGTGCTGGTGACGGACAAGAACCTGCCCGGCATGGGCGGGGTGGAGCTCATCGCCGAGGCGCGGCGGATGCAGCCCGCGCTGGAGGCGGTGATGATCACCGCCTACGCCAGCTCCGAGTCCGTCATCGCCGCGTTCGCCGCCGGGGCCAGCGACTACATCGTGAAGCCCTTCGATGACCTGCGCGTGCTGCGGGCCAAGGTGCGCGCCGCGCTGGAGCGCCGCTCGGAGCGCGTGCGCACGCGGGACGGCGCCCGGGAGATGGCCCGGCAGGCGGCGGCGTTGCTGGACGCGGGCCGGGACGCGCCGGAGCCCGCGCACGAGGCGCTGGAGACGGAGCTGCGCAACTACGAGCAGGCGGTGCGCCTGGGCCACGGCGGCAACGTCGCGGTGGTGGGCAGCGCCGAGGCCGTGAAGGTGCTGCGGGACGCGTCCTTTGAAGTGGTGGAGCTGCCGCCGTACTCGCCCCAGTTGGAGAGCGCGGACGTGGTGGTGGTGGAGACCGGCGACCCCCAGTGGCACACGCTGGCGGAGCGCCTCCAGGGCCGCTCCCCGGACGTGGTGCTCCTGGCCAGCGCGGACGCCGACCTGAGCGACCTCCTGGATGCCATCACCCTGCGCATGGACCTGGTGGGCTACGGCCAGTCCAACGCCGCGCGCGTCCTGCCGGAGAAGGTGCGGATGCTGCTGATGCGCCGGGGCATCCAGCGCGCCCAGCAGCGGCTCACCGCCGCGCTGGACGCCTTCCGTCAGAGCATCGCGGCCCCGAACTGAAGCGGAGGAGCGCCCGGGCCACCGGGCCGCCGCGGCCCGCGTCCAGCCACCTGGACGCGAGGGCAGGGCAACATGGCCCATGGCCCGCAAAGCGAAACGCCCACCTTCGTTTCCGAAGGTGGGCGTCTCATTTGTGACCCTGCCGGGATTCGAACCCGAGTTTGAGCCGTGAGAGGGCTCCGTCCTAACCACTAGACGACAGGGCCGGCTTGCTTCCCTACAACCGCTTCGTTTCTGCTGCTGCTTCCTACATTCTCCGTTTTGCTTCGTCAACCGGAGATTTTCAGCTGGGGAACTAGGATTCGAACCTAGATAAGCAGAGTCAGAGTCTGCTGTCCTGCCGTTAGACGATTCCCCAAGGCGCTGCGTGCTGCGTTGTTGCGGGCGCTTCTACTACCGACTTCTGCTGCTGACTTCAACTACTTCGTTTTCCTGACCGGCTTGCCTTCGTTCTTCTTCGCCGGCTTCGCCGCCCCCTGCAGCGGGACGACGTAGATGCGAACCTCTTCGTTCGCTTCGTAAATATTCAGCCCCTCGAAGTTCTTCCCGGAGGGGTTGGAGATGTGCACGGCCTTGACGCCCGGCTGGTTGACGATCGACCGCCTCGGGTAGCTCGAGGTCGGGTAGACGTTCTTGTAGTAGTCGAGCGTCGCGTCGAAGTCTCGCGAAGCCCTGTACCTGTTCTCGCCCACCTTCTGGGCACCATCCGGAATCTGCGCGCCGTTCACCAGCTCGGCGCCGGAAGCCGTTGCCCAGAGGGCCAGCAGCACCGCCCCGAGCGGGCGCGCCTTATAGAAATGCGGTCTCAGGCTGTCAAGCGGTCGCGTCATCGCCGGCCAAGATAGGGCCCGGCGATGCCCGCGTCCACCGGCAATCTCACGTCCCGCGAGCGAGCGCCGCGTCGATGCGCTTGAGGGCTTCCTCGCGCCCCACGAGCAGCAGCGTCTCCCCGATGCCGGGGCTGGTGGTGTTGCCGGTGATGGCCACGCGGATGGGCTGGGCCACCTTGCCCATGCCCACCTGGGCGGCCTCGCTCACCGTCTTCACCACGCCGTCCAGCGGCTCCACCGTCCAGGCGGGCAGGGCGGCCAGCTTCTCCCGGGCCTGGCGCAGGAGGTTGAGCGAGTCCCCGCCCAGGTGCTTGGCGGCGGCCTTCTCATCCAGGGTGACGCCGCTCTTGAAGTAGATGGACGCGGTGTTCGCCATCTCCTCCAGGGTGCGCGAGCGCTCGCGCAGCGCGAGCACCAGCGGCTCCAGGCGCGCGTCGCCCTTCGCCTGGAAGCCGCGGGCCTCCAGGAAGGGGACGAGCCGCTCCGCGACCACGGCCGGGGGCAGGAGCTTGAACCACTGCTGGTTGAGCCACTGGAGCTTCTCCGGGTTCCACACGCCGGAGGTGCTGCCCACGCCGTCGAAGTCGAACCACTCCACCATCTGCTCGCGGCTGATGACCTCGTCGTTGCCGTGGCTCCAGCCCAGGCGGATGACGAAGTTGAGCAGGGCCTCCGGCATGATGCCCGTGCGCTTGTGCAGCATCACGTCCGCTTCCGGGTGCTTGCGCTTGGAGAGCTTCTCCCGGTCCGGCCCCAGGATGAGCGGCAGGTGCGCGAAGTCCGGCGGCGTCCACCCCAGCGCCTGGTAGAGCATCAACTGCGGGAAGGTGGAGTTGATGTGCTCCTGGCCGCGCGACACCAGGGTGATGTCCATCAGGTGGTCGTCGATGACGCAGCCGTAGTTGTAGAGCGGGATGCCGTCCGCCCGCATCATCACCCAGTCATCCAGGTCCGAGTACGGCTTGGTGATGGTGCCCAGCACCTTGTCGTTGAACGACACGGTGCCCTCGCCGGAGGGCATGCGGAAGCGGATGACGGCGTCCTCCAGCTTCTTGCCGGGGGGCGGGGCCTTCAGGTCGTGGCAGGTGCCCTCGTACTTGTACGACCCCGGGCCCTTCGCCTTCTCCACGGCCTCGCGGCGCTGGGTAATCTCCTCGCGGGTGCAGTAGCACCGGAACGCCTTGCCCTGGGAGATGAGCAGCTCGGCGTGCCGCCGGTACGTGTCCAACCGCTGGGTCTGGAAGTAGGGACCGTACTTCGGGTCCTCCTTGCCGGGGCCCTCATCCCAGTCCAGGCCCAGCCAGTCGAGGCCGTCCAGGATGGCCTGGACGGACTCGGGCGTGGAGCGCTCCTGGTCCGTATCTTCCATGCGCAGGATGAAGGTCCCGCCGTAGCGCTTCGCGTAGAGGTAGTTGAAGAGCGCGGTACGGGCGCCTCCGATGTGGAGGTATCCAGTAGGTGACGGAGCGAAGCGGACGCGGGGTTTTGACGGAGCCATGAGCAGGCGCGCGATAGCAGGACGGGTGCACGAGGGTCAACGCAAGCCGCCCGCTTGGGGTTAGGCTGCGCGGCCAAGGAGACTATCCATGTCGATTCGACACGCGGTTCGCACGGTGGTGCTGGCCACCCTGCTCGGAGGGCTGCCGGTGGGGGCCACCACGATGCTGCGGACGGACCTGCCGCAGATGGCGCAGACGTCGGACGCGGTGGTGCAGGGGGTCGTCCGGCGCGTGCAGAGCCGGTGGAGCGGGGACAACCGCCGCATCGTCACCGACGTGGAGATCCAGGTGACGGAGGCCCTCAAGGGGCAGCCCGGCGGCACGGTGGTCGTCACCCAGCCGGGAGGCCGGATGGGCGACATCGGCCAGGTGGTGAGCGGGCTCGCGTCCTTCTCCGAGGGCGAGGAGGTCGTCGTCTTCCTGGAGAAGCGCGGCGCGGCCGCGTTCCAGTTGTCCGGCATGGCGCAGGGCAAGTACCAGGTCCAGCGCGCCGGCCCGGGCGCGATGGCGGTGCCGGCGTCCACCGGGGACGCGGTGCTGATTGATCCGAAGACGCGCCAGGAGACGGTGTCGAACGCGAAGCCGGTGACGCTGGAGGAGCTGAAGGCCTCCGTGCGCGCGGCGGTCCAGGCGCAGCAGGCGGCGCCCGCGAAGAAGGGGGCGAAGTGATGGGCGCGCTCGCGTCATGGGTGGTGCTGGCGGCGGTGATGGGACAGAGCTCCGCGCCGTACGTGCGCAGCCGGGTGACCCCCGGGGACGAGGCCACGCAGTGCCTGTACTGGACGCAGTCCAAGGTCACCTGGCAGCAGAGCACCGTGGGCAACCCGAAGGTGACGAACCACACGGAGTTCGACGCCATCACCCGCTCGTTCCAGAGCTGGCAGGACATCTTCGCCTCCTGCGGCAACCTGACGCTGGCGGAGGGCGCGCGCGTGAACTCCCGGACGGTGGGCTACAGCCGCTCCGGCGGCAACATCAACCTCATCCTCTTCCGGGGCCGCGCCTGTCGCGAGGTCGTGGACGCCAACGACGCGTGCTTCACCCAGGACACGTGCGCGAACACGTACGACTGCTGGGATGACAGCGACGGCACCATCGCCATCACGCTCACCACGTACGACGAGAACACGGGCGTCGTCTACGACTCGGATATCTCCTTCAACGCCGCGCGCTTCAACTTCACCACCGGCAACGGCGGCCCGTGCGGCATCGTCGCCACGCCGGACTGCGTGGACACGGACGTGCAGAACACGGCCACCCATGAGGTGGGCCACTTCGTGGGCCTGGACCACACGCTGGCGACGGGCTCCACGATGAACCCCAGCGCCCCGCCGGGCGAGACGTCCAAGCGCAACATCGACTCCGGTTCGCGCAGCTTCGTGTGCGCCGCGTACCCCAAGGGCAGCGCGAGCCAGCCCTGCCTGCCGGTGAACGGCAATGGCAACGGCAATGGGAACGGCGACGGGGACGGCGGCGACGACGGCTGCACCGCGGCGGCCGGCGGACTGGCGGTGCTGCCGCTGCTGGCCGCGGCCTCGCTGCTGGCCCGCCGCCGGCGGGGTGGACGGTGAGCTGTCGCCTGCTGCTCCTGGGAGTGCTGCTGTGCGCGGGAGCGGCGGGCGCGCAGCAGGACTTCAAGCGCACGCTCGTGCCGGGCCGCCCGCTGTGCCTGGTGTGGCCGGGGCGTGACTACGTCTACCACCTGGACGCGGCCGGCAGCACGCGCACGCCCGGGGACACGGAGTTCGCCGCCATGGAGGCGGCCTTCGACGCGTGGCGGGCGCTGTCCGCGACGTGCAGCGACTTCCGCTTCATCCGGGGCGAGGACTGGTCGCGCTCCGTCGAAATCGGCTACGACCAGGAGCACCCCTTCGACAACTACAACGTCGTCACCTTCCGCGAGCGCAACTGCCAGGACGTGGCCCCGCCGGACGACGCGTGCTGGGGGGAGGAGACGTGCGGCAACGTCTACCGGTGCTGGGCGCACGGGGGCGCCACCATCGGGCTCACCACGTCGTCGTTCAGCTTCAAGGACGGCGCCGTGGTGGACTCGGACATCGAGCTCAACGCGGCGGAGACGGACTTCGGTCCCAGCTTCCTCTTCACCACCGTGAATGGCCCGCCGTGCTCGGGCACGCCGTCCGCCGACTGCGTCGCCTACGACGTGCAGAACACCATGACGCACGAGATTGGCCACGTCGTCGGGCTGGACCATGTCTTCTCCGCGGGCTCCACCATGGAGGCCACGGCCTCCCAGGGAGAGACCTCCAAGCGCGTCATCGACGCGGGCTCCGCGGCCGGCTTCTGCTCGGCCTATCCGCGCGGCCTGCCGCCCACGCAGTGCCGCATCCCGGAGGACCCGGGCTTGAAGCTGGTGGCGGACGGGAAGGGCACGGGCTGCGGCGCCTCCTCGGGAGGGCCGGGCGTGGCCGCCGCGCTGCTCTGGGGCGCGGCGCTGCTGCGCAGGGGCAGGCGGTCAGCGGCCCCCCGGGTCGGCCCCCCTGGCGCTGCCCCGGGCGGAGCGCGCGGTTAGACTCTGGACGTGGCCGTCGCCTTCTTCGACCTGGACAGGACGCTGCTCGCCGCCAACTCCGCGTCGCTCTGGGTGCGCCGCGAGCTGGCGCTGGGCCACATCTCCCGCTGGGAGGCCCTGCGCGCCAGCCTGCTGCTCACCCGTTACCACCTGGGCTTCGTGGCCATGCAGGACGTGCTCCTGCGCGCCACGGCGCTGCTCACGGGCTCCGACGCGAAGGCCCTGGAGGCGCGCTCCGCGGACTTCTACGCGGAGGCCGTGCGCGGGCAGTACCGGCCCGGGGCCCTGCTGGCGCTGGAGGCCCACCGCGAGGCCGGGGACCGGCTGGTGCTCCTCACGTCGTCCTCGGGCTACCTGTCCGACCTGGTGGCGCGCGAGCTGTGCCTGGACGGCGTGCTGTGCAACCGCTTCGAGGTGGACGCGGCGGGGCTGCACACCGGGCGCCCGCTGGGGGCCGTGTGCTTCGGCGAGGGCAAGCGCTTCTACGCGGAGGCCGCCGCGAAGGACGCGGGGGTGCCGCTGTCCGCGTGCGCCTTCTACACGGACTCGTACTCAGACCTGCCGGTGCTGGAGGTGGTGGGGCGCCCGGTGGTGGTGAACCCGGACCACCGGCTGCGCCGCGAGGCCCGGCGGCGGGGCTGGCCGGTGGTGGACTGGGGCGTGCCTCCGGGAGGCGCCACCCCGTCCGTCCCTCCGTCGCCGCCGCTGGTGCCCTCCACCGGCCCCTGATGAGGAGGCGGGCGCGGTGGAGGCGCGTCGCCTTCTTCAGCGGCGCGGGGACACGAGCCGCATGGTGAACGTGTAGTCCACGTTCGCCGGGCGGCCCTGGTACTGGATGGGCTTGTAGACGCGGGACTGGAGCGAGTCGAGCACCGCCTTGTCCATGTGCTGCACCATCTTCAGGATGCGGCAGTTCTCCACGAGCCCCTTGGTGGTGATGGTGCAGCGCACCGCCACGAGCCCCTCCGCCTTGATGGCGAGCGCCTCGCGCGTGTAGGCGATGTCCCGGCCCTCCTCCAGCAGCACCGGCCGCTCCATGGCGTCGTTGAAGGGGATGACGGCGTTCGGGTTGACGGGGGCGAGCGCGCCGGTCGTCAGCGACGGCACCGCCAGGCTGCCCGCCGCGCTGACCGGCGCCGCGGCGGAGGCGCCCAGCGCGCCCAGCGCCTTGTCCGACGTCGTGGCGGGGACCGCCGCCGGGGTGGCCGGGGCCGTGGCCTGCATCATCACCGGCGCGGCGAGCCCGCCCGGCGTCGCCGGGGCCACGTTCTCGAAGTCCTCGGGGGTGGAGGCGCTGGCCAGGTCCACGCGGCTCGGGCGCTCGCCGCCGCCCCGGCGCTTGGTCAGCTTCTGGGACAGCACCACCTCACCGGAGCCGCCGGTGATGATGGTCTCCGTCTGGTAGCCCTCCAGCGCGAAGGTCAGCTCCGCGGTGATGCTGCCCTCGCTGCCCAGGGGCAGCTCCATCACGAAGGGCGTCACGCCCTTCTCCTTGCCCTTGTAGTAGACGCGCGCGCCGGACGGCTGGCTCATCAGCCGGAAGCGCACCTTGCCCGGCGCGGGCGCCGCCGTGGGGGCCTCCGCCACCGGGGCCTGCGCGGTGGGGGCCGTGGCCGGGGCCACCGGCTGCGCGGGCCTCTCCTCGGGGCCGCTGCCGCGCAGGAGGAACAGCGTGATGCCCACCAGGCCCGCCACCATCACGCCACCCAGCGCGCCCATCATCAGCGTGCGCTGGCGGGCGCGCTGCACGTCCGCCGGCACCTCCACGCTGATGTCCACCGCGAGCCCGCCGTCCGCGGGCTCCGCGTTGCCCACGTTGGCGAACAGCGGGGACGCGTAGGGGCCCGTCGTCGGCGGCGAGGGGTAGGGGCCCGTCGTCGAGGCGCCGCCCAGCCGGCGGAACACGCCGCTGTTGCCGCCCGCGGCCATGTGCGCCTCGCGCAGGCCCTCCAGCAGCTCGTCCATCGTCTGGAAGCGCCGCGCCGGATCCTTCTCCAGGCAGCGGCGCACCACCATTTCAATCTCCGGCGGCACCGCGAGGTCCGGGCGCACGGACTGGAACGTGGGGGGCGGTTCCTTGTAGTGGGCGAAGATGAGCTCGATGTGGTCGCGCGCGATGAAGGGCGGCCGGCCCATCAGCATCTGGAACAGCATGATGCCCAGCGAGTACACGTCGCTGCGGGCGTCCGCGATGTTGCGCGCCTGCTCCGGCGCCATGTACTGGGGCGAGCCCAGGAACGTGCCGTTCTGGGTGATTTCGGGGCTGACGGGCCCCTCCTGCTGCGGCGCCACGGACTTCACGAGGCCGAAGTCCAGGACCTTCACCAGGTCCTGATCCGCCTCGTTGAGGATCATGATGTTCGCGGGCTTCAGGTCGCGGTGGACGATGCCCAGCGCGTGCGCCTCGCGCAGCGAGCGGCACACCTGCTGCGCCACCGACACCGCGCGCGCCCAGGGCAGGGGGCCCGCCTGGCCCAGCACCTGCTGGAGCGTACGACCCTCCAGGTACTCCATCGCGATGTAGTAGATGCCGTCGTCCGTCTGCCCGTAGTCGATGACGGTGACGGTGTTCGGGTGCCGCAGCTTCGACGTCAGCGACGCCTCGCGCAGGAAGCGCTTCTGGAAGCCGGGGTCGCGGCTGCTCGGGAAGTTGGGGTTGAGCACCTTGAGCGCGACGACCCGCTCCAGGGGGGCTTGCAGGGCGCGGTACACCTTGCCCATGCCACCCACGCCCAGGGGCTCCAGAATGCTGAAGCGGCCGTTCAACGTCCGGCCGATGAGCGGATCCGTTCCCGGCGCCTCTGGGCTCGGGGAATCGCTCTTGATCATTCGTGTCCCCTAGAAGCTGCGTGCAACATGGTTTCTCCGGCAAAAGCAGCGCACCTGCATCCAAGCACAACTCGCCGGTGCGGCGCACGCCAAGGGGGTCCGGAATCCACCACGTCGGGGCAAGCGCGACCCCGGTCGCAGGGGGGGATGTGAGTCGCGACCTTCGGGTAAGCCCGCATTGCGTTGGGCAGGGCTCCCGGATTACGGTTTTTCTTCCTGCCCGCCATGCGGTGGGCCGAGTTCTCCAGATGGCCGAAACCCCCAGAGTCCCCGTTGCTCCTCAAGCGCGCCGGATCTCCGTGCAACAGCGCCTGAGCGCGCTGGAGGCGGAGCAGAACCAGTTGCGCCAGGAGCTCGTCTCCCTGCAGGGCGAGGTCCGCCTGCCAGGCCTCTACCTGACCGTGGAAGCAGGCGACACGACCGCGCTCGTGCCCGCGAAGCAGGTGCAGGAGGTGGTGCGCCTGGTGGCGTTGGATCCGCTGCCCGGCGCGCCGGCGCACGTGTCCGGTTCCTTCGTCTACCGCGGCAGTCCGGCGGTGGTGGTGGACGTGGCGCGCCTGCTGGGCGTCCGGCGCACGCCGGATCTGGACTCGCTGCTGGTGGTGGTGGACGCGGGCCGGATGGTGGCGCTGCTGGTGGACCGGGTGAAGGACCTGGTGGAGACGCCGGTGCTGGTGGACGGCTCTCCCAACGGCGAGGAGAAGCTGCCCTGGGACGGCACCGGGCTGATGGCCGGGCTGTGCCGCACGCCGGAGGGGCTGCGCCCGCTCTTGCGCACGAGCGCGCTCCTGAACGGTACGGAGGGCCTGTGAGCGAAGGGCTTCTCGACGACGCCACGCTCGCGAAGGTCGAGGAGGTGCTCCAGGGCGCCTGCGGCCTGACGCTCGCGAGCAGCCTGCGTCGCTCGTTGGAGCCCGCGCTGTCCCGCGCGGCGCTGACGCGCCACATGTCCGAGGCGGCCTTCCTGCGCCAGTTGCTCATCCGCGAGCCGACGGCGGTGGAGGCGTTCATCGAGCACGCCGTCATCGGCGAGACCTACTTCTTCCGCCACCCGGAGCACCTGCGCGCGCTGGCCTCGCGGGCCCGGCTGCACCAGGGGGGCCCGTTCCACGTCTGGAGCGCGGGCTGCGCGAGCGGCGAGGAGCCCTACAGCATCGCCATGGCGCTGATGGCCGCGGGGCTGGGCAACGGCGGGCGCTTCCGCGTGCTGGCGACGGACGTGTCCGGCCGGGCCCTGCAGCGCGCGAAGGCCGGCGTGTACAGCCCGTGGTCGCTGCGGCGCATCGAGCCGGACCTGGAGAAGCGCTTCCTGGTCGCGCACCCGGGCGCGGCGGGCAATGACGCGCAGCACACCGTCACCCCGGACGTCGCGCGCACGGTGGACTTCCGCCGCCACAACCTGGCCACGGACGCGGTGCCGTCCCTGGGCTTCCACGCCATCTTCTGCCGCAACGTCCTCATCTACTTCACGCCGCAGTTGGTGCGCGCGGTGCTGAGCCGGCTGGTCAGCGCGCTCGCGCCGGGCGGGCTGCTCTTCGTGTCGCCCGCGGAGGTGCCGCTCACCAACGAGATGGGGCTGGAGACGCTGGACGTGGACGGCACCCCCGTGCTGCGCATGCCGCTGGAGCAGCCGTGGACGGCGGGCGAGTCCGCCACCGTGGCCGCTCCGCGTCGCGACGCCCAGGCGGCCCTCGCCGCCGCGCTCCGCCGGGAGACGCCGGTGCCGGGCAGCCTGCGGCTCTCGCCCCGCGCCACGCCCGCGACCCTGCAGGCCTTCTCGGCGCGGCCGTCCAGCCCGGCGCCGGTGGCGGAGGCTCCGCGGTCCCAGGCCCCGGCCTCCACGCCGGCGGCTCGCGCGGCCCAGGACGCGGGCCTGCTGACGCGGGCGCTGGAGGCGGCGCACGCGGGCCAGTTCGACGAGGCGGAGGCGCTGGCGCGCGAGGCGGCGCGGGCGCTGTCCCCGGAGGCGTACCTGCTCCTGGCGATGGTGGCCGAGTCGCGCAACGACCTGGACGCGGCGGTGGAGGCGGTGCGAAAGGCGTTGTACCTGGAGCCGCAGTTGGCGCTGGGACATGCGACGCTGGTGGCGCTCTACAGCCGCCTGGACCGGCGCGAGGACGCGGAGCGCGCGCGGCAGAACGCGCTGCGGGCGTTGGATGGATTGGATGACGAGCACCCGCTGCGAGGCGTGGAGACGACGATGACGGCGGGGGGCCTGCGGCAGGCGCTGGCTCCCCGTTCTTCGCAGATGGGCTGGCAGGGCGCGCGCTGAAGGCCGGGGCGCGCCGGTACACGTGAGGTGGGGACAACGTGGAAGCGAAAGGTTTGAAGATGGCGTCGCCTCAAGGGGCGGATTCGACCAGGCTCAGCCTGCGGACGAAGATCCTCGGGGGCACGGGCATCTTCGGCATCGTGCTGGTCGGCATCCTGACCTTCGCGTTCTGGATGCAGATGAGCGACGGTCTGCTGGATGAGCTCACCAAGCGCTCGCGCGCGGTGGGCATCGGCATGGCGTTCAGCGTGGCCGCGTCCGCGGCGGCGAACGACGCGGCCATGCTCCAACTGGGCACCGACGCGGCCCTCAAGAGCGTGCCGGACATCGCGTACATCGTCATCCGCGACGCGAGCGGCAAGGTGCTGGCGCGCTCCGCGGACGAGCACTTCGCGACCGCCGCCGCCGTGGAGCCCGCGGACGGCGACGGGGTGGTGGACCGCCTCTTGACGGCCGGCACGCTGCCCGTGGTGGAGACGACGGCGCCCATCCTCTTCGGCCCGCCGGGCGGCGCGCTCAAGCGCGTGGGCACCGTGCAACTGGCGCTGGACCGCGAGGCGCTGGCGGAGTCGCTGTCCTCCAGCACCTGGCGCACCGCGGGCCTGGGCCTGCTGGTGCTGGTGCTGGGCCTGCTGGCCGCGGCCGGCATGGCCAGCCTCTTCATCGTGCCGCTGGAGCGGCTGGCCCGCGCGGCGGTGGGAATCGCCGCGGGGGACCTGCGCCAGCAGATCGACACCACCGGCACGGACGAGATTGGCGAGCTGGCGCGCAGCTTCGCCACCATGGCGGACGCGCTGGTGCACCTGCTGCACGACCTGCGCGGCGCGGCCACGGACCTGGAGCACGAGGCCGCGGGCGTGCTGGCCACGTCCACGCAGCAGTCCGCGATGGCGCACCAGCAGGCGTCCGCCATCAACGAGACCAGCACCACGGTGGCGGAGATCGCCCAGACCTCCAAGCAGGCCACGTCCTACGCGGACGCCGTGATTGCCCAGACGCAGAAGTCGGAGTCGCTCAGCGCCCAGGGCCAGAAGGTCGTCACGGAGAGCGTGGAGGGCATGGAGAAGCTGGGCGAACAGGTGAAGGCCATTGCCCTGGCCATCACCGACCTGAACGAGCGCACGCTGCAGATCAGCGACATCATCGGACAGGTGAAGGACGTGGCGGAGCAGTCCAACCTGCTGGCCCTCAACGCCTCCATCGAGGCGGCGAAGGCGGGCGAGCACGGGCGCGGCTTCGCCGTGGTGGCCACGGAGATGCGCACGCTGGCGGAGCAGTCCCGGATGGCCGCCGACCAGGTGCGCGTGCTCCTGGGCGAGGTGCAGAAGGGCACCCGCGTGGCCGTCACCACGACGGACGAGGGCAGCCGGCGCGCCCAGGCGGCGATGGAGCTTGCGCGCGGCGCGGGCTCCACCATCCTGGGCCTGTCGGAGGTCATCCGCGAGTCGTCCGGGGCGGCGCGGCAGATCGCGGGCAACACGCGGCAGCAGACCATTGGCGTGGAGCAGATCGCCACGGCGATGGGCGAGCTGACGTCCGCCATGAGTGATTCGGTGGAGGGCACCCGGCGCATCGAGCAGGTGGCCGGCAACCTCTCCATCTTGTCGAAGCGCTTCTCTGAACTTGTAGGCAGGTACCAGCTATGAACAGCAACGTGACGGGCGGGGCACGCAAGGCGGCCAAGGTGCTCATCGTGGAGGACACGAAGACCATCACCAACCTCCTGCAGGTCTATCTGATGGGGTGGGGGCTGGACTTCCTGGACGCGCCCAACGGCGCGGTGGGACTGAAGCGGGCGCGCGAGCAGAAGCCGGACCTGATCATCTCCGACGTGCAGATGCCGGAGATGGACGGCTTCGCGCTGTGCGCGGCCATCCGGGGCGACCCGAAGCTGCACGACACGCCCTTCATGCTGCTCACGTCGCTGAAGGACGACGCGAGCCGCCAGAAGGGCAAGCTCGTCGGCGCGAGCGCGTTCCTCAACAAGCCGGTGTCCGTGGACGACCTGCGCTCCAAGGTGCGGGACATCCTCAAGCTGCCGGCCACGAAGTACTGAGCCGCCCGCCCATGTCCAACGAAGACCGCAAGCTCCAGCCCATCGACTTCGAAGAGCTGAAGGCCTCGCTCGACGCGGCCCAGATGCTGCTGGAGGGCGCCACGGTGGTGAGCGCCCACAAGCGGCGCGAGGTGTTGCACCAGCGCGCGGTGGCGCTGGCCAACTCGCGCCACGAGACGCGCCAGGAGGTCGTCACGGTGCTCGCCTTCCACGTGGGCGGCGAGCGTTACGCGGTGAAGATCGACTACGTGGACCACGTGCTGGAGTCGCGCGGGATGTGCTCGCTTCCCGGGGCGCCGCGCCACGTGCTGGGGGCGCTGCTGTCGCGCTCGCGCATCGTGCCGGTGCTGGACCTGCGGCAGTTGTTGGGGTTGGAGGGCGGGGGCATGTCCGACCTGAGCAAGGTCGTGGTGGTGGAAGTGGAGGACGAGGCGTTCGGGCTGGCGGCGGAGGTCGTGGACGGACGGCTGGAGTTGCCGCGCGCGGAGCTGTCCCAGCCGCCGCCGGGGCCGTTCCTGTTCCTGACGTCGGACCGGCTCACGGTGCTGGACCTCACACAGCTGGGCAACCCGGCGGCCGCACGGCGCGGCTAGAGGGGACTGGGTTTCATGGATCCGCAGTTGCTGCGCAGCATCTGGCCGGTGTTCGCCGCGGAGACGCGCGAGCAGATTCAGGCCATCGGGTCGAAGGTGCTGGGGCTGGAGCAGCCCGCCAGCGCCCGCGACGCGGACCTGCTGCCGTCGCTCAAGCGCGTGGTGCACAGCCTCAAGGGCTCCGCGGCGAGCCTGGGGCTGGACGACATCGAACGCATCGTCCACGCCATCGAGGACGGGCTGTCCCACGTCGACGTGGATCAGCCCATCTCCCGGGGCGCCGTGGAGGCGATGCTGCGAGGCCTCTCCGCCATCGAGAACGCCCTCAACCGGGGCGACGCGGGCGAGCAGCCCGTGGTGGAGGGCGTGGCCGCGCTGCTCAAGGCCCTGGGCCACGAGGAGCCAGCCGCCCCCGGCTCAGACGACGCCGCCATCAACGGCCCGCTGGGCGAGGACGGACTCAAGGCGCTGGTGGCGCTGGAGAACGCGCTGAGCACGCTGGTGTCCCCCAAGGTGGAGGACCGGGCGGGCGCGGTGCGCGCGGCGGTGGACCAGGCGCACGCCCTGCGCCAGAGCGCGGAGGCCGTCCAGGCGGACGCGGTGGCCTCGCTGGCGGAGGCCGCGGCGCTGGGCTTCACGCGCATGGAGGAGGGCGGGGACGCGGCGGGCCAGGCGGCGTCGGAGGTGGCGGGCGCGCTGGTGGACCTGCGCATGGCGCTGAGCGTGGCGGAGGACGCGGGCGCGATCCCGGAGCCCGAGCCCGCGAAGCCGGCCCCGGCCCCCGCGGCGAAGCCCGTGGCGCGCGCGAACACCCCGGCCCCGGAGGGGCGCGCCGGGACGGTGGACCGCGCGGTGCGCGTGTCGGTGAGGACGCTGGACTCGCTGGCGCTCCAGGTGGAGCACCTGGTGTCCGGGCGCGCGCAGCAGGGCCGGCGCACGGAGGGCTTCCGGTCGCTGACGGATCAGGCGCACGAGGTCCTGCTGCACCTGGAGCGCGCCGCGTCGCAGTTGGCCATGGCCGGCGGCGGGTCCGCGCTGGAGCCGCTGCGCACGGGCGTGGGCCTGATGCGCACGATGCAGAAGCGCCTCCTGGAGCACGCGAAGGAGGCGCACCGCGACGGTGAGCAGCAGTCGCTGGTGGCGCAGGTCATCCGCGACGACCTGCGCGATCTGCGCATGGTGCCGGCCTCGCAGGTGCTGGAGCCGCTGCGGCGCACGGTGCGCGAGACGGCCTCGCGGCTGGACAAGGAGGTGGCGCTGGAGCTGGGCGGCACCGACGTGCGGCTCGACCGGCGCATCGTGGACGCGCTGAAGGATCCGCTGGTGCACCTGGTGCGCAACGCCATCGACCACGGGCTGGAGATGCCCGCGGCGCGCAAGGCGGTGGGCAAGCCGGAGACGGGCCGGCTGGTGGTGCGGGTGGAGGCGCGGGGCACGCGCATCGGCGTCATCGTGGAGGATGACGGCGCGGGCCTGGACCCGGTGCGCGTGCGCGCGACGGCGGTGCGCCGGGGCCTGATGAACCAGGAGGCGGCGGACAAGCTGTCGGACGCGCAGGCCGCGCGGCTCATCTTCCAGCCGGGCTTCTCCACGCGCGACGAGGTGACGTCCACGTCGGGCCGCGGCGTGGGCCTGGACGTGGTGCTGGCCACCGCGCAGCGGCTGCAGGGCAGCGTGGACGTGGAGTACACGCCCGGCAAGGGCACGCGCTTCATCGTGGACCTGCCGCTGACGCTGGCCGCGGCGCTGGGCCTGCTGGTGCGCACCGGCACCACCGTCACCGCCATCCCCTCCGACACCGTGAAGCGCGTGCTGCGGCTGGACGCGGACGACGTGGGCACGGTGGCCGGACGCGTGGTGGCGCGGCTGGACGGCGAGCAGCTCACGTTCCTGTCGCTCGCGGAGGCCATCGGGCTGCCGCGCATGCCGCTCGCGCTGGAGTCCGGCCGGCGGCAGACGGCGGTGCTCCTGTCCCTGGGCGAGGAGCGCGTGCTGTACGCCATCGACGAGGTGGTGGGGCAGCAGGAGCTGGTGGTCCGCTCGCTGGGCAAGCACCTGCGGGACGTGACGCACCTGGCGGGCGCGGCGGTGCTGGACGACGGCCGCGTGGTGCCGGTGCTCAACGCGCCGGAGCTCCTGCGCGCGGCCAAGCCGGACACGCGCACCTCCTCGGGCGAATCCAAGCTGCCGCGCATCCTGGTCTGCGACGACTCGCTCACCACGCGCTTCGCCATGAAGTCGCTGCTGGAGATCGCCGGCTACCCGGTGGTGACGGCGTCGGACGGCGAGGAGGCGTGGCAGGTGCTGGAGCGCGTGCACTGCCACCTGGTGGTCAGCGACTGGCAGATGCCCCGGCTGGACGGCGTGGGACTGGCCCGGCGCATCAAGGGCCACCCCATGTTCCGGCGCACGCCCATCATCCTGGTGACGTCGCTGGACAGCAACGAGGACCGCGCGGCCGGCCTGGAGGCGGGCGCGGACGGCTACCTCGTCAAGCGCGAGGTGGAGCGCGGCAAGCTCCTGGAGCTCGTGCGCCAACTGCTGCCGGGCTGAAGCGGGGCAGGGTGGCCTGGAACGACGACGCCCCGTCCTTCGCCTGAGCGCGAGGGACAGGGCGTCTGTTCTTTCCGGCGTCACCGCGCTTCAGCGCGGGCGGACCCACGCCTTGGGCCAGTCGTCGAACTCGGTGACCTCCTGGTCGTCGACGAGCAGCGTGTACATGGACTCCTCGGGGAAGTCGCCGATGCGCAGGCGCAGCTCCTTGCCCTCCGCCTTGGTACGCAGCGGGTGGAGCGGGTCCGACGTCTTCACCCACTCCAGCTTCTGCTTCATCAGTTGATCAGCAGTCATAGCTTTGCCTGTGGCTTGGCGTAGATGTTGTCCACGGCCTGGTTGGTGCGCTGCGAGCTGTTGATGATCTTGTCGTACGCCTGCGCCTCGCTCAAGCCGCTCTTCTTGGCTTCGCCGACGAGCTGGTCGAACGAGGGGCCGTCCAGCCGGCCGTACTTGAAGAAGTCACGCGCCTTGAGCAGCGCGGATTCGAACGTGCCCATGAACTGGCGCGCGTCCACGCGGGCCTGATGGCGGATGGCGTGCGCGGCCTTGGCGCGGTCCTCCAGCGACGCGCCCTGCGCCGCCAGCTTCGCGTCGTTCGCGGGGATGCCGGCGACCTGCTGCTTGTACCAGGCGCGGATCTCGCTGTTCGTCGTCGGCTTCTTCGCGCCCACCTCCGTGCTGTTCACCCTCGCCGCCCCCTCGGGGTTGCGCGGGCGGTTGGCCGTCGGCGGTGCCGAGTTCGACCGGGTGGGCTTCGCCGGCGTCGAAGCCGGCGACGTCGTCGTCTGGGGCTTCGAGTCCATGGAGTTGCTTCGACGCGGCTGCGGCGTGGACAGCGCCGAGTCGGACTGCGTGGAACGCACGCTCGAGCTTCGGTTGAGCTTCATGGGGGAGGCTTTCGGGGGCAGGAAGGAAAACCGCTTTCCCTTTTATCGCACTTGCGAGTAGGCGAGTTGCGACCTCCACCCACCTTTCGCGCCCTGGTCCGACGTCTCCCGTCTTCTCATCCCTCAGCGTTGGGCGGGTACGGGAAAGGCGTCATCTCCAGGCAGTACCAGGGTGAGCTCCAGCCGGGGCTCCTCGGCCACGGCCAGCGTGCCTCCCACGCGCTCCGCGAGCTGCTGGAGCATGGCCCGCGTCCGCGCCGTCAGGGCCGCGCCGGGGCAGGCCCGGACGCGCAGCAGCCAATGAGAGGCTTCCTGGGCCGGGCCCAGGTGGACGTCCACGGCCACGGCGCCAGCGGTGCCCCGGGCCAGGGTGCGGGCGAGCAGCTCCCAGTCCGCCCGGGCGCCCCTCACCGGAACGGTCTGCTCCGCGGGCAGCTTCAGCGTGGGGGCGGCGCGGCTTCGCGTAGGCGCGAAGGCTCGCGTCAGCACGGGGCGCAGGTCCTCCAGGCCGGGAACGGGGGGCGCCAGGCGCCGGTCGATGAGCTCCTTCTGATCCGCGGCGACCTTGGCGATGCGCTCCAGGTAGCGCTGCGCCTGCGGGCCCAGCGGTCCCCCGGTGCCCTTGAGCAACATGTCCACGTAGCCCTTCATCACCATGAGCGGCGTGCGCAGGTCGTGGGCCGCGCGCGAGCGCCGCTTGTCCTGCGCCGCCACGGTGCGCTCCAGGCGCCGCTTCGCTTCCAGCAGCCGGGCCTGCCGCGCGCCCTGGGCCACCTCACGCGCGTGCGCCGCGAGCAGCGCCGGAGCGAACGCGCTGAAGCGGGCCACCACGCTCCGCTGAGACGTCGTCAGCGGCGCGGGCCAGGTCTCCAGGATGGAGGGTCGCTTCGAGTCGTTCGCGCGACGGGCGGGCACGTTGCCCACCTTCATCACGCACACGCGTCCTTCATAGAGGGCCGCGCCGGTCGCGCCGGTCAGCCGCAGGGACGCCTTCAGGAGAGCCTCCAGGCCCGCGCGCGTTCCTCCGCGCAGCGCCTGCTCGGCCACCGCCGTCAGCGTCGTTTCCATCCTGGCATCGAGGTCGTCCTCGATGCGCCGCCCCATCCAAGCCCCAGCCCGCACGCGCCAAGGAATGGTCATGCCCGCCGTGAGGCGCAACGGCTCCATCAGGGAGCAATTCCGTTCCGCACCCGGCAGCAATCCTTTACCCACGGTGAGCAGGCCGGGCGGACATTTTTACCGACGCAGGGGCATCCCCCTCAAGCCAAACCCTTGCTCTTGCTGGGAAAAGGTTTTGGCCAGCCGCTTGCTAACACCTGCCCACGTCAGGCTGGGCGGGAAGGGGCGGATGGGTACTCTCGATTACTACGCGACGATGGCTCGGATGGCGCCGGGGGCGCTCGCGAAGAGCGCGGTCCGCCGGGTCCAGAAGGTCGCTCGGCAGGCGCTGTACCGCCGCCGGGAGCAGGTGGACGAAGCGCAGTTGCTGGAGTCCTTCGGCGCCACCCGCGCCGAGGAGCTGGTGACGCTGGCGCTGGATCACCGCACGTCGCGGGCCTGGTGTGAGCTGTCGCAGCGCGAGTCCGCTCGCGCCGCCATCCAGAAGCTCCCGGGCGCGAAGGCGCGCACGCTGGAGCGCGCCGGGAAGGCGCTCCGTCAGGAGTGGGACGTCTTCGGCGCGCAGGTGGCCTTCGGTGAAGGCAAGCCCGTGGACTGGTCCCTGGAGCCGGTGAGCGGCCGGCGCTATCCGGTGGACCCCGTGGAGCGCATGCCGCTGCACGTGACGGGCATGGATCCGAAGTACCCGTGGGTGATGGCGCGGCTGGACAGCGCGCTGGCGCTGGCCCAGGGCGCGTGGGTGGCGGACACCGGAGCGGAGCGCTCGCGCTTCGCCACGGCCTTCGTCGCGCAGACGCTGGACTTCCTGCAGGCGAACCCCGTGGGCATGGGCGTCCACTGGACGTGCCCCATGGAGATTGCCCTGCGCGCGGCCAACCTCGCGCAGGCGCTGGCGATGTTCGCGGACGCGCCGCAGGTGCGCCGTCCGGAGTTCCTGGTGCCCGTGCTGGGCGCGCTCGCGGAGCACTGCGCCTGGGTGGAGGTCCACCTGGAGGACACCAGCGCGGTGCCAAACAACCACCTGGTCTCCAACTACGTGGGGCTCGCGGTGGTGGGGCTGCTCTTCCCGGAGCTGCCCGGCGCGCCCCGGCAGGTGGCGCTCGCGGCCAACGGCCTGCGCGCGCAGATGGAGGCGCAGGTCCACCCCGAGGGCACGTCCTTCGAGGGCTCCATTCCCTACCACCGCCTGTCGGTGGAGCTGTTCACGCTGGCCTTCCTCGTCGCTCGCGGCGCGGGGCTGTCGCTGGGGCCCGCGTACGAGGCGCGTCTGCGATTGATGTTCGTCGCGGCCCGCGCGTGGTCCTCCGAGCACGGCCTGGCGCCGCAGATTGGCGACAACGACAGCGGCCGCGTGTTCCCGTTCCAGGAGCGCGAGGACGGGGACCACGGCTACCTCGCGGGGCTGGGCGCGGCGCTCTTCAACGACGCGGGGCTGGGCGGCGGCGTGTTCCCGGACGAGGCGGCGTGGCTCCTGGGCGACGCGGGCCTGGTGCGCTTCAACGCGCTGCCCGTGGCCGCCGCGCCCGCGTCTGTAAGCTTTTCGGAAGGTGGCTTCCACATCTTGCGCGGTGAGGGTGTCGTGCTCACCGTCTCGGCCGGAAAACAGGGGCAGCGGGGCGTCGGAGGACACAGCCACAACGACAAGCTTTCCTTCGAGCTTCACCTCGCCGGCCGCCCCGTCATCGTCGATTCGGGCACGGGTTCGTACACGCGGGATCCGGCCCTGCGCAACGCGATGCGGAGCACCGCGGCGCACAACACGCTTCAGGTGGATGGGGCGGAGCAGGCCCCGTTGGATCCGGCGCGGTTGTTCGCGCTGCCGGAGGATGCCCGGGCTCGCGTCGTGGCCTTCCAGCCCGGCGCGAAGCATGACCGGCTGGTGGTGCGCCATGACGGCTACCGCCACCTGCCGGCCCCGGTAGGGATTGAGAGGACCTTCTTCCTCGACCGGCACGTGCGCGCGCTGGCCGTGGGGGACCGGCTCGTCGGAACGGGCCGTCATGAGGTGGTCGGACGTTTGCACCTGCCGGATGCGCAGGCGCGGTGGTGCCAGCCCGCGGCGGAAGTGGTGGCGCGGGCGGGGCGCGTGCAGGAGGGCCCGGAGGCCTTCGCCGCACGGGCCCTGGAGATTGGTCCGGCGGATGCACCCGCGGGTTGGGTGCTCTTCGGGCAGGGGTTGGAGACCCTGCTCGTGCCGTCTCGCTACTCGCCCGCGTATGGGCGCGTGGTGCCGGCGGTGTCGGTGGAGTTCCGGAGGCAGATGACGCCTCCGGCTTGGTTGGGGTGGGTGTTCGTCTTCAGGTGATTGGTGTGGGTCGGGACGTGTGAGCCGGCGAGGCCGCACGTCAACTGCTGGGGAGTAACGACAATGCGCGTGATGGTTGGCAACCCGTTGCTGGGTCGGATTCAGAATCGGGAAGCGAAGGTGGGCGTGGTGGGTCTCGGGTACGTCGGTCTTCCGCTGGGCATGGCCTTCGCGGAAGCGGGCTTCCCGGTCACGGGGCTGGACGTCGACCAGCGCAAGATCGACAAGATCGCCAAGGGTGAGAGCTACATCAAGCACATCCCCAGCGCGCCGCTGGCGGAGCTCACCCACGCCGGCAAGCTCAAGGCGACCAACGACTTCGCCAAGGCCCGCGAGCTGGACTGCGTGGTCATCTGCGTGCCCACGCCGCTGACCGCGTCGCGTGAGCCGGACATGACCTTCATCATCCAGACGGGCGAGGCCCTGGCGCCGTACGTGCGCCCCGGCCAGCTCTTCATCCTGGAGTCCACCACCTACCCGGGCACGACCGAGGAAGTGCTGAAGCCGCTGCTGGAGAAGAACGGCCTCAAGGCGGGCGTGGACTTCTTCCTGGCCTTCAGCCCCGAGCGCGAGGACCCGGGCAACAAGGGCTTCAACACCAAGACGATCCCGAAGGTCGTGGGCGGCTACTCGCCCGCGTGCCTGGAGGTGGCGGTCGCCCTCTACGGCAGCGCGCTGAAGGAAGTGGTGCCGGTGTCGTCCACGCGCGTGGCGGAGCTGGCCAAGCTGCTGGAGAACATCTACCGCTGCGTGAACATCGCCATGGTCAACGAGATGAAGATGCTCTGCGACCGCATGAACGTGGACGTGTGGGAGGTCATCCAGGCCGCCAGCACCAAGCCCTTCGGCTTCCAGCCGTTCTACCCGGGCCCCGGCCTGGGCGGGCACTGCATCCCCATCGACCCGTTCTACCTGACGTGGAAGGCGCGCGAGTTCGAGTTCCACACCAAGTTCATCGAGCTGGCCGGTGAGGTGAACTGGCAGATGCCCTACTACGTGGTGCAGCGCACGATGGAGGCGCTCAACCAGAACAAGAAGGTGCTCAACGGCGCGAAGGTCCTCTGCATCGGCGCGGCGTACAAGAAGGACATCGACGACCACCGCGAGTCCCCGTCGCTGCGCGTGATGACGCTCCTCAAGGAGAAGGGCGCGGAGATCGCCTACCACGACCCGTTCGTGAAGGAGCTGCACAAGGGCCACGGCTTCAACATGGAGATGAAGTCCGTCCCGCTCGACCCGGAGACGCTCAACCAGTACGACGCGGTGATGATCCTCACGGACCACTCGCACATCGACTACAACGAGCTGGTCCAGCGCTCGAACATCGTCGTCGACACGCGCAACGCGACCAAGAACGTCACCCAGGGCCGCGAGAAGATCGTCAAGGCTTGAGGCCGCTGACGGAGCATGCGGGCAGGAGGGTCCTCGCTTCACGCCAGGGTGCGTGAGGGGAGGGCCCTCGCCGCGTTTGTGGCTACAGTGCGGGGCCGTGCCTGGCTCCTTTCGCCCCCTGTTCCCGCTGTTCCTGGCCGCGTCCTTCCTGACGGGCGCGGCACCCGCTCCCGATCCTCGCGCCCCGCTCCTGGACGCGATGAGCGCGGAGCTCCAGCGCAACCAGCAGCAGCTCAAGGTGAGCGGCCATGAGGCGCCGTACTTCCTGAGCTACGGCGTGAAGGACTACGAGTCGCGGTTGATCATCGCGCGCTACGGGGCGCTGTTCCAGGACGATGACTACCGCGAGCGCAAGCTGGGCGTGGACGTGCGCGTGGGCAGCTACGACTACGACAGCTCCGTGGCGGACTCGCTGGACTTCGGGTTCAGCACCAGCAAGGGCTCCAGCTTCACCGCGCGCAAGGACGGGCCGCAGGACGACTCGCCGCTGGCGCTGCGCACGGCGCTGTGGCTGGTCACGGACGAGAAGTACAAGGCCGCCCTCTTCCAGTACCTGAAGAAGAAGGGCGAGGACGTCTACACGGTGGAGGACCCCAAGCGCCCCGCGTCCTTCTCCCGGGAGACGCCGGCCACCTACGTGCAGCCGCCGGTGCCGTTCCCGTTCGACCGTCCGAAGTGGCGCAAGCTGGCGCGAGACGTGTCCGCGCGCTTCAACGCGCACCCGGAGCTGTTCGATTCCGAGGTGCGCATCACCGCGGACAAGGTCACCCGGCTGTTCGTGTCCTCGGAGGGCACGCGCCTCATCACGGAGGACACGCTGTACGCGTTCCACGTCTCCGCGGTGACGCGCGCGCCGGACGGGCAGTTGCTGGACGACTCGCGCAGCTTCTACCTGCCCACGGAGGCGGGGATGCCGAGTGAGGCGCGCGTGCACGAGGCCGCGCAGAAGGTCATCGACGAGCTGCTCGCGCTGCGGCAGGCGCCGGCCATCACCCCGTACGCGGGCCCGGCCATCCTGGCGCCGGAGGCCGCGGGCGTGCTCTTCCACGAGACGCTGGGCCACCGGCTGGAGGCGGACCGGCAGGACGGCGACACCGACGGCAAGACGTTCAAGGGACAGGAGGGCAAGCAGATCCTCCCGGCGTTCCTGTCGCTGCGGGATGATCCGTCCCGGCGCGAGGTGAACGGCGAGCCGCTCAACGGCTACTACCTCTATGACGAAGAGGGCGTGAAGGGGCAGCCGGTGAGCCTGGTGGAGCAGGGCGTGCTCAAGGGCTACCTGATGAGCCGTCACCCGGTGGAGGGCTTCCCGAAGTCCAACGGCCACGGGCGCGGCCAGGGCACGCTCCAGCCGGTGGCGCGCATGGCGAACCTGATGGTGGACAGCACGAAGCAGGTGAGCGACGCGGAGCTGAAGAAGCTGCTCATCGCGGAGGCGAAGCGGCAGGGCAAGCCGTACGGGCTCATCATCCGCGACATCACCGGCGGCAACACCAACACGTCCAGCTACGGCTACCAGGCCTTCAAGGGCGTGCCGCGCATGGTGTACCGCGTGGACGTGAAGACGGGTGAAGAGACGCTGGTGCGCGGCGTGGAGATCGTGGGCACGCCGCTGTCGTCCGTGAACCGCATCCTCGCCACGGGGCAGCGGTTGGGCGTGTTCAACGGCTTCTGCGGCGCGGAGAGCGGCAACGTGCCCGTGTCCACCGTGGCGCCCGCGGTGCTGCTCCAGGAGCTGGAGCTGCAGCGCACCATGGAGGGCAAGGATCGGCCGCCACTGCTTTCCAGCCCGGCCGCCCTCCAGAAGGGGACGGCCGGACCGGAGACGAAGTAGGGCTAGCCGACCTTCTTCAGCACCACGTAGCCGGCGGCGGGGATGTTCACCGGGGTGTTCCCGCCGTTCAGCGTGGCGCCGTAGTTGCCGAAGTTGCCGCCGCCGTACACCGCCGCGTCGCTGTTCAGCACTTCCTTCCACTGGCCCGGGGGCAGCGGCAGCGCGTAGCCCTCCAGGTTCTTCTTGTTGAGGCTGCCCACCACGAGGAACTCCTCGTTGCCGGACTTGCGCGTGAAGGCCATCACGCTGTCGTCGTTGTGGGTGTAGACGCGCTTCACCTCCGCCGCCGCGCTGAAGGCGTTGCTGCTGTTCCTGAGGCCGATGGCGTCCTTGTAGAAGCTGAAGGACTGCCGGCGGGTGATGTCCAGCATCGCGTCCTTGCGCTCGGAGGCGGGCAGCGCGGCCACCTCCGCGAACAGCTTCTTGTCGTCCGCGGAGAAGGCCTTGTACGCGCTGTCCTTCGCGCGCGCGTCCGGGGAGAGGCTGAAGAGGCGCTCGTAGGTGGCCCTGGTGGTGTCGTTGAACGTCACCTTGCCGAAGTCCACGCCCTGGCCCACGTCCTGCCAGCTCCAGTCGCTGTCCCAGGTGGACGGGTTGCCCCAGCGGAAGTCGTTCTGGGCGCCGAACTCGTCACCCTGGAAGAACATGGGGATGCCGGGGCCGGCCATGCCGATGCCGGCGGCGAAGCGGGCGGCGCCGCGCGACCAGTTGTCCGGGAAGTCGGTGGCCTCCGCGCCCTCCGCGGTGTTCATGGTGCGCTCGGCGTTCCCCACCTCGTCGTGGTTGCTGATGATGGACAGCGCGTGCTTCCAGCCGTCCAGGCCGCGCGGGTTCGTCATCAGGTTCACGAACGCGTCCACGTCCGTCTTCATCCCGCGCGAGGCCGCCTGGATGAGGCCCGGCTTGCTGTTGTCACGCACCAGCCGGTGCTGGAACTCCGTGTACCACTGGGCGTCGAAGCCGCCGCCCGTGCCGTCCGACTTCGCCGGGCGCGAGATGTCCGGCTCGTAGTCGAACTGCTCCGCCACGGTCCACGCGTTGGGGTTGAGGAAGTGCACCTGGCGGTTGATCTCCCGGAGCATGTCCCAGCCGTCCTTGCCGCCCGTGCCCTTGATGGGCTCCGTGAAGTCGAAGCGAAGGCCGTCGAACTTCAGCTCGGCGATCTGCTGCACGGCGTGGTCCACGAAGAGCTGCTTCACCTGCGGCGTGTTGTACGCGGGCACGGCACCCCACGGGGTGTCGCGCTGCTCGAACTGGCCGGGCTCCTTGGACCAGTTGAAGTAGGGGTTGCTGGGGCCGCCCACGTTCCACAGGCCGTTGTGGTCGCCGAAGACGTGGTTGTAGACGACGTCCGACACCACGTTCAGGCCCTTGCCGTGGGCCGCGTCGATGAAGCGCTTGAGGGCCTCGTCGCCCTCCACCCACTGGCCGTTCTCGTCCTCGAAGCCGAAGGAGCTCTCCGTGGCCAGGCTGTTGACGCCCAGGTAGCCCCAGTTGCGCGCGCCCTCCACCTCGTTGGTGGGCAAGAGCTCCAGCGTGGTGACGCCCAGCTCCTTGAAGTAATCCAGCTTCTTGATCAGGTCCTCCATGGTGGAGCGGTTGGCGTTGCCCGCCTCGCCCAGGAAGCTGCCCGCGTGGAGCTGGTACACCACCCACTTGGACGGATCCTTCTCACGCGGGACGTCGTCGTTCTTGAACTGGAACGTCGTGGGGTCGGTGAGGATGGAGCCGCGGAAGGACACGCCGCTGCCCGTGGTGATGAGGTCGCTCCAGGGGTCGTTCTCCGTGGAGGCCAGGCGCTCCGTGTCGGAGAGCTTGCCGTCGTTGTTCACGTCGTCGCGCAGGTGCAGCTTGCCCTGCGCGTCCTTGTCGAACACCTGGAACTCGTAGCGCAGGCCGGCCAGCTTCTCCGGATCATTGACGAGCGCGGTCCACGCGCCGGCCTGGTTCGTCATCTTGATGCGGCCGTCGTCGGTGACGTTGCGCGACCAGAAGTCGTTGAACTTCCCGCCGTGCAGCTTGTCGATGAGGGTGTCGTCGAACCTGCCCAGGCGCTCCTGGAGCTGCTGCTTGTTCAGCGGGTTGCCGTCGCCGTCCTTGAGGATGAGGTACGCGCTGTCCGCGTCCTCCGCGCTGTCGATGTCGAAGCGCATCAGGCCGGTGGCGCCGGGGAAGTAGCGGTCCACCTCCTTGCCGCGCGTGGGGTCCAGGTAGAGCCGGTCCAGGCCGCGCTGCTCGCCCATCATCCGGCGTGCGTAGGGGTCCGGCCGGTCGCTGACGGCGCCCGTGGAGTCCACCACCTCGTAGACGTAGGCCTTGCCCTCCATCTGCGCCCACGCGCCCCTGGCCTGCGCGGTCCAGTTGCCGCCCTCGTCGCGCGTCATGGGGATGCGCTGCTCGCGGCCCTGCGGGTCCGTCACCTTCACCTGCACGGCGCGCGCGTCCGGCGCCCAGAACTTGAAGTTCACGTCCTGGCCGGACTTCTGCGCGCCCATCGTGTGGTACGTCGTGGGCGAGTAGGACGCGGTGGACTTGGACAGGTCCAGCTTGAGGTTGCCCTCGCCCATCACCGCCCACTGGTCCTTGCCGGACGGGCCGTCCACGCTGACGCCCCACTCCCAGTTGTGCGCCAGGCCGTCGTCCGCCACCTTCACCGTGGCCTCGTACTTGCCGTTGCCCAAGGGCTTCATGGGGATGCCGCCGGAGGACCACTGCGCGCTGTAGCGGCCGTCCGCGTCCCAGCTTCCCTTGAGCTTCGGGTTGGTGAGCGCCGCGTGCGGGCCCGCGTCGTACGTGAAGGTGATGGTGCGCGGGGTGGGGTTCGCCACCGTCGCGGCGTTCTTCACCGCGGACGTGGGCGCGGCGCCCAGCAGCGCGCTCGCGTTGGCGGAGCGGGCCAGGTTGCCGGTGCCGGCCACCGGAGCGCGCGTGCCCGTGGCCGGAGCGGACTCGAAGCCGGACTGGTTGCGCTTCGCGGCGGCGGCCTTCGCGGCGGCGGCCTTCTGGCGCTCCGCCAGCGTGGCGGCGTTGGGGGAGGTGCTACCCGTGGCGGGCGTCGAGGTGAGTTTCGGGCGGTTGATTTTTGAATCAGTCACGGGGCAATCCTCCGGCGGCCCACGCATAGCGGGCATGCTCAACTTGTCGGACTTGGGGCCTCCGGAGTTGTGTCCGGTGGCGCGGAAGTGGGCGAATGTGGGGCAGGTGACGCTGGGAGCTGTGGATTCCCAGGAACTCCGCGTACTTCCGGGCGCGGAGGGGGTGGTGGTGGGGCCAGCCGGCCCCCCTTGAAGCCGCGCAGGTACACGTAGCGGCGGAAGTCCCGGAGGAAGGCGTCCACGGGCAGGCCGATGGCCTCCAGGAAGCCGCCGGTGAAGTCCTGGCCCCCGCGCATGGCGCCGAGGACGCCGCGGACGCGCCTCTCGCCGTAGCGCTCCATGAGGAAGGTGAAGGCGTGGTGGGCGGCGCCGTAGACGGTGGCGTTCTCCGTCTCGTAGAGCGACTCGGCGCGGGCGAGCGGATCCGCCTGGGGGTGGTCATGGAGGAAGCGGGACAGGTCCTCCAGGCTGGGGACGCGGTAGCCCTGGCCGGCGGTGTACGAGGCCATGCCCTCGCTGAACCACAGGGGGATGCCCTTCTTCGTCCAGTCCGACACGGTGGCGGAGGCCTGCCACATGAGGCTGTGGGTGAGCTCGTGCAGGAGCAGCTCGTCCACCTGCTTCTGGGTGGCGCCGGCGCGCGTCCAGGTGCGGGGGCTCTGGACCTCCACCTGCTCGTAGCGGGCCCAGGCGCGCAGGAAGTCGTAGCCGGAGCGGCGGGCGGCGCGCTCCAGGGCGGCGTGGTTCGGGTGGATGACCAGGGTGACGGGCTCCTGGAAGGTGCCCCAGCGGGCCAGGCGGGGAAAGGCGTTCTCCACCGCGCGGCGGACCATGTCCGCGGCCTGGGCGTCCCTGGCGGAGTGCTCGAAGCGGAACTCACCGCCGGGCAGCGCCAGTGGGGCGCTGGGCTCGGCGGCCTTCTTCGGCGCGGCGGCGCACGCGGACAAGAGCAGCGTCGTCCCGAGCAAGGCGAGCAGGGCGGGCAGCAGGCTCCTTCGTCCGGTACCGCCCACCCGCATCCGCACGTCCCTCTAGTTGGCCCCGAGCCAGCGCAGCACCGCGCGGCCCACGTCCGCGACGGTGGAGAACGACGCTACCTCCGGAGCGGAGGGGCCGAAGTAGAGCATGGGCACGGCGTGCACGGTGTGTCCTCGAACCGACAGGTCCTCCACGTTGCCGTGGTCGCTGCACACCAGCACGCGCGCGTCGTTTGGCCGGGTGGCCGCCACGGCGCGCAGGAAGGCGTCGAAGGTGTCGAGCGCCAGGCGGGCGGCGGTGAAGTCCCGGGCGTGGCCGGCCTCGTCGGCGAGGTAGTGCTCGAAGAAGGTGAAGTCCGCCCGCCCCGCGATGCGCCAGAAGAGGGCCGCGGCCTCGGCGGGCGTGCGGTGGGGCACGTCCAGGCCGTGCGCGCGCGCGGCGGCGCCGGTGATGTCGTGGGTGAGGCCGTCGCCGGCCCGCGCGTCGTCCAGCGTGCGCAGCGGCTCGGCTCCCGCGGCGAAGGCGAGCTTCGCGGCGGAGGGGCGCACCTTGCGCGCGGCGCGCTCCGGCAGGGTGAACTCCGGCGGGGACGTGGACGGGCGCCGGGGCACGCCGAGCGCGTCCAGGTAGGGCGCGGGGTACGCGTTGGCGAAGGTGGCGGTGCGCCCCGCGGCCTTGAGGCGCCGCACGATGGAGCGCTCCGCGAGCAGGTCCCTCAGGGCGGTGTTGGGGTAGCCCAGCACGTGGCCGCCCACGAGGACGGGGGCGGGGTCCCCGGTGAGGATGGCCGTCTGGTTGGAGGCGGACTGGGGCCGGCCGGGCACGCCGAAGGTGGGGTCCACCGGAAGGCCCACGCCGCCATGCGGCAGGACGGGGACGGGGGCGTCCTGGAACCAGGACAGCAGGTGGTCCCGGTCCGCGAGCGGGTTCACGGCGGGGTCCTTCCGCCCGATGCCCACCCCGTCGATGAACAGGACCGCGACGCGCACGGCCCGGGACTGTATCCTCGAATCCGACACGCATGGCCATCCACGGCGACCTCTTCAGCTACCCGCTCCCCGAGTTCCTTCAATGGCTGGACAGCTCCCGCAAGACGGGGACGCTCCAGTTGTCGTGGGAGGCAGGCGAGCGCAAGTTGTTCCTCCTGTCCGGCCAGGTGGGCGCCACCGCGAGCGAAGGCCTGCGCGGCCGGGTGGCCCGCCTGCTATCGCTGCCGAAGCTGGCCGCGGGCACGCGCGTGCTGGCGGCGTTCGACGAGCTGGCGCGCACGCCGGACGTGGACGCGGCCTTCGACGCGCACGGCGTGCAGGCGCGGTGGGTGCGCGACCTGGGCCGCGAGGAGCTGTTCGCGGCGATGACGGACCTGACCATCGCGGGGCAGGGCACGTTCCACTGGACGGAGGACGCGGACCGCACCGGCGAGGACTGGGTGCCGTCCGACATGAGCATCCGCGAGCTGCTCTTTGAGTCCCTGCGCTGGGTGGACGAGCAGGGGGACGTGGACAAGGCGCTGCCCATCGACGCGCTGAGCGTGAGGGCGCTGTCGCCGCCCAGCCCCAGCCAGCCGCTGATGCACCGGATCATCCTGGCGCTGACGACGACGCCGCAGAACCTGGGGCGGCTGCGGCTGTCCATGGGCGTGTCGCGCTCGTCGGTGACGCGCCGGGTGCACGAGCTGCTCCGCGCGAAGCTGGTGGAGGTGGACGGCGCGCCGCAGGTGGAAGCCGACCCCGTGGCGGAGATGCTGGAGAAGGGCGCGGTGCTGATGCGCGAGGGCCAGTACGACGCGGCCGGCATCGTCTGCGCGTCGCTGCTGGCCAGCGACCCCGCGGACCGGCGCGTGCGCGAGTTCGCGCGCCTGGTGCAGCGCGAGCACGTGGCCGCGCTCTACGCGGACCTGCCGCCGCTGGTGGTGCCGCGGCTGATCCAATCCCCGCAGGCGATGGTGATGCTCAAGCCGGAGGAGCGGCAGATCGCCGGGCTCATCAGCGGGACGTGGGACGTGTCCACGCTGGTGCTGGCCAGCCCCGCGCGGGAGCTGGAGACGCTCAAGACGCTGGCCAAGCTGCACCGCATGGGGCTCTTGGAGCTCACGCTCCCGCGCTGAAGCCGGAGCGCCGTGGGCACCGGCCTGGAGCCGGGCCCCGGCGAATCACCCGGCGGTGGGAAGCCCCACGGCGTTGAGCCGCACGAAGACCTGCATCAGGACGTAGAGCGCGAACGCCGCGTCGTCCACGCGCAACTGCGGCAGCGTGGACAGCCCCTGCAGGCGCAGCAGGTCCGAGCCGTCCACGTGCAGCAGGAAGGCCTGCTGGGCCAGGGAGCCTTCCCCCGCGAACGCCATGGCGCGGCGGACGGCGTCGGTGCAGGCGGTGACGCAGGTGGTGTAGTCCCCGGCGGTGAAGGCGGCCTCCGCGGCCCGGGCGTGGTCGAAGAGGTCCCCCGGCGCCAGCGCGCTCGTGGGGCCCAGCAGCTTGCTGCCCGTGACCGGCGCCACGGCCACGGCGGGCACCGCGGCGGGCTCCACGCGCGGCGGGGCGGGCGCCGTCAGCGTGCGGGGCACGGGCGTGGTGGCGACGGCGGTGGCGCCCGTCTTGGGCGCGGCGGACGGCGGCGCGGCCGGGGGCTGGCGCTGGTGCAGGTGCTGGGAGAGCTGCGCCTCCAGGCCCGCGGGGGCCGTGGCCGCCGGGGCGGTGCGGGGCGGCGGGACGATGCGCTTGGCGCGCAGGTCCTTGATGACCAGCCGGGTGATGGTCTTGAGCGCGTCCATCACGCCGCGGCCGTTGGCGGCGGCCGTCTCGAAGTCGGGGACGCCGCGCGGGTTGAGCTCCCGGCGCAGCTCCTCCACGGAGAGGATGTTGTCCAGGTCCCGCTTGTTCCACTGCATCACCAGCGGGAAGTTCTCCAGGCGGATGCCGTTCTCCAGGAGGTTCTCCTCCAGGTTCGCCAGGGACTCGCGGTTGGCGTCCATGGCCTCCGCCTGCGAGTCCGCCACGAACACCACGCCGTCCGCGCCCTGGAGCACCAGCTTGCGGGTGGCGTTGTAGAAGACCTGCCCGGGCACGGTGTAGAGGGCCAGGCGCACGGAGCAGTCGCCCACGCGCTCCACCTTCACCGGCAGGAAGTCGAAGAAGAGCGTCCGGTCGCCTTCGGTGGCGATGGACATCATCTCGCCGCGGTGGGCCGGGCGAACGGTCTCGTAGACCTTTCGCAGGGTCGTCGTCTTCCCCGACAGGCCGGGGCCGTAGAAGACGATCTTCGCGGCCACTTCGCGGGCCATCAGGTTCACGCTGCTCACGGTGTCAGCTTACCTAGAACGACTCGGCGCCCGGCGCCAGTTGCCGGGCGAACATTCGCGGGCGTCCCGGCCCGGTGCTCCGCCGCGAGCAGGGCGAAGAGGGCCGCCTCCTTCGCCTCCTCGGGGAACCCCAGCACGTCCAGCCGCTCCAGCGGCACCGGGGCCAGCCGCGCCCGCAGGTCCGCCATCAGCACCGGATTCCGGGTTCCGCCGCCGGAGACATACACCGCCTCCAGCCGGGGAAAGCGGGGCCGCACCCAGGTGTCGAAGGCGCGCGCGGTGGCCTCCACGGTGAAGGCGCGCGCGGTGGCCATCAAGTCGTGGGGCCGCTCCGGGGCCGCCGCCCAGAGCCGCTCCACCAGCGGTTCGCCGAAGCCCTCGCGGCCCGCGCTGCGCGGTGGCGGACGCGCGAGGAACGGGTGCGCGAGCAGCTCCTCCAACAGCGCGGGGATGACCTGGCCCTGGGAGGACAGGCTCCCGTCGCGGTCGCACGCGAGCTGGCCCTTCGTCACCCGGCGCGCCAGGCCATCCAGCACCATGTTCGCGGGCCCGGTGTCGAACGCGAGCGTGTCGTCCACGTGGTGGCCCACGACGCTGATGTTGGCGATGCCGCCCAGGTTGAGGAACGCGCGCGTGACGTCCGGCCGTTCGCGGTTCCGGAAGACGGCCCAGTCCAGGTAGGGCACGAGCGGCGCGCCCTGGCCGCCCACCGCCATGTCGCGGGTGCGGAAGTCGCTGACGACGGGCAGGCCGGTGCGCTCGGCGATGACGGCCGCCTCGCCAATCTGGAGCGTGGAGGCGATGGCGGACAGGTCCGAGGGCAGGTGGGCCATCGTCTGGCCGTGCGAGCCGACGACGTGGACGTCCTCGCGCTTCACGCCCGCGCGCGCGATGACGGCCAGCACGGCCTCGGCGAAGCGCTCACCCAGCTCGAAGTTGAGCGCGCAGAGGCTCCGGGCGTCCTGGGGGCCCAGCACCCGCGCGACCAGGTCCGGCGTGAAGGGCTGGGAGACATGCGCGAGCAGTTGGAGCCTCACGTCCGCGCCGGTGCCGTCCACCCGGCACAGCGCCGCGTCCGCCGCGTCCACGCTGGTGCCGGACAGCACGCCCACGCACAGCCGGGGCGGCAGGGAGGGGGAGGGGGGCGTGGCGGGGCGCATGCGCCAAGTCTAAAGGCCCGCTCCCACGCCCGCCGGACCCCGGCCCGGAGGGCACCCCCGTGTGTCTGGGAGTGACGCCCTCGCTGTCGGATTCCGGAGGAAGTCCGCTCAGCGAGACGAGCGCCGGCCCGAAGCCGCTCGTACCGCCGCCGGGCGTTCGAGCCCTCGCAGGCCCGCGTCCTTCATCCGCCGCCGCGCCTGGGCCGCTGTCAGCCCCGTGAAGTGCATGGCCAGCGCCAGCTTCACGTGGTCACCCGCGGCCTGGAGCAGCGCCTCCGCCCTCGCCGGGGGCAGGTCCGTCAGCTCCGCGACCATCCGCGCCGCCCGGGCGCGCAGCTTCGTGTTCGTGGGGCGCACGTCCACCATGCGTCCCCGGTACACGTGGCCCAGCGACACGAAGGCCGCGGTGGTGATGGCGTTGAGCACCAGCTTCGTCGCCGTGCCCGCCTTCAGCCGCGTGGAGCCCGCCACCACCTCCGGCCCCGTGCGCGCCAGCACCACCGTGTCCGCGCGCATGGCCGGCCCGGGCGGGTTGCAGCACACCAGCACCGTGCGCGCTCCTCGCTCGCGGGCCGCGTCCAGCGCGCCCCGGACATAGGGCGTGGAGGCCGACGCGGTGATGCCGCACACCACGTCCCGCGCAGTCGCCCGGAAGGCGCGCACCGCCCGGGCCCCCGCGGCGACGTCGTCCTCGGCGCCCTCCACGGCGCGCGTCAGGGCCCGCCGGCCTCCCGCCATGGCCGCCTGGACCCGCGTCGCCGGGACACCGAAGGTGGGGGGACACTCGCTCGCGTCGAGCACGCCGAGCCGACCGCTGGTTCCCGCGCCCACGTAGAGCAGCCGGCCGCCAGCACGAAATGCTTCCGCCACGGCCCGGGCCGCCGCCGCGATGGACGGCAACGCCTCACGGACCGCGCGGAGCGCGATCTGTTCTTCTTGATGCAACCGTCGGATGACCGCCTCGACAGGGAGGAGGTCCAGGTCATCCGCGCGGGGATGGAGCCGTTCGGTGGGCGGAAGCGCGGACTTTCGAGCGCGCGTCATGCCCACCGGAAGGCTCCCGGACTTCAGGCGGCCTTGGTCACCTTGCCCGCCTTGATGCAGCGGGTGCAGGCCAGGACGCGCTCGATGCTGCCGCTCACGTTCGCGCGCACCTTCTGCAGGTTCGGCAGGGTCCGCTTCTTGGTCTTGTTGTTCGCGTGGCTGACGTTGTTACCCACCAGCGGACGCTTCCCACAGAGGTCGCACTTCCACGCCATGACTGCTAACTCCTTGAAAACTGGGGCGTTCGACAGCAGCCCATAAAAGAGCGGCGGACCCTACCAGAAACAGGCCGGAAATCCAGCCGGATCCGACCCGGGTCCTATCCCTTGAGCGGATCCTTCTTCTTCAACATGTCCTGTACCAGGCGCGCGGCCCGCATCCCCGCGAGCAGCTCGCCCTCCAGGCCCAGGCCGGGCAGCACCTCGCGGCCCGCCAGGATCACGTTCTTCGCGGGCGTGCGCTGCTTCAACCCCGTGACGCCCAGGAAGGCTTCCGTCTCGAAGCTGTAGAGCGGGTGGGGCATGAGCCGGCTGCCGCGCACCCCCCCGGCGTCCAGGTAGGGGACCGAGCGCAGCGCGCGGTGCTGCTTCGTGAAGGGCATCAGCCGGTCCAGGTGCTCGTCGATGCGCTTCGCCAGCGCCTGGAGGTGCTCCTCGCCCTCCTCGCGCGCGGAGGCCGGGACGAAGGCGCCGGCGCACACCACGCGCACGCCCTCCACGTCCTTCTGGCCCGAGGCCGCGGACGTGCGCGCCGGGTGCTGCTGCACGAGCAGCGGGCCCAGCTCCGGGTCCTGCGTGTCCACCAGCACCAGCTCGCCCATGCCCCGTGGGAGCGCCGCCTCCGGCACCACCCAGTTCACGCTGAAGAGCAGCGACTTGATGTTGGACTGGTCCAGGTGCTCCAGCAGGCCGCGGTGGTGCTTCTTGTCCGTCACCAGCCGGCGCAGCGCCCCGGAGTCCGTGGCCGTCACCAGGCACGACGCGCGGTAGAGCGTGTCCGAGCGCACCAGCTTCACGCCGGAGAACTTGCTGCCGTCGAACGCGAGCTCCTCGACGATGAAGCCCGCCGGGTTGTCGCGGCCCAGCACGTCGCCGCCCAGCTCCGTCAGCCGCCGGGTGAGCACGTCGCGCAGGGCGTCCATGCCGCCGGGGTAGGTGGACGGCGCGGTGAGCACCTGGGACAGGGCCCGCGTCTGCGCCAGGGGCGCGGCGGGCTTCTCCAGGTGGACGAGGAAGGGCAGCAGGCCGCGCACCAGCGTCAGCGCCGGATCATCGCCCGCGAGCCGGGGCGTGGCCTCCAGCGCCGGGTGCTCTTTGATCTGCCCCTTGAGCTTCCAGCCCTCGAAGAAGCCGTCGGGCGGCAGTGGGGGCCCGGCCTTGAAGAAGGCGTCGGTGGCCTCGTGCTGCGCGGCGCTGCCGGTGAGCGCGCCCTGGATGCCCTCGCCGGCCTCGCCGAACTCGCGCGTCAGCTCCGCGCGGCGGCGGGCGGCGTCCGCGGTCAGGTCCACCCGGTTCCGGGGCAGCACGAGCTGGAGCTCCGGCGCGTGGGGCCGCAGCGCGCGGCCGATGGCGGTGGACAGCCCCAGCTCGTTGAGGGCCTCGTCCACGGCGGGCATCGCCTTGAGGGGCGGCGCGACGAAGGGGGCGTAGGGCAGCACGAAGCCGTCGTGCTCGTAGCCGGGCCCCATGCCGTCGTGCTCCACCAGCAACACGCGGTGGTTGCGCTTCGCCAGGAGCGCGGCGGCGAGCGCGCCTCCGACCTGACTGCCCAGCACGATGACGTCGTACACGTGCCGGGACGGGCCCGAGGGGAGCTTGAGTTTGGCGGCGGACGTCGACATGGCCGCCGCACACTACACAACGTCACCGCGTCTGGCGCCCTTTTGGCGCCCCCAGGGCTCGCCCGGGGTGGGGCGTATCCGCCCCTCAGGCCCTGGACTTGAAGAGGCGCGCGAGCAGCTCCGGGGGCAGCGTGTCGAAGTCCGGGGCGGTGTAGTGGGCCCCCGCGTTCTTCAACGCCTCCGCGGTCGTGGTGGTGGTGATGCCCACGGTGACCATGCCGGCGGCGCGCGCGGACAGCACGCCGTTGATGGCGTCCTCGAAGGCCAGACACGACTCGGGGGGCACCTGGAGCGCCTTCGCCGCCGCGAGGAAGATGTCCGGCGCGGGCTTGCCGCGGGTCACCTGTTCGGCGCCGACGACGCAGTCGAAGAGCGGACGCACGGCGAGCCCGTCCAGCACCAGCTCGCGGTTGCCGTGCGGCGCGGCGGTGGCCACGGCCAGGGGCAGGCTCGCGTCGCGCAGGCGGTGGAGGAAGCCCTCCGCGCCCCGGTGCAGCGCCAGGTAGGGGCGGTAGATGGCGCGGTAGTGGGATTCCTTCTCCTCCGCGAGTGCGTTCAGCTCCGCGACGGAGAGGGTGCGGCCCAGCAGTTGCGGGAGGATCTCCTCGTTCTTCTTTCCCGCGAACTCGTTCTGGAAACGTTCCGCCGTCAGGTCTTCCAGACCGAGTTTCCGGGCGAGCGACACCCAGGCGCGGTTGTGGAAGTCCATGTTGTCGACGAGCGTGCCATCCATGTCGAAGACGGCGGCGAGCAGGGGGGCGGCTGCGGAAGTCATGTTCTCCCCAATACCGATTTCCGCCGCCATGTCACCCCTGAATCTCCCGTGCGAGCCCCTTCCGGGCTGATATCCCCCACGCCATGAGCGAGGACGTGCTGCTGGAGACTCGGGGGGCCGTGGGCCTGGTCACCCTCAACCGACCGAAGGCGCTCAACGCGCTCTCCCTGGAGATGTGCCGCGCGCTGCATCCCCGGTTGGACGCCTGGGCCGTGGATCCGTCCGTGAAGGCGGTGGTGATCCGCGGGGCCGGAGGCCGGGCCTTCTGCGCGGGAGGGGACGTGCGCGCGGTGGCTGGTTCGGTCGCACGGTCGGACGCGTCGCTGTCGCGCGAGTTCTTCCGTGCGGAGTACGCGCTCAACCATCGGATCCACCACTTCCCCAAGCCGTTCATCGCGTGGGTGGACGGCATCTGCATGGGCGGCGGGTTGGGGCTGTCCGTGCACGGGGCCTTCCGGATCGTGACGGAGAAGCTGGTGCTCGCGATGCCGGAGACGGCCATCGGCATCTTCCCGGACGTGGGCGGAGGGTGGTTCCTGCCGCGCTTCCCCGGCGAGGCGGGGACATACCTGGGGCTCACCGGCGCGCGGTGTGACGCGGCGGATGCGCTGTGGCTGGGCTACGCGACGCATCGGGTGGAGTCGTCGCGGATGGAGGACGTGTTGGGTGCGCTGGAGGCCGCGGACTGGAGCGGACCGGGGCGTGAGGTGGTGGCGCGCGTGCTCCAGGGCTTCCATCAGGAGCCCGGTGCTTCGGGGCTCGCCGCGCGGGCGGACGCCATCGACCGGTGCTTCCAGGGGAACCGTGTGGAGGACATCCTCACGGCGCTGGAGCGCGAGGGGACGGCGTGGGCGGAGGAGACTCGCGCGGCGCTGCTGCGCATGTCGCCCACGAGCCTGCGGGTGACGCTGCGGCAACTGCGCATCGGGCGCGGCCAGGACTACGACGCGACGGCGCGCATGGAGTACCGGTTGAGCCAGGCGCTGACCGCGCGGCCGGACTTCCAGGAGGGGATCCGCGCGGTGCTGGTGGACAAGGATCAGAAGCCGCGCTGGAGCCCGGCCACGCTCGCGGAGGTGGGCGACGCGGAGGTGGAGGCGTGCTTCGCGGCTCGGCCAGGTGACGAGCTGGAGTTGCCCGCGCTGGGCTGATCAGCGCTCGCCGCGACGGAGTCACCTCCGGCGCGAGGTGGCTACAGATCTTCGTCGCTCACGACGGTGCGCCCGTCCGCGCGCAGCAGCGCGGTGGTGATGCCTTCACCGGGGCGCAGCACGCCTGTCTCGTAGACGCGCTGGCTGCCGCACGAGGGGCTCTTCTCCTTCAGGAGCGCCACCGTGACGTCGAATCGCCGGACGGCGTCCAGGGCCTGCCGGGCGCCGTCCTGGAACGCGGCGGTGCGGTCCTCGCGCGTCTCCCGCGTGAGGGCCCGCGCACGGCCGGCCCAGACGTCCACGCCCGTGCCACCGGCGAGGTCCACGGGAGGCCGTGGAATGCCCAGGCCCGCGGCGGCCTCCGGGCAGATGGGGATGACGGCCTTGCCCTCCAGCGCCGCGAGCACGCGCTCCGAGCGCTGCGAGCGTCCGTCGTAGCGGCAGGCTTCGCCCAGCAGGCACGCGCTGACCATCACCGTGGGGGCCGCGCGCAGGGCCTCTCGTCGTGCCTCACGTGCGGACGCTTCGCCTTCCTCCGAGGGCGCGTGCTCGGCCTTGGTCACCTCGGGGCACCCGGGCTGCGGAGCGCCGTGCTGTCTCCCGTCACCCGCGCGTCCACCTTGGTTCGCGTCCCGTCCAGCGTCACCGCGCCCGTCACCGCCAGCCTCACCGCCAGCGGATACAGCCGGTGCTCCTCCGCGAGGATGCGCGCGCTCAGGCTCGCTTCGTCGTCCTCCGGGAGCACGGGCACCGCCGCCTGCGCGATGATGGGGCCCGTATCCGTGCCCGCGTCCACGTAGTGCACCGTGCACCCGGCCACCTTCACGCCGCGCTCCAGCGCCTGCTTCTGCGCATGCAGGCCCGGGAACGCCGGCAGCAGGGAAGGGTGGATGTTGAGCACGCGCCCCGGGAAGCGCTTCAGGAAGTCCGCGCTCACCAGCCGCATGAAGCCCGCCAGGCACACCCACTCCACGCCCGCGTCCGCCAGCACGCCGAGCACCGCCGCCTCGAAGTCCGCCTTCGACCCGAAGCCCTTGTGGTCCACCACCTCCGCGCGCACGCCCGCCTTCCGGGCGCGCTCCAGCGCGAACGCCGTGGGCACGTTGGACAGCACGCACGCCACCTCGGCCGGGTAGTCCGCCTGCCCGGCCGCGTCGAGCAGCGCCTGCAGGTTGCTCCCGCCGCCGCTGACGAGCACCCCCAGCCGCGCCCGCCGCGCGCTCATGGGTCGATGACCGCCGTGGCCTCGCCCTGGCCCGCTTCCACCCGGCCCACCTCGGACGCCTCCACGCCCCGGGCGCGCAGCACCTCCAGCGCCTTCGCCACGTCCTCCTTCGCCACCACGACGATGAGGCCCAGGCCCATGTTGAACGTGCTGAACATCTCGTCGCGCGCCACGCCGCCCGTCTTCGCGATGAGGTCGAAGATGGCCGGCTTCTTCCACGTGGACTCGCTCAGCACCGCGCGCGTCCCGTCCGGCAGGCACCGGGGCAGGTTGCCCGGGATGCCGCTGCCGGTGATGTGCGCCATGCCCTTCACCTTCACGGCCTGGCACAGCGCGAGCGCGTCCTTCACGTAGATGCGCGTGGGCTCCAGCAGCGCGTCACCCAGCGGCCGGTCCAGCCCCGGCGGCGTCATGTCCAGCGGCAGCTTCGCGTCGTCCAGCAGCACCTTGCGCGCCAGCGAGTAGCCGTTGCTGTGCAGCCCCGACGACGTCAGCCCGATGAGCGCGTCCCCCGGCTTCACCGTCTTGCCGTCGATGATGGCGGACCGCTCCACCACGCCCACGCAGAAGCCCGCGACGTCGTACTCGCCCCGCGCGTAGAAGCCCGGCATCTCCGCCGTCTCCCCGCCCAGGAGCGCGCACCCCGCCTGCTCGCAGCCCAGGGCGATGCCCTTGACCACCTCCGCCGCGGCGTCCACCTCCAGCTTCCCCGTGGCGAAGTAGTCCAGGAAGAAGAGCGGCTCCGCGCCACAGGTGAGGATGTCGTTCACCGACATGGCGACCAGGTCGATGCCCACCGTGTCGTGGCGCCCCGCCAGGAAGGCCACCTTCAGCTTGGTGCCCACCCCGTCGGTGCCCGCCACCAGCACCGGCGCCTGGTACTTGCCGGGCGGCAGGGCGAACAGGCCGCCGAACCCACCCACCCCGCCCAACACTTCAGGGCGCGTGGTGCGCGCGGCATGGGGCTTGATCTTCTCGACGAACGCGTCGCCGGCCTCGATGTCTACTCCGGACTGCTTGTAGGTCGTTCCCACGGGCCGGCCTTGTACCCCTCCCCGGCGCCCCTGTCTCGGGCCTCGGAAGGGACGTGTCGGGTTTGCGGCGGCGCGCTGCCCTCGGGCGCCCGCACGATATCGGTCTGGGATATTTGACCGGTGGGGTGGGGGCTGATTGACTCGCGGGCCAGATGGGCGCCGAGGAAACCCTCTTTCAACGTTTTGGCAAGGAGTTCCCCAAGGGCACCGAGCTCTTCCGCGAGGGAGAGATCGGCAAGGAGATGTTCGTCATCCAGTCCGGGAAGATCGCCATCTCCAAGCGCGTGCGCGACGTGGAGAAGGTGCTCGCCGTCCTGGGCCCGGGCGAATTCTTCGGGGAGATGGCCATCATCTCCAACAAGCCCCGGAACGCCTCCGCCGTCGTGCATGACGACGCGAAGCTGCTCGTCATCGACCCCAAGACCTTCGAGGCGATGATCCGCGGCAACGCGGAGATCGCCGTGCGGATGATCAAGAAGCTGGCCGAGCGCCTGTCGGAGGCGGACGCCCAGATCGAGAACCTGCTCCACGGCGACCCCGCCAGCCGCGTCGTGCATCAAATCCTCCAGGCCTGCCAGACGCGCGGCCGGCCGCTGGAGGAGGGCGTGGAGGTGGACTTCGCCATCCGGGAGATGCCCCGGCAGATCGGCGTGGGCGAGCCCGCCGTGCGCAGCATGCTGGAGCGCCTGGAGCGCGCGGGCCTCATCGAGCGCAGCGGTGACAGGGTGACCGTGTATGACACGGCCCGGCTGCATGACTTCCTCAACTACCTCGAGATGAAGTGGAAGTTCGGAGACCTCTAGCGTGAAGCTGCAAGTCCTCGGGTGCCACGGCGGCGAGCTTCCCACGTGCAGGAGCACCTGCTTCCTCGTGGACGACGTGCTCGCGCTCGACGCGGGCGCACTCACCGGCACGCTCTCGCTGGATCAGCTCTGCAAGGTCGACGACATCCTCGTCGGCCACAGCCACTTCGACCACGTGAAGGACCTGCCGCTGCTGGCCGACCTGGTCATCGGCCGCAGGGACAAGCCCGTCACCATCCATGCCTCCCGCGAGTGCGCCAAGGCGCTGCGCGAGAACATGTTCAACAACGCGCTGTGGCCGGACTTCACGCGCATCCCCACGCGCCACAAGCCCGTCCTGGCCATCAAGACCTTCCGCGCCGGCAGCACCTTCCAGGTGGGCCCCTACACCGTGAAGAGCGTGCCGGTGAGCCACCCCGTGGAGTCGTGCGCCTTCATCATCAGCGACGGCAAGTCCGCGCTGGCCATGAGCGGCGACACCGGCCCCACGGACAAGCTGTGGAAGGCGCTCAACGCCACGAAGAACCTGAAGGCGCTGCTTTTGGAGACCAGCTTCCCCAACAGCCTCCAGGCCCTGGCGGACATCTCCGGCCACCTGACGCCCGCCACCGTGGGCTCGGAGCTGCGCAAGTTCGAGCGCAACGGCGCCCAGGTGATGCTCTACCACCTGAAGCCCGCCTTCGTGACCCAGCTCAAGAAGGAGCTGGCCCCGCTGCCCGTGAACGTCCTGGAGCTGGGCGAGACGTTCCAGTTCTAGGGGACGTGCCGCGGCGCGGCGTACGCGGGTATTGACGGCCAAAGGCGGGCGGATTAACCCCCGGGCCTCATGGCCTGGTTCTCCAAGAAGCCCCGCATCGCCGTCGACGAAGAGAAAGCCGCCGAGCCCCAGCCCTCCCGCATGCAGGGCCTCTGGGCCAAGTGCGAGCAGTGCGACGAGATCATCTACCGCCAGGAGCTCGAGAAGAACTGGATGGTGTGCATGCACTGTGAGCACCACCACGCGTGGACGGCGCGCGCGCGGCTGGCGGCCACGCTGGATCCGGACTCCTTCGAGGAGTTCGACAAGGAGCTGGAGCCCCAGGACCCGCTCGGCTTCACCGACTCCAAGAAGTACAAGGACCGGCTCAAGTCCACGCGCAAGAACCTGGAGGAGAACGACGCGTTCATCTCCGGCGTGGGCCGCATCGAGGGCCACCCCGTCTCCGTGGGCTGCTTCGTCTTCGAGTTCATGGGCGGCTCCATGGGCTCCGTGGTGGGTGAGAAGGTCACGCGCGTGTTCGAGCGCGCCTTCGAGCTCAAGTGCCCCGCGGTGGTGTTCTCCGCCTCCGGCGGCGCGCGCATGCAGGAGGGCATCTTCTCCCTGATGCAGATGGCGAAGACGTCCGCGGCCATCGCCCGCTTCCGCACCAGCGGCAAGCCGTACGTCTCCGTGATGCTCAACCCCACCACGGGCGGCGTGGCCGCGTCCTTCTCCTGGCTGGGCGACATCATCCTCGCGGAGCCCAAGGCCCTCATCGGCTTCGCCGGCCCGCGCGTGATCGAGCAGACCATCCGCCAGAAGCTGCCGGAGGGCTTCCAGCGCTCGGAGTTCCTGCTGGACCACGGGATGATCGACGCCATCGTCCACCGCAAGGACCTGCGCGCGAAGCTGGGGCAGATCCTCGGCATGCTGGGGTAGGGCGGCGGACCCTCCACGCATGGACGCGCCCCGCGCCGCCCCCCGGACTCCGGAAGAGGCCCTGCGCTTCTTCCAGGCGCTCAACCCCTCCGGCATCAAGCTGGGCCTGGAGCGGGTGCGGGACGCGCTCGCCGCGCTCGGCCATCCCGAGCGCGACTACCCGGCGCTGCACGTCGCCGGCACCAACGGCAAGGGCAGCACCTGCGCCTTCGTGGCGCGGGCGCTGGAGGCCGCCGGGCACCGCGTGGGGCTCTACACGTCCCCGCACCTGGTGCGCGTGAACGAACGGATCCGCGTGTCCGGCGCGGACATCCCGGACGCCGTCTTCGGCCAGCGCATCCTGGAGGTCCTGGAGCGCTACCCCTCCGCGCTGTCGGACCCGATGACGTACTTCGAGTTCGGCACCGTGGTCGCGCTCTGGCACTTCTCCCGCGAGCGCGTGGACGTGGCCGTGCTGGAGACGGGCCTGGGCGGCCGGCTGGACGCCACCACCGCCGCGGACCCCGTCGTCACCTGCGTCACCCCCGTGTCCTTCGACCACATGGAGTACCTGGGCCACACGCTTCGCGAGATCGCCGGGGAGAAGGCCGGCATCTTCAAGCCGGGCGTCCCGGTGGTGCTGTCCCGGCAGGAGCCGGAGGCCCTGGACGCGCTCCTGCGCCGCGCGGAGGCGCTGGCCGTGCCCGTCCAGGTGGAGGGCCGCGACTTCGGCATCGTCCCCGGGTCCGATGGGACGCTCTCGTATCGGGGACCCGGCTGGTCGCTGGAGGGTCTCACGCTCGCGCTGCGCGGGCCGTATCAGCGTCAGAACGCGGCGGTGGCCCTGGCCTGCCTGGAGGCCCTCCGGGCCCGGGGCGTGGCGGTGACGCCGGAGGCCGCGCGAGAGGGCCTGGCCACCGCGCGCTGGCCGGGGCGGCTGGAGGAGGTGGCCCAGGGCCCGACGGTGGTGGTGGACGGGGCCCACAACCCGGCGGGCGTGGCGGTGCTGCTGGAGGCCCTGCGCACCCTCTACGCCGGGCGGCCCTTGCACCTGGTGTTCGGGGTGGTGGCGGACAAGGACCGGGGGCCGATGATGCGGGCGCTGTTCCCGCTGGCGGCCTCCGTGCACCTCACGCCGCTGGACACGCCGCGCTCGCTTGCCCCGGAGCGATACATGGCGGAAGCCGGGGCTTTGTGTTCACGGGTCGTCGCGCACGCCTCCCTGGAGGACGCACTTGCCGGAGCGAGGGCCGATGCAGTGGGTCGTCCAGATGGCGTCGTGCTCGCTACAGGCTCACTGTTCCTGGTAGGCGCCGTGAAGCGATGGGTTGACCGAAGCCTTGGCGCGATGCGGTAGCAGCAGTAACTTTGCGACATGCGCCTGCCGGACTGGAGATCAGCGCTTCCGGGACCTCCGATGCCCACCGTCGATGAGGTCGATTTCCGGGCGTTGTACTCCAAGACCAACTACGTGGTGGAGACGGCGGACGGCTGGTCGCTCGTCATCACGCGCTACCGGCCGGTGAAACAGGCGTTCGCGCAGCCGCTGTTCGGTGAGCCGCTGCTCCTGGTGCACGGCTTCTCCCAGAACCGGCACACGTGGACGAGCGGCCAGTTCGTCAAGAACCTGCTCTTCTTCGGCGTGGACATCCACATCCTGGAGCTGCGCGGGCACGGCAAGAGCTCCATCGCCTTCCAGAAGGAGCGCGCGGAGCGCTTCAAGCGCCCGCTGCCGCAGGACCTGGACTACGGCTGGGACCTGGACAGCTACTTCCTCTACGACCTGCCGGCGGCCGTCTCCGGCGTCAAGCGCATCACCCGGCGCGAGCGCGTCTTCTACTGCGGCCACTCCATGGGCGGCATGCTGGGCTATGGCTACGCCGGCATCCACGACGACTTCGAGGGGCTCATCACCATCGGGTCGCCCGCGGACCTGGGGCGCGGCTTCATGCTCCTGCGCATGCTGGCGCACGGCTCGCCGCTGCTCGCGGGCGCGGTGGACATGACGCTGGGCGGGCTGAACCTGAACCGCCGCGCGTCCTCGCTGGGCCGCTCGCTGCTGGCGAAGGGGGCGGGCGCCTTCAGCCCCGCGCTCCAGAAGCGCCTGGAGCCGGATGCGCCCAAGCCGCTCGTGTTCAACGCGGTGCCGGTGGACGTGGTGCTCAAGTGGGTGGAGCGCCAGTTGGCGCACGCGGACGAGTCCGCGCTGTATCAGCGCTTCACGCGCAAGCTGAACCGGCTCATCAACACGGAGCGTGTCAGCCGCGACGACATCCGGTGGCTCCTGCGCGAGGGCGGCGAGCGCGAGCCCCGCAAGGTGATTGAACAGTTCGCCCGGTGGATCCGCCGCGGCGAGATGGTCTGCTACCGCACGGACTACGACTTCAAGCGCGGCTTCGGGAAGATTGAGATCCCCATGGCCATCATCTTCGGGGACATGGATCCGCTGGCGTCCGTGGAGTCCACGCGCAGCGTGTACCGCGCCGCGAAGAGCGAATACCTGCTGTGGCGCCCGGTGAAGGGCAACAGCCACGTCGAGCTCACCATGGGGCACGACATCCGGCAGATCTGCTACGACATCAAGAACCTCATCGAATACACCCGCACGCACCGCACGCGCTCGCCGTCCATGCCGCGCTTGCGTTGAAGCGCGGACGTTCCGGCCGGACTGAAAAGTTGGTGCCTCCCGGGTGCGTGATAATTTCGCGCGCGTCTGTCTTCTGACGCATGTCACGGGAGTGGTCGATGAAGGGCTTGGCGGTGTCACTGCTCGGGTTGTGGCTGGTGCCCATGGTGGCGCTGGCGCAGCAGCCGGTGGACTTCAACACCATCACGTCCGTCACCGTGAGCGGCGGAACGGTGGAGATCACCGGCAGCAAGAAGGCGGACTTCAACAGCTTCACCATGACGGACCCGCCCCGGCTCGTCATCGACGTGTCCGGCGCCGTCTTCAAGGACGTGCCCGAGGAGCTGCCGGTGGGCAATGGCACCGTGACGGGCATCCGCACGCAGGCCTATGGCACGGAGTCCTCGTCCATCGCGCGCATCCTCATCGGCTATGAGCGCGAGGTGGAGACGGACATCCAGGCCTCCGGCAACAAGCTGGTGGTGAAGGTCCTGGGCGGCGGGGGCAACGCGGCCGTCGCGCAGCTCACCCCCGCGGAAGGGCAGGGCGCCCCCGCGCAGGGGACCGCCGCGGCCAACACCCAGGCCGGCTCCAACGCGCAGGACGCGGCCCGCGCCGCCGCGTCGGACCGGGAGGCGCAGGAGAAGGCCGTGAAGGCCGCCGCGGACGCCGCCCGGGCGGAGCGCGAGGCCCAGGAGAAGGCCGCCGCCGAGGCCGCCGCCCGCGCCAAGGCGGACGCGGACGCGGAGCGCAAGCGCCAGGAGGAGGCCCAGGCCGCCGCGAAGCGCCAGGATGAGGAGCGCCGCGCGTCGGAGCAGGCCGCCGCCGCGGAGCGCAAGCGTCAGGAGGAGGAGGCCCAGGCCGCCGCGAAGCGCGCCGAGGACGAACGCCGCGCCAGCGCGCAGGCCGCCGCCGACCAGAAGCGCCAGCGCGAAGAGGACGCGAAGGCCGCCGCCGACGAGAAGCGCGCCGCCGCCCAGGCCGCCGCCGAGGAGAAGCGCGCCGCCGCCCAGGCCGCCGCCGAGGAGCGCCAGGCCTCCGCGAAGACGGCCGCGGAGCAGAAGCGCGCCGCCGCGCAGGCCGCCGCCGAGGCGAAGCGCCAGAAGGAAGAGGAGCGCCAGGCCGCCGCCCAGGCCCGCCGCGAGGAGCAGCAGTCGGCCCGCGAGGCCGCCGCCGAGGCGAAGCGCCAGCGCGCGGCGGAGGCCCGTGAGCGCAGCGAGCAGGCCGTGGCGGCCCGTGAGTCGCGCGCCCGCCCCAGCCAGGGCAGCGCCGCGTCCACGTCTCGCGAGAGCGGCGGGGGCGCGGTGTCGTCGCGGCGCAAGACGATGACGCAGATTGGCTTCCAGCAGCAGCCGGACAGCTCGCGCGTCTTCGTGCGCACCAACGAGCCGGTGCGCTACACGGTGAACGGCTCCGGCAACCAGGTGGTGCTGGAGCTGGAGAACACGCGCGTGGTGGAGTCCAACAACACGCTGCCCCTGGACACGCACTTCTTCCCGTCGGCCGTGTCGCGGGTGGAGGCGTTCTCCAACGCGGGCCAGTCGGTGCGCGTCGTCATCCAGCTCAAGCAGGGGGTTCGTTATGAGACACGCCAGGAAGGCGGCCTCATCACCCTCGACTTCCCGCGTCCGGGCCGGTAGGACGGGTCGGGCGCCGTTGCCGGCACGGCGCCCACCGCCCACGCCTCCCGCATGACCTTCCTTGCCCCGGTCGTCCTGACGCTCTGGGTGTCGGCCCAGATTCCGCTGGCCACGCAGGTGGAGCTGCCCACCGGCGAGGTCGTGGAGCTCGCGGCCGATTACGTCGTCTACGAGAACGACATCCTCACCGCCCGGGGCCACTGCGAGCTGCGCAGCGGCCCCAACGTGCTGCGCGCGGACGAGGTCACGTACAGCGAGGCCACGCAGGTGGCCACCGCCACCGGCAACGTGATGTTCGTCAGCGGCCTGATGGCCGCCATCGCGGACGACGTGCGCGTGGACCTGCGCTCCAACGAGGCCAACGTGAAGGGCGGCCTCTTCATGCAGAAGAAGGGCGTCACCCCCGAAGCGCTCCAGGCCGCCAAGACGCCGGACGAGCTGCGCAAGCTGGGGGAGACGCCCGTCCTCATGAGCGGCACGCGCATCCGCCGCACCGGCGAGACGGCCTTCTCCGTGGACGGCCTGGCCTTCACCCCGTGCCAGTGCGGCCCGGGCGAGCCGGGCTGGCGCGTGGAGGCGAAGGAGGCCAACGTGAAGATGGGCGAGCGCGCCATCCTCACCTGGCCCGTGGTGTACGTGCGCTCGGTGCCGGTGTTCGCGCTGCCGTGGCTGTACCTGCCCCTGGCCGAGCGCCGCACCGGCCTGCTCATCCCCCGTCCGTCCAACTCCGGCCTCAACGGCTTCGGGCTGGAGCAGCCCGTCTTCGTCACGCTGGGGGAGAGCTACGACCTGACGTTCACGCCGGGCATCTACACGGGCGGCGGCGACGTCACGAACGCGTTCTACACCCAGCGCGAGGGGCGGGAGATCCGCGAGCCCCGCACCAACGGCGTGAAGGGCCCCCGGCTGCTCACCGAGTTCCGCTACGTCCCCAGCGACCGCACGCGCGGCCGGGCCACGCTGGGCTTCCTCTACGACCTCCGCCCCCGGTTGAACCCCACGACCTACGACTTCCTCCGCGTCTACCGGGAGGTCGCTCCCGGCGTGCGCGACTACACGTCGGAGATCGTCGACGAGAAGCGGGGCCTGCGCGGCGAGGCGTCCTGGCAGCACACCCAGGACCTGGGTGACGGCTGGCACGACCGCGTGGACGCGTACTTCGTGTCGGACGGCTTCTACACGCGCGACCTCACCGCCGACCTGCTGGTGCAGAACACCAACTACCTGCGCAGCACCGCCATGGTGTACCAGCGCCGTGACGACCGCTACCTGGGGCTGGACGTGTCGCTGCGCCAGGACCTGCGCTACCCGTTCCGCTTCTTCCAGACGAACACCATCCCCGCCGTGGCCACGGCGGACAACGTCGCCACCAACCCCCACGGCCCCACGACGTTCCAGCGCCTGCCGGGCATCACCCTGGCGCTGCCCCAGCGGCCCCTCTTCGGCGGGCGGGTGATGGGCGGCATGCAGGTGGAGTACAGCCGGCTGGCGCCCCTGCTCAGCGGCGGCTTCGCGGACGACGGCTCCGACGGGCTCTTCTCCCTCAACGGCGCCTGGCGCCCCGAGGGCACGCCCCTGGAGAGCGGAGGCGTACCCGATGAGCTGGAGGGCAACGGCCGCCTGGACCCCACCGAGCGCGAGGGACGCGATCGCGTGTCGCTCGCCCCGCGCCTGTCCACGTCCTACGGGCTGGGCGACTGGGGCCGGCTGACGCCCTCCGTGGCGCTGCGCCAGGACGTGTCCGTGGGCGAGGTCTCCGGCCGCACCGCCGCGCGCGGCTATGCGCTGGCGGACCTGGTGCTGGACTCCCAACTGGCGCGCACCTTCGTGGACCGGGACACGCTCTACCGTCACACGGTGTCCCCGTCCGTGGCCCTGCGCTACGTGCCCGGCGGCTGGGGGCACGGGCTCACCGCCCTCAACGGCGGCGGCACCGGCACCGTGCCGCTCGTCTATGACGAATGGGACTCCGCCGTGCCGCTCCAGTCCGACGGCAGCGTGCGCGGCTTCCTCCACGCCGTGGTCGCCGTGGACCAGACGCTGCGCGTCCGCAAGGGGCCCTCCACCCGCGAACCGCTGCGCCTGCGCATCGGCCAGGGCTTCGACCTGTCTCGCATCTCGCCCGTCGCGGGCCGGGACAGCGTGCAGGGCAGCGTGCTGCGCGACACCTTCGCCCGCCTGTCCGCCAGCGCCGGGGTCCTCACCGCGGGCGGGCTCGTGCGCATGGATCCCACGACGCTCGACATCACCCAGTTGTCCGCCGACTTCACCATCGACAACGGCAAGGGCAACGCGCTGTACGCCCGCTACGACGACCTGCTGGCCGTGAAACAATTGTCAATTGATCGTGGGTTGGATCCCCTGGCACAGGGACCCGATTTCGTCCGTCGGGGAGTGGACATGCTGGTAGGAGACGCACCTCGTCCCCTGCCGTCCCACAATGACCAGGTCGACCCCTCTCCGACCGAGCGGGCGCAGGCACTCACTGTCGGTACGCGAATCAAGCTCGGATTCGGGCTCGGGTTGCGATACGAAGCGTTGGTGCAACCGCTTTATAAGGATCTGATTACCCAGGAAAGTCAGCCCCTTGCGCAGCAGACCTTTGGCGTGTCGTATGGACCCGCCTGTGACTGCTGGCGTATCGAGGGGGTGGTGATCCTGCGGCGCAACCAGTCGCCGGAGTTCGCCGGCGTGAACCTGAGTGTGGCCGGATTCGGATCCTTCGGGTCGGGTGGATAGGAATCACCCGCCGTACGCGAGCGTTGCACTCACCTCGGAAACATCCCCCCTAGAGGAGAAGTACTTCGTGTCGGATCTCGGAAAAAGAATTGGCCAGCGCATTCGCGAGCTTCGCACGCAGCGCCCGGAACGATGGACGCAGGAGGAGCTCGCGGAGCGAGCGCAGATCAGCGTGTCCTTCCTGTCGATGATCGAACGCGGCGAGCGCGTGCCCCACGTGGAGACCCTGGCGGCGCTGTCCAACGCCCTCAGCGTCAGCCTCGGTGAGCTCTTCACGGGCACCGAGCAGACGCCCGCCCAGACGGAGGACCTGCTGCGTCCCCTGTCTGACTTCGCCCGCGCCCGCGGCCTCAACGCGCGCGACGTGGACCGCCTGCTCGGCGTGGCCCGCGTGATGTTCAACGGCTCGGCGGCCTGAGTCCCCTCCTGGGGAGGGCCCTTCCCCGTGCGTGCCCCTTCCGCCCGCCTCCCCCTCGGGCGCGGCGGAGGGCCCCACGTAAGGATTGACCCCGGAGCCCCGCGTCCGTAGCGTGGCTGGCTGATTCTTGAATCAACCAGCCGTGGGAGGACGCGTGGGCCAGCAGAAGACGGCGCCGGAGAGCGGGACGCGGGAGAGCGAGCGCCGCCGCACCATCCTGCGGGCCGCCATCGACGTGTTCGCCCGCAAGGGCTACCACGGCTGCCGCATCGCGGACGTCGCCAAGGAGGCGGGCGTCGCGTACGGGCTCGTCTACCACTACTTCAAGAACAAGGATGAGCTGCTGGAGACCGTCTTCGAGACGGGCTGGAGCGGCTTCATCGCGCGTGCGCGCGCCGTCGCGGAGAGCGAGGGGCCGCTGGTGGAGAAGGTCCGCCGCATCGCGGACGTGGCCTTCGAGGCCTACCGCGTGGACCCCCGCGCGGTGAAGGTGCTCATCCTGGAGATTGCCCGTTCCCCGGCCGGCGCCCGCATCAACCGGCAGACGGCGTTCGTGGACGTCATCCGCCTGAGCGCGCAGATGTTCACCCGCGCGAAGGAGGCCGGGGAGCTGCGCCCGGACGTGGATCCGCTGCTCGCGTCCGCGCTGCTCTTCGGCTCCATCGAAATGGGGCTCACCGCCTTCGTGGTGGGGCTGGCGGACGCGCGCGACACGGCGATGCTCGAGCGCGCCAAGGCGCAGATCGCCGACTCGTTCCTCCACGGCGTGCTGCTGGGCGGCGCGTCCCCTTCGGCGGAGCCCGTGAAGCCCGAGCCCGCGAAGCACGAACTCCCCAGGGGCGAGGACCCCCCGGACGTGGCCCCGCTGAAGCGGGAGAAGGCCGCGCCCAGGGCCCGGGCGCCCAAGCGCGGCTGAAAGCGGGCCCGCGCTACGGGTTGCCCAGGCCGGGCGCGTTGGTGGCCACGCCCGGCGCTTCCGGGGCGCCGGTGAAGTCCAGCTTGAGCAGCGTCTGGCCATCCACCCAGCGGTCATCCGCCTTCACGCCCCAGTGGAGGTGCGGGCCGGTGACGCGGCCGGTGCTGCCCACCAGGCCCAGCGGGTCTCCCTGCTTCACCTGCGCGCCGTCCTTCACGTCGATGCGCGACAGGTGGAAGTACGCGGTGTAGAGCCCCGCGCCGTGGTGCACGAGCACGGTGTTGCCGGACGCGTAGTTGTCGCGCGTCATCACCACCGTGCCGTCGTTGGCGGCGACCACCGGCGAGCCCGTGGCGCCGTCCAGGTCCACGCCGAAGTGCTGCGTCTGCAGCTTGCCGTTGAACGAGCGGCGGTCGCCGAACGGCGCCGTCACCGTGGCCTCGCGCGGCCAGGCGAAGTTCCGGCCGAACAGCGGCTTCTGGAAGGGCTGCGCGAACGCCGCGGCGAACGCCTTGCGGTCCGCCTCCATGCGCGCCTTCACCGCCTTGGGCGGCTTCACGTACTTGTTGGCCACGCGCAGCTCGCGCTCGCGGAAGCCCGGCGCGCCCACGTTGAGCACGCCGGACAGCAGCACCGGCAGGCCGCGCCCGGGGGCCGTGACGTCCACCGGCACGCTGCCCTCCACCTGCTCCACCGGCAGGCTGGAGAGGGCCGCGTAGCCGTTGTTCCACGCGAAGAAGCGCAGGGGCCGGCCCGCGAGCGTGCCCGTGGGCAGCGAGGACGCGCCGCTCACCGTCACCAGCACCGGATCACCCGGCTTGGGGTTGGCGGGCTGGAGCGACAGGCGGGGCCCGTCCACGGGCGCCACCTTCAGCGGCGCCAGCTCTCCCTGGAGCACGGCGCCCGGCGTGGGCGCGCCCGGAGCGCGGAGGCCCGACGCGGTGGGCGCCGCCGCGGCGCCCGGCACGCTGCCTGTCACCACGGCGGGGGCCGTGGAGGCGGCGAGCACCGGAGACCCGGAGGCGAGCAGGGAGAGGACGAGGACTCGGGCGGCGGAAGGGTTCCGGGCGGGCATGGGCCGTTCTTTACACCACGCGCGCGCGGAACCTTCCCGGAGCGGCGACGGGCGTGTTGGCTGTCTGCTTCTCTGCTCGGAAGGGCCCGGCTGGATGCCTCCTGCATGACGTCCGGCCGCCCGCCCTGGAGGCAGGCACCGGATGCGTGCCATTGCCGGTACTTGGGTGCCCCCAAAGGCGAAACAGTGTTCCTGGCCGGACGTGCGGCAGGCAGCCGTGCCAGTTCTCCCCGTGTCAAGGCGTTACGGACGGCGAGGGGCTCCCTAGCTTTCCCACATCAACGCAGCACATCAATTTCGAAAGGGAGGACGCGCATGCCTCGCTCCTACAGCTTCGACCACTTCCAGGTTCCCAAGACGCTCCCGCCGCAGAAGCGCAGCCTGCGTCAGCGCGACAAGGAGCACCTGTCCCAGTCCGCGCGCGTGTCGGTGGGCGAGCACGAGGGCGTCCACTACGGCAAGAGCCACGCGCAGACGGAGGAGATCCTCACCGCGCGCAAGATGGAGCTTCAGTTGGAGGAGCTGGCCCGGCCGGAGGCGGACGCCAAGTTCTCCCACGGGCCGGTGTCGCGCGTGAGCGGCGCCGCGAAGAAGCAGCGCAAGGCGGCTGCTTCGCCCGTCATCGGGACGACGGCGCCCATCGGCGCGCTGCCGCCCACCCAGGAGCGGCCGATGCAGCAGGGGCGGCTGCCGGACCTCATCGACGAGGCGCGCCGCCAGCTCAAGGCCATCCAGTCCGGCGTGGGCGACGTGGCGACGGCCATGCAGCGGCTGGCGGCGCTGCCCCTGGAGGCGGTGCGCCTGGCGGCCCGCCGCATCATCCCGGCTTGAAGGAGGGTGGACGACGCGTGGAGCTGACCCTGGTCTCCTACAACATCCACTCCGGCATCGGCGTGGACGGAGCGTTCGACCTGGAGCGCGTCGGCTCGGTGCTCCGCGAGGTGAACGCGGACATCGTCGCCCTGCAGGAGGTGGGGGACTTCCGGGGCAAGACGCCCCGGGAGGACCAGCCCGAACACCTGGCGGAGATGCTCGGGATGCACATGGCCTTCGGACCCAACGTGGTCCGCAACGGCCGCCGCTACGGCAACGCCATCCTCAGCCGGCTGCCGGTGCTCAAGTCGAAGAACTACGACCTGAGCGTGCCGCGCCGCGAGCCCCGGGGCGCGCTGAGATGCGACCTGGACCTGGGAGGAGGGCAGCAGTTGCACGTCTTCTGCCTCCACCTGGGCCTGTCCGTGAGCGAGCGGCGGCGCCAGGAGGCGCTCCTCCTGTCCGCCGACCTGCTCCGCGACGCGGCCCGCAAGGACCCCATGGTGGTGTGCGGGGACTTCAACTCCTGGGGCAACGGCCCGGTGTCGTCGCTGGTGCGCGAGGCCATCCACGACGCCGCGTTCGAGCTGGGCGCCGCCGCGCGCACGTACCCCACGCGGCTGCCCCTGTTCCGCCTGGACCGCATCTACGTGGACTCGGGGGTGCGGCCGGTGTCGGTGACGCCGCACCGCTCGCCGCTCAGCCGGGTGGCGTCGGACCACCTGCCGCTGGTGATGCGCTTCGAGGCGCCCATCGCGGTGCAGCCGCCCGTCGCGCCGCCGGTGCAGCTCATCGGCTAGGGGGGCTTGCGGTAGACTTGTTCGCGGATCCGGTGGTTTCTCGCGTTGAGTGGCCGACGCTGGCGAACGCCGGACAAATTCCTCGCGCCGTGGTTGTCGCGGGGAGGTGGGGTGCCTAGGTTGGCGCCCACGCGCACAGGGACGTGAGCGTCGGCCGGAGAGCGCATGCACGTGGGCAGTGAACAGACGGATCGCGGCGTCGCCGCGCTCGTCGGGCGCATGGCGGACGGCTTCAGTCGGTTGGTGACGCAGCACCTCCAGTTGGCGCGCGTGGAGCTGGCGGAGGACGCGAAGGCCATGGGCCTGGACGTGGCGAGCATCGCCGTGTTCGTGCCCTTCCTGCTCGTGGGGTACGCCTTCGTCTGCGGGGCGCTGGCGGCCGTGCTCGCTCCGTGGACGGGGTGGGCGGGGGCGCTGGCGCTCGTGGGCGCGGCCAACCTGGTGGGCGGCGGCCTGGGCATCCTGCGCGCGGTGAAGCGGATGAAGTCACGCCAGATGATGGATGACAGCGTGAGCGAGCTGTCGCGCAGCATGGCGGCGCTCACCACGGCGCAGCCGCGGGTGGCCCCGGCGCCCGGGGTGAACACGCTGAAGGACGCAACGGGAATGGCTTTCAAGGAGCCGCGGGATGGCCGCTAGCAATGGACACCTGCCGCGCACCAGCGCGGCGCTTCGCGAGGAAATCGAGCGCACCCGGGCCGACCTGGCCACGTCGGTGAGCGCGCTCCGGGTGGAGGTGGCGGAGGTCACGGACTGGCGGCAGTGGGTGCGCAAGCATCCCTACGCCTGCGTGGGGACCGCCTTCCTCGTCGGTTACCTGGTGGGCTCGCGGCGCTGAGGCTGCACCGGCGGGCCTGGATGCAGAAGCTTCAAGACGCAATCGGAAAACGAACGCACATCAGAGGGCTTCCATGGAAATCAATCCGCAGCAGATGGCAGACCGGGCACGGCAGATTCAGGACCAACTGCCGAACATGGACGAGGCGCGGCAGAACCTGGTGGACCTGAACAACCAGGTCGTCGGGTTCATCAAGGCCAACCCCGGCACGTGCCTCCTGGGCGCCATCGCCGTGGGTTTCATCGTGGGCCGCATCGCGTCCCGCTAACCGCTTGCCGGACCAAGGGAGCACGGACATGACGAACTACTCGGGCACGACGGGTAACGGCACGGCGCACGGCGAGGACGCGGGCTTCGGCCAGCGCGTGGATCAGCTCGGCTCGGACGCGCAGCAGTTCATCGACAACGCGCGCAGCGCGGTGGCGGACCTGGGGCAGACGCTGGACCTGAAGGGGCGCGTGGAGCGCAACCCCTATGGCACGCTGGCCATCGCCGTGGGCGTGGGCTACGTGCTGGGCGGCGGCCTCTTCACGCCGCTGACCGGTCGCATCCTCAAGCTGGGCGTGCGGCTCGCCGCGCTGCCCTTCGTGAAGGATGAGCTGCTGGGCATGGCGGAGTCCGCCTTCCAGGGCTATCAGACGGGCCGGGGCACGCCGCCCTCGGGCAGCGTCTAGGATTCAGTCGAAGCACCCCAGGTCTTTCCCCGAAGTCATTTCCCCGGAGTCGGACATGCTGAGCCTGAAGGACTTGAAGAAGCTGGACCGCGACGACGTGCTGGACCTCATCGGCCTGGAGACGCGCCGCACGACGGCGGAGACGGCGCTGCCGGCGCTGGGCATCTTCGCGGCGGGCGTGCTGGTGGGCGTCGGCGTCGGCCTGCTGCTCGCGGACAAGCCGGGCCAGCAGCTCCGCGGCGACCTGCGCCAGCGCATCCAGGGCGGCCAGGACAAGCTCGCCACGGCCATCAACAACGCGCGCGGCTCGGAAGGCCAGCAGGGCGCCGGCTCCACGGTGCCGCCGGGCCAGCGGACGACCTGATTCCAGGGCGCGCCGTCGAGTCACACCCGGGCCTCTTCCCGCTCAAGGCGGGGAGGGGCCTTCGTGTTTCCGGCTAGGATGCGAGCCGATGGGTACGAAGCCGCCCGGGGCCAAACCGCCACCGAGACATGACACGCCCGTGGATGTGCCCGCCGTGGACGAGTCCCCGGCGCTCCCCACGCGAAGCACAGACCTGCCGTGGGCCTCCGGCCCCGAGGGCGCGCTGGGGCCGTTGCGCGCGCTGGAGACGCTGGAGTCCGCGTACGACGCCTGGGAGGAGCTCAAGCGCGGTCACGCCGCCTCCGTCATCCAGTTCCGCGAGGAGCAGGCCCGGCTCACGCAACAGGGCTCCTTCCTGCTGGGCGCGGTGCGCGCCGCGGGCATGGACGCCGGTTCGACAACTCCGGGACTTCAGCCGCAGGGCGCCGCCAGCGACTTCCTGCGCGACGCGGAGGCGAAGCTCGCCAAGGCGCGCGACGCCGTCTCCCAGCGCGAGGCCGAGAGCGAGGCCCGTTACCAGGCCGCGTTCACGGAGGTCCGCGCCACGCTGCTGGACCGCGTCCAGCGCTACCTCCAGCGCAGCCAGCCGCACCTCACGCTGCTGTTGCGCCGCGTGGGGGCGGAGCGCTCCATCCTCCACGTCGCGCGCGTGCAGCCGGACGAGGCCGTCCTGCTCTGCTACCTGCTCACGCAGCGGGTGCCGTCCCGCTACGGCTTCCTCTTCGACGACTCCACCGAGGACCTGTCGCTTCCGCCCGCGCCGCTCTACGCGGAGGAGTCCGTCGCCTCCGGCGCCGTGCGCCCGGACGCGCCGGGCCTGCTGCGCGTCATCGAGGCGAGCACGGACGTCGTGCCGCTCAAGGGCTTCATCCCCCTGCGCGTGCCCAGGGCCGGGGGAGGGGAGGACTTCTTCCGCCTCCTCCAGCGCGGCGCGGTGATGGAGGTGGAGATCGCGGACGGGCCGGACTTCCGCAGCATCCTCACCCGCGAAGAGTCGGAGCGCTTCGCGGGTCACCTCCTGCGCCTCAAGCTGGAGGGGCGCATCGGGCTGGACATCGAGGCGGGGTAGGCGCGCCTCCGCGCTCAGTTCGTCCGCACGATGCCCACTTCCGCGGTGCCCGCCAGGACGACGCTGCCCAGGAAGAGGTTGTCGGACTCCGGGCCGCCCATGCGCACGGCCTGGAAGATGACCAGGTAGGTCTGCTTCGGGTTCGGGAACGCGGTGGCGGGGATCGTTACGCGGGCCTCCCGGAACAGCGCCGGGGTCGCCGCCAACTGGAGGAACTCCACCGGCGACGTGGGCACGTTCGAATAGGTGGCCTGGCCCTTCTCCCCGTTCGAACCCAGCGGCACCACCGTCACGAAGCCCAGCGTGCGGTCCTGGTTCGCCGGAGGCGCCGGCCGGTCGAACGCGAACGCCGTGTTGGCGTTGATGCGCACGAAGCCCTCCGCCGGGTGGAACGCCGGGATGGCCTCCTTCGTCGGCGCGTCCTCCACCCGCGCCTCGTACTTCGTCCCGTTCTGCTCCGCGAAGAACGAGTAGGTGGCGCCGGACGCGTACGTCAGGTCGTCCGTGGAGTCGCTCGTCACGCCGTAGCTGCCGCCGCCCTGGCCGTTGAGCGTGACGCCCGCCGCGCTCCCGGCGTTCAGCGTCACCTTGGCGCCGCTCACGCCCTGCGGCTGCGCGTTCTCCCCCGACTTCGTCCCGAAGAACACGAACGCCGCCGTCTGCCCGGGGAAGCTCACCACGTCCCCGCCGTCCGGCCCGAAGGTCCCCGCGTCGTAGCCCGCCATCGCGGACGCGGACACGTCCACCTGCGGCGTCGCGAGCAGGGTGCCCACGATGACGTGGTCCGCCGTGAGCTGGTTCGTCGTCTTCTCCAGGTCACAGGCGAGCGGCGAAAGCAGGGACACGGTGGCCAGGGCGGACAGCAACAGGCGTTTCATGGGCACTCTCTTGAACGGGGCACGGTTGACGGCGGCCAACCATACCCCGCGTGTTGCCCATGGGCGCGAGGCTCCGGCGGAGTATCCTGTGCGCCGCTCGTGCAACGCCTCCGCATCCACTCCTCTGGCCGCCGCTTCCTCCACCGGCTCGGCTTCTCGCTCGCCATGGCGGCCCTGTTCGGCTGCCTGCTCGGCCTGCTCGTCTCCCACCGCGTCACGGGCCCCGTGCGGCCGGAGGACACGCCCGCGCCCCTGCTGTCGCCCTCGGGCTTCATCGACGGGCTCTCGCACTGGCTCGACGGCGGCGAGCGCGTCTTCTACGACTGGCGCATCCGCCAGCTCGGAGAGGTGTCCGAGCGCTCCGACCGGGTGGTGCTCGTCTCCATCGACGACGACACGCTCGCCGAAGCCCAGCAGGGCCCGCGCGCGGAGATCGCCGCGTACCCGTGGCCGCGCCAGGTCATGGGCGGCATGGTGCACCGCCTGGTGGAGGAGGGCGCCTCCGTGGTGATGCTGGACTTCACCTACCCGGAGCTGAGCCCCCGCGCCTGCGTCACCCCCACGCGCTCGGGGCGGGGCGCCCTGTCCCAGGACGACGACGCGCTCCGCGCCCTCCTGGACCAGGACCCCGGCCGCTCCGTGCTCGCCTTCCGCTGGGGCGCCGAGGGCACCCGCACGCTGCCTCCCACCGGCCGCCTGTGGCCCTACCGCGTCCGTCTGGGCAGCTACCCCAACGTCACCGAGGCCCGCGCCCGGGCGCAGTCCGTGCTCGCCCTCCAGCGCCCCGCGTTCCTCATCCCCGCCGGCAAGGCCCTGGAGGTCTGGGCCGGCGTCGCGGACGAGGGCGAGGGCCGCGGCCTGGGCGAGCAACTGGGCACCGCCGCCGCGTCCATCCAGGAGCGCCGCGCCGCGGACGACGCCTTCCGCGTGGCCCCGTCGGACCTGTTCCTCGCCCTGGCCTCCGTGCAGGTGCAGGGGCTGGATCCGGAGAAGCTCCTGGAGGTGCGCCAGCTCCAGCACCCGGTGACGCCGCTGCTCGGCCAGGCCAGCGGCTACGGCGCCACCACGCTGCCCGCGGACCCTGACGGCGTGGTGCGCGGCGTGCCCCACCTCGTCGCGTACAGCCCGCGCGGTGGCGAGCGCTACGTGCTGCCCTCGCTGCCCCTGGCCGCCGCCATGCGGCTCGCGGGCACGCAGACGCTGCGGTACGCGGACGGGCGCCTCCACATCGGGGACAAGTACTCCGTGCCCATGGACGCGGCCGGCTACAGCCTGCTGCGCTGGGAGGCCCCGTCCGCCACCCGCGGCGCGCGCGGCCCGCTCGCCCGCTCCATCCGCGCGTGGAACGTGCTGCTCAACCTCTTCGACTCGCAGGAGGCCCGGCCCGTCCGCTTCGACCATGACCTGGAGGGCCGCGCCGTCATCCTCACCAACACCAGCAGCTACGCGCCCGAGCGCCGGGTGACGCCCATCGGGCCGGGCATCGCCAACGGCGCCGTGCTGGGCCAGGCGCTCGCGAACATCCTCGCGTCGGACGGCATCACCCGCGCGCCGCCGAGGGTGGACATGCTCGCCACGATGGGGCTCGCGTTCATCGGCGCGTTCCTGGCGCTGTCGTTCAGTTGGCTCCTGCGCTCCGTGGGCGGCGCCTTCCTCTTCGTCTGCGTGGCGGTGGCGGCCGGGGCGGGCTACGTGGGCGCGGCGGGCTACGTCTTCGTGCATGACCAGGTGTGGGTCGCCGTCGCGGGGCCGCTGTGGTCCGGCGGGCTCGCGTTCCTGGTGACGACCCTCTACGCCTTCCGCACGGAGCAGGACGTGCGCGAGTTCGTGCACAGCGCGCTGGGCCGCTACGTGAGCCCGGACGTGGCGCGGCTGGTGGCGCGCGACGTGAGCCTGATGAAGCCGGAGCGCCGGCAGATGACCGTGTACCTCTGCGACATCGAGGGCTTCACGCGCCTGTCGGAAGCGCTGCCGCCGGAGCAACTGGTGCCGCTGCTCAACACCTTCCTCACGGAGATGACCGCCGTGGTGCGCGCCACGGCGGGGCAGGTGGACAAGTACATGGGCGACTCCGTGATGGCCTTCTGGGGCGCGCCCGTGCGCACGGATCGCCACGCGCACCTGGCCTGCGAGGCGGCGCTGAAGCTCCAGGCGGCGCTCGCGCAGAAGCAGCCCCACTGGGAGAAGCAGTTCGGCCACCGGCTGTCGGTGCGCGCCGGCATCGACACGGGCGACCTGCTGGTGGGCGACATGGGCAGCGAGCTCAAGTCGAACTACACCGTCATGGGCGACGCGGTGGGCATGGCCGGCAGGCTGGAGGCGGCCAACAAGCAGTACGGCACCCAGGTGCTGGTGGGGCAGGCCACCGCGCAGCTCGCCCGCGACGCGTACGTCTTCCGCGAGGTGGACCGCGTGCTTCTGCGGGACAAGCCCCAGCCCGTGCGCGTGCACGAGCTGCTGGGCCGCCGGGGCGAGTTCTCCCCGGAGAAGCAGGCGGGCATCGCCCTCTACGAGAAGGCCCTCACCGCCTACTACGGCCGCGACTTCATCCTGGCCCAGGAGCTGTTCCGCCGCTGCGGCGTGGAGCACGGCGACCCGGTGGCCCGCGTCTACGTCGAGCGCTGCCAGCGCCTCATCCAGACGCCGCCGCCCGAGGACTGGGACGGCGTCATCCGCTGGGGCCGGCGCAGCACGGACTCGCGCTAGGCCGGGCGGCAGGCGTTCGTTGACGAGTCCGGCGGGGACGCACGGCGCGAGCGGGCCTGTCCGAGGTCCATGCCCGGGCGGGAGGCCCCCTCGGAAGACGAAGCGCTGAAACCTGTCCGACTGGAGGTCTGCGCGGAATAGCGAGGCCAGTTGGCCGGCTGCCAAGCGACAAGGGGGACAGGAG